>DATENH010000112.1:0-18212 GCA_035275145.1 Steroidobacteraceae bacterium | reverse complement strand
CTGCGCGCCGCCGGCCGAGCCGCCGCCGCTGGCATCAGGAGAATTGCTGCTCTGGTTCTGCGGGCTGCCTTCCTGGCCACCGCCGCCGCTCTGGCCGCCGGTGCTGGGCATCGGGATGCCGACCGTCGGGAGTCCGCCGGGCAGATTCGCGCCCACGGTCACGCTCGGACCCGTCTGACCGCCGCTCTGGCCACTCTGGCCGCCCGGCGAGCCCGCGCTGCCACCCTGGCTGCCACTCTGACTACCGCCGCCAGCCTTACTGCCGCCGCCACCTTGAGAGCTCTGTGAACCGCCGGAGCTGCTGCCGCCGCTCGACTGCGGCATGTTCGAGCCGCTCTGCCCACCGGACGAGCCGCGACTCTGCGAAGACGATTGCGAGCCTCCGGGGCTCGGCATGGAAGAGCCGGCACGACCGCCGCCGCCTGAGGACGGCATGCTGGAACTGCTGCCGCCACCGGATGAGCCGCCGGACGGCATTGAAGATGACTGCCCGCCGGAAGAAGACGATTGCTGCTGTTGCTGGGGACAACCGCCCATCAGGAATGCGCAGACAGCGCCGACTGCCGTCGCCTGGACGGCGACCACGGGCAGCGACCTGCGCGAGCGCTGAATTTGCATCGTTTCTCCTCGTTCCCCCGCCACACTAGCCGCGGCTGCCGCCGTTTCCGACTGTGCGACCCGCTAGCTGAACGCGGGCTGACCGCCCCCGTTCAACAAACATTCGATCCGCGCCACCGACCGCAGGTTCAATGCGGTCCGGGGAAGGAGATTCGACTACTGCGGTCGCGAGACCACCGTGTTCTCCTCGGCGCTCGAGCCGAGCAGGAAGGCCTTGAGCTGCCCGGCCAGCCGATCGCAGGCCGTGCTCTGCACCGGCGCGATCAAGGGAATCGGTGCGATGGCGCCGATCATTACCGATGTGCCCTTCACGTCGGTCGTCAGGCTGCCCGCACTCACGCCCTGCTTCAGGTCCCAGATCGTCGCCTCGTAATCGGACGTCTTTTCCCACCAGCCCAGGCCCAGGCAACCGGCGCCGCCGGGACCGGCCGCGCAGGCGATGCTGCCGCCGCCATCGGTCTTCTGCGTTACACCATCCACCCACACGATGTAACGCACGCCCATCGAGTTGACGCGCTCGGTCACACCGGGGCGGGCCAGGAAAGTGGTGAAGCCTTGCGCGTTGGCGGGCGCAGTGCTCGGCTCCAGCCAGGGATACAGTGCGTCGACGAAATTGTGGTCCGCGTAGATCTGGAACGGCCCGTTCTTCAGATTGCTGCGCGGCTCGAATTTCTTGCCGGCGCGTTGCCGGTCGGCAACGTCGGCGGAGACGCTCTCGCCCACCAGTTCGCGCTCCAGGCAGTCGAGGAATTTGTCTTCGGTGCCCGTGCCTTCCAGATGCGGCTTGGCGAGCAGGACGATCGCTTCGTCGGAGGTGATTTGCGTCGGCGCCTCACGCATCTCTTCGATCTTGGCAGTCATGCAACCGGCGGCGCTGGAGCACAAAACGGCGGCCACGACCAGTCGCAGGCCGCGATGTCCTGAGATGGATTGCATGCTGGTTCTCTCCAGGAGGCTCAAGCGAAATCCCCGGTACGAAGCTCGGCGCAGGTCGGACGATCTGCTGCGAATCGAGTATACGCCAACCATCCCGCAGTCAATGCCGGGAAAGTGCACAACGTTCCGCAGGCTTCAAATGTCAAATAACGCGCGCGCGAAGTCGATTGGTCGAGCGTGCATTGTCCTAAAGCAGCGACAGTTGCGGTCCGAGAGCGGGCGGGCGGAACAGCGTCAGATCGTGTGCGAAGCGCTCGCGCTGCCTGAGTCCGAGACGCGCGCACGCTGCGGCAAAACGTTTCGCAAGCAGCGCGGCGTATTCGCCTTCGCCGCGTTGACGAATGCCGAAGCGCGAATCGTTGTCCTTGCCGCCGCGCATCGCCTGCAAGCGCGACATCACGTGCTTCGCCTTCAGCGGTTCGTTGTGCTCGAGCCATTCGCGGAACAGATCCTTCAATTCGTAAGGCAATCTCAGCAGAACGTACGCGGCAGACTGTGCGCCGGATGCGACGGCCGCCGCGAGGATTCCCTCCATCTCGTGATCGGTGAGCACCGGAATGATCGGTGCAACCATCACGCCGACCGGGACGCCCGCTTCGTGCAGATTGCGAATTGCGCGCAATCGCGCGGCTGGCGAAGCAGTACGTGGCTCCAACGTGCGCTTTAGTTCATTGGACAGCGTCGTCACGCTGACCATCGCGTACACGAGCTTGTCCGCCGCGAGCGGCGCGAGCAGATCGATGTCGCGCTCGATCATCGCGCTCTTGGTGATGATGGAGAACGGATGCCGATACTTCGCCAGCACTTCGATGATGCTGCGCGTGACGCGATACTCGCGCTCGATCGGCTGATAAGGATCCGTGTTTGCGCCGATGGTGATCGGCGAGCAGCGATAGCTCGGCGCGGCCAGCTCCTGTTCGAGCAAACGCGCGGCGTCCTTTTTGTAGAAGAGCTTCGTCTCGAAATCGAGACCGGGCGAGAGATTGAGGTAGGCGTGCGAGGGACGGGCATAGCAATAAACACAGCCATGCTCGCAGCCACGATACGGATTGATCGACTGATCGAACGAAATATCCGGCGAGTCGTTGCGCGAGATGATCGAGCGCGCCGGCTCCGGCTGCACGGTCGTGGCGAGCGGCGGCAGCTCCTCGTCGAGACTGCCCCAACCGTCGTCGACCGCTTCGGCGCGCGTCGACTCGAAGCGGCCTTCGGGATTCGACACCGCGCCGCGCCCCGGGCGCGCTGTGGGTCGAGTGGGGGAAGTCATGGAGGCGGATGCTACTGGATATAAAACCAGTTTGCCAGCCATCTACTCTTCGAGGGGCGCTGCCGCAGCGGGCGAGCCATGCTCAATCGGGCTTGCAACCGCGGGACCGGGCGAAGTCGCGGTGTCCTGACTCTGATTCCTCGCGACGGCGGGGAAGCGCACGACCAGCGAAGTGCCCGCGTCGCCGGTGATCTCCAACTCGCCGCGCAGCTGCCGGACGAATGCCTCGATCAGCGAACGGCCGAGCCCGGTGTTGTCCTCGCCCGCGGCCGGGTCGAACCCGGAGCCGTCGTCGCGGACCGACAGCTCCAGCGTCTCCGGCGACGGGCGGCGCACCTCTACATATATGTGACCGCCAGTGCCTTCGTTGAACGCGTGCTTGTAGGCATTGGTGATTGCCTCCGTCACCAGCAACCCCAGCGGCACCGCGATTTCCGGGCCGATCACTTCGCTTGGCGAGTTCGTGACCAGGTCGACCGAACGGCCCCGCGACAGACCGCCGCGACGCAGCTCGGCGCACAGGTCTTCGAGGAACCATTTCAGATCGATCTCCTGCAGGCTCTCCGATTCGTACAGGCGGCGATGCAGCGTCGCGAGCGCGTTGATGCGGCTGCGCGCTTCTGCGAATGCCAGCTCCGCGCGCGGATCGCGAATGCGCCGCGCATGCAGGTTGAGCAGGCTCATCACCAGTTGCAGGTTGTTCTTCACGCGATGATGGATCTCACGCACCAGCACTTCTTTCTGCGCGAGCGACTCGCGCAACTCCGACTCGCGCGCCGAGATCAGGTCGGCCATGCGCGAGAAGGTTTCGCCGAGGCCGCGAATCTCGGCGGGCGCCGCGCTGACGCGCTCCGGCCGCACGTTGTGGCGGCCCGCGGCGTACGCCGACGTGATGCGATCGAGGTAGCTGATCCAGCGCACGACCAGATGCTCGATGCCGAACCACACGACCGCGATCGCGAGCGCCCACATCAGCAACGGCGTCAGCACGCCCCACGCGACTTGCAACGCCAGCGGCCCGATCGCGGTCAACACGGGCGTGCCGCGGATCACGAAGATCCTGCCGCCGAGCAACGGACTTACGGCGTACAGACGCCAGATGCCATCGTGTCCACGCGCGCGGAACGTGCGCGTCTGGCCGGCGGGCAACTGGTCGCGCAGCTGTTCGTGAATGAGACTGTTGCGCGGCAGGGGCGACTTCGCCGGCGAGCGGCTCGCATCGCGCGTGATGATCTCGCCGCGGCTGTCGAGCAACGCGAACGCAGCGCCATCTTCCGAACGCGCGCCGCGTTGATAGCGCTGTGCGAGCCAGTCGAGACCGATGAACAGCGCGACCGAGCCCTGGATCAAGCCTTGATCGTCCACCAGCGGCACGGCAGTGACGATGCCCCAGCTGCCGAGCCAGCGGCTGACGATGAGGTCGCTGACCACGAACCCGTCGCCGGCCATGATGTCGCGGAACCAGACGCGGTCGTCCACTTTGATGACCTGCGGCATCGGCCCCGATGCGCAGGTCAGGACGCCTTCCGCGTTCACGACGATTGCGCCTTCGTACTGATCGAGTCCGCCGATGGCTCGCCCCAGCGCGCGACGGCAGGCGAGCCCGGTGCCCGCACGCACGTCGGGCTGCGCGGCGAGGCTGGTGAGAATCTCGCGCGACGCCGCGATCACGTTGACCTCTTCGCTCGCGGCGAGCTGCGCCGCCTGCGCGAGGTTCTGCTCGATGATCCGCATGCTGCTGCCGTAGCTGGAAATCGCCTGCAGCACCGCGAGCGCACCCGGCGCGAGCATCGCGATGCCGACGATCAGCACCAGCCGCGGACGCAGACCGGCATTGCGTCCGAACCAGGAGCGCGGTGCCGATGCGGTCTTGAGAGTCTTCAAATGAGCTCCGCGGCGAGTATCTTGCAGCCTCTTACCGGGAGCGGGCGGTGCCGGCGCCGAGCGCGGCCCCTGCTGAGCGGGACCTCAGAGCCCGCCCGACCGTGGCTCCGTTGCGCCTTCGATGTCGCCGAGCGCACCGACCACAGGATGCCCGGTCACCAGCGCAGCGTCGTCGCCAAGCAGCTCGACCAGGCGATCGCGCGCCCGCGCGATACGGCTCTTGATCGTGCCGACCGCCACCTGGCAGACATCGGCCGCTTCCTCGTACGACAAGCCCGTCGCACACACCAGGATCAGCGCCTCGCGCTGGTCGACCGGCAGCTGCTGCAAGGCGCGGCTCAGGTCGCGCAGATGCAGCTTCGCGTCGTGATCCGGCGCGATCGCGACCTGGCCGGCACAGACGCCGTCCGGGTCCTCGATCTCGAACTTGCGATGGCGCAGCTCCGAGTAGTAGCAGTTACGCAGGATCGTGAACAGCCACGCCTTGAGGTTGCTGCCCGACTGGAACTGCTCGCGGTTCGTCCAGGCCTTCAGCACCGTGTCCTGCACCAAGTCGTCGGCGCGTGCCGGGTCGCCGCACAGCGAGCGGCCGAAGGCGCGCAACGCCGGCAATAACGCCGTCACCTGATCCAGGAAATTGTCGTGTCCTGTCATGAGCCGTCCAGGGGGTTGCGGAAGACCGGCACGAGCCCCGTCAGGACCCGCGCTCCTTGTCCTCGAGTTGCTTCAGCAGCGCCTTGAACTCGTCCGGCACCGGCTCGTCCATGACGTCGCTGAACATGCGGCGCAGCCGGCTGGTGAGCCAATCCGGCACCTGCTCGGTACTGTTCGCAGCCGCCGTTTCAGGCGGCTCGCCTGGTTTGATTTTCTCGCTCATGACCATGGTTGGACTCGAACCGGAGCGCCCGCGGCGCGTGCCGCGTGGAATTCGCATGTCGAGCTCGAACGCCCCAGGATTGAAAAAGTTCCAACTCGGAAGGAACCTTTCCCCCCTCTCGCACATACTACAACCGCCATTATCGGCCCGCGCAACGCGCGCCCATAAAGAATCGAGAGGAGTGCATATGGCTCTGGCTCACGCTATTGCCGAACACCTGCCCTATCTACGCCGTTACGCCCGCGCCCTGTGCGGCACCCAGAAGAGCGGCGACGCCTATGTTCGCGCCTGCCTGGAGACGATCGTCGCCGATCCTTCGGTGATCGGCAGCGACACCACGCCCCGGGTGGCCCTGTATCGGCTGTTCCACAAGGTGTGGGGCAGCGCCAACCTCGACCTGCGCGCCGTCGCCAACTCCCGGCCGCAGCCGGCGCCCGGAGTCGAGAAGAAGCTGGGCGAGCTGACCCCGGCGCGGCGCCAGGCGCTGCTGCTGACCGCGATGGAAGGGTTCAACGTCAGCGATACGGCCCGCATCCTCGAGGTCGGCGAGGAAGACGTGAAGCAGATGGTCGCGCAGGCGGTGCGCGAGATCTCCGATCAGCCGAGCACGAAGGTGCTCATCATCGAGGATGAGCCGATCATCTCGCTCGACCTGCAAAGCATCGTGCGGGAGATGGGCCACACCGTCGCTGCAATCGCGACTACTCGCGACGAGGCCGTGCGCGCCGCACGCAAGACCGAGCCGGGCCTCGTGCTCGCGGACATCAAGCTCGCCGATGGCAGCTCCGGCATCGACGCCGTGCGTCAGATCCTCAGCGAGGTGCAGGTGCCGATCGTGTTCATCACCGCTTATCCGGAGCGGCTGCTGACCGGCGAGCGGCCGGAACCGACGTTCCTCGTGACCAAACCGTTCGTGCCGGAGACGGTGCGCGTGGCAGTGAGCCAGGCGCTGTTGTTTACCTAGTTCTATTGCTGCTGATCCAAATGAAGCGGGGCCCCAGTGGGGCCCCGTTTTCGTTCCGGTCTGTCGGAGGCAGCGTCGCGCTGCTCAAACAGGCGGACGTCCCCGCAACGCGCCGGCGACCAGTGCCACCAGGGTCAGCACGAGGAAGATGAAGAACAGAATCTTGGCGATACCGGCCGCGGCACCCGCAATCGTGGTGAAGCCGAGCACTGCGGCAATGATCGCAACGATGAAAAACGTCAAAGCCCAAGACAGCATAAAAAACCTCCGAACCTCGTAGCCATGTCGACCGGAAGCCCCTGCGGGCATCCACGCTCCTGCCCCGACTCGAAGCAGAAACGCGCGACCATTCATCGGGTTCCCCGCAGTATCGGCAGTACATTGCGCTGTCTGCGCGCCGGAAGCGAGCCCGGCGTGCTGGTTTTACGGACGAGCGAGGAAGCGCTCGAGCAGGCCGGCGGTCTCTTCGGGGCGCTCGTGGTGGATCATATGGCCGGCGCCGCGGATCGTTTCCAGCGTCAGATTCGCGAACAAGCTGCCTAGCCGATCGGTGCCGAGCTCGCCGGCCATGCGCTTCGTCAGGTCGGATTCTTCCGCGAGCACCAGCAGCAGCGGTGCCACGATCGCCCGCCAGCACGCTTCTGCCTGGTCGCGTTGATACAGCACCGGATTGACGTGCTTGTGCTTCGGATCGGCCCACAGCTCGACGCGACCGTCCGCACCGGTACGCGCCCAGGAGCGCGCGACGAATTCCAACCGGTCGGCCGGCGTGCGCGGATTGCGCCGCGCGAGCACGCGCATGAACTGCTCGTAGGTCTCGTAGGTGGCGAAACTATTGCCGCGCTTCACGTCGTCGAGCCACTCGGCGTAGCGCGCCGGCGCCTGGTCCACGTTCGTGCGCGGCAAGCCGAATGCTTCGAGGCTCGCGACCTTGCGCACGCGCTGCGGGCGCACGCCGGCGTAGAGCATCACGATGTTGCCGCCCATGCTGTGACCGACCAGATCGAGCGGTGCATCCGGCGACAGGTGATCCAGCAGCGCGTCGAGGTCCGCGAGGTAGTCGGGAAACCAATAGCCGTCAGCGGGCCGCTGCGTGCGGCCGAAGCCGCGCATATCCATCGCGACCACGCTGCGTGCCGGTGAGAGCTGATCGACGACGAACTGCCACGTCTCGCTCGTATCGCCCCAGCCGTGCACCAGCACGATCGGCTGCGGCTCCGTGCCGGGCCAGCGATATAGCTGAAACGTCAGCCCGCGCAGGACGAGCGTTTGCGTCTGCGGCGCGCGCCGCGCTTGGTAGGACATTGCGATTGCTGAGAGTTGCGAGACAGTGCTGCCCGCGCGAGCGCAGGCAGCACCCGGGCTGCCGGTTACTGCGGCAGGCGCACGATGCGCGAACGAGCCGGACCGCGCTTCTTCGCCGACTTCTTTTTCGCAGCCTTCTTCTTGCCCGTCTTTCTCTTTCTCTGGCTCTTCTTCATCGCCATGAATGACTCCTCAGGTTAGTCCCGATTTCATTATTACACGCGAGGGCTGCGCTGATGCATGATTGCCGGCCATGAACCCGGCTCCCGAGACCGCAGTGACGATCATCGAGCGTGCTCGCGCGCTCGGTCCGCGCGAGCGCTCGGAATACGTGCGCCATGCCTGCGGCTCCGACGAGACGCTGCTGTCGCATGTGCTGCTCGGTCTCGGCGAGGACGTTTCGCAGTCGGGCTTCTGGGACGACGTCGCAGCGGGCGAGAGCGGCTCGCACGATTCCGCCGGATCGCTCGAAGGCCAGCGCCTCGGCCCGTATCGCATCGTGCGCAAGCTGGGCACCGGCGGCATGGGCGACGTCTATCTCGCCGAGCGCGCGGACGAGGAGTATCAGCAGCAAGTCGCGATCAAGCTGGTCCGCAGCGGAGTGTTCTCCCGCCAGGTGCAAGGCCGGCTGCGCATGGAACGGCAGATCCTGGCGACGCTGCAGCACCCGAACATCGCGCGTCTGCTCGACGGCGGGCGCGCTCCGGATGGCACGCCGTATCTGGTGATGGAGTACATCGACGGCGAGCCGATCGATGCCTACTGCAATCGCCGGCGCCTCTCGCCCGAAGAGCGGCTCGCCCTCGTGCGCACAGTGTGCGCAGCCGTGCACTACGCGCACCAGAACCTGATCGTGCATCGCGACCTCAAGCCGAACAACATCCTGATCACGCCGCAAGGCGTGCCGAAGCTGCTCGACTTCGGCATCGCCAAGCTGCTCGACACGCGGCAGTCGCACGCGACGCTCGCCGTGACGCACGCGGAGTACCGCGTCATGACGCCCGCGCATGCGAGCCCCGAGCAAGTGCGCGGCGACGTGATCACGACTGCGAGCGACATCTACGTGCTCGGTGTCTTGCTGTACGAGCTCCTGTGCGGGCGCCGGCCGTTCCAACTGCTCGGTTCCAGTCTGCTGGAGATGGAGAAGATCATCTGCGAGCAGGAAGCGCCGTCACCCAGCGAGATGGTCGCGCGCACGGCGCGCGAGTCGCCGGAGTTGCTCACGGACATCGTGGCGAGCCGCTCCACGACTGCCGCGCGGCTGCAGAAATTCCTGCGCGGCGAAGTCGACAGCATCATCGGCATGGCGATGCGCAAGGACCCCGAGCGGCGCTACAGCTCCGCCGAGCAGCTCGCCGCGGATCTCGAGCGGCACATCGACGGCAAACCCGTGCTGGCGTCGAAGGACACCTGGATCTATCGCACGCGCAAGTTCGTCGGCCGGCACAAGCTCGCGGTCGCGGCTTCGACGGTGGCGATCGTCACGCTCGCGGCCTTTGCCACGATTACTTTCATCCAGGCCCAGCGTATCGCCTACGAGCGCGACGTTTCCAACGCCGAGCGCACGCGGGCCGAGCAGGTGTCCTCATTTCTGGTCGAGCTGTTCGAGCTGTCCGATCCGTCGCGCAGCCGCGGCAACCAGGTCACGGCGCGTGAGCTGCTCGACATCGGCGCGCGCCGCGTGAGCCTCGGGCTCGCCGATCAGCCGGAGACGCGCGCGACGCTGCTCGGCACGATCGGCACCGTGTATCAGAGTCTCGGGTTGTACTCGGACTCCGTCGCGCTGCTCGAAGAAGGCCTGAACTCGCGCATCCGCATTCACGGTCCGCGCGATCCTGCCGTCGCAGTCGCACTGCGTGAGCTCGGCGACGCGTTGTGCGATCGCGGCGACCTCGCGCAATGCGAGACGCGCCTGACCGCGGCGCTGGAGATGCAGCGCGAGCTGCTCGGCGCAGATTCGCTCGAGATCGCGCCGACGATCATGGCGCAAGCGAAGCTCGCGCAGCTGCGCGGCAACTTCGACGCTGCCGAGCAGCTCTACAACCAGAGCCTGGAGATGTATCGCGCGCACGGCAAGGAGCGCACGACCGACGCGACCTCGGTGATGAACGAGCTCGCCGGCCTGTACTCCTATCGCGGCTGGCACGACCGGGCCGCAACTCTCTATCGCGCGGCACTGGACATCGATCGCCAGACGCTCGGCAACGATCATCCGCAAGTCGGCCAGCACGTGCACAACCTCGCGGTCGCGCTGCACGAGCAGGGCAAGCTCGACGAGGCGGCGCCGCTGTACGAAGAGTCGATGCAGACCCTGACGCGCGTGCTCGGCGAGAAGCACCCGCAGACGATCGATGCAGCAGCGAATTACGGCCGCTTCCTGCAGCGGCGCGGCGAGCTGGTGCGTGCCGAAGAAGTGCTGAGCAAGGTGGTCGAGCTCGATCGGCAGGCGCGCGGGCCGCGGCACGCATTCGTCGCCCACGACCTGGTCAATCTCGGCATGGTCCGCCTGGACACGCAGCAGCTCGCGCAGGCCGAGCAGGATTTCCACGCGGCGCTCGACATCTATGCCGAATCGCTGCCGGCCGATCATCCCTACGTCGCGTCGGCGCTGACCGGTTTGGGGCGCTGCATGCTCGAACAGAATCGTCTTGCCGAAGCGGAGCAGACGCTGCGGCGTGCGAAGGAGATCGCGGCGAAGTCGTTCGCGATCGACAGCCCGCAACTGGCGGCAGTGAACAGCTCGCTGGGACGAGTGCTGATGGCGCAGCGACGGCCCGCCGAAGCCGCGAAGCTGCTACGCGACAGCTATCCGATCCTGGTGCAGGCGCAAGGCGAGAACGCGGTGATCACGCAACGGACCCGCGATGCCATCGCGCAATTAGGCGCGCGACGATAAGAACGTCCGGTAGGCAGGATTCTCGGTCTCCTCGGCGTACACGTACTTCAACTCTTTCAGGTGCAGATCGAAATCCACGCTCTCCTGCGGCGGCACCTGCACGCCCGCCAGCACTCGTCCATGGTCCGACCCATGATTGCGATAGTGGAACAGCGTGATGTTCCACTGCGTGCCGATCGCGTGCAGGAACTTCAGCAGCGCGCCGGGCCGTTCCGGGAACTCGAACCGGAACAACCGCTCGTGCTCGATGCCGCGGCCCCGGCCGCCGACCATGTAGCGCACGTGCAGCTTCGCCATCTCGTTGTCGGTCATGTCGACGACCGGATAGCCCGCCTCGCGTAGCGAGACCAGCAGCGCCTCCTTCTCCTTGCGGCCTTCTGCCAGCGCCAGTCCGACGAACAACTGCGCCGCCGCGCCATCGTCGTAGCGATAGTTGAACTCGGTGACGTTGCGCCGGCCGAGCATCTCGCAGAACTTCAGGAAGCTGCCTTTGCGCTCGGGGATCTCCACCGCCACCAGCGCTTCGCGCTGGCCGCCGATGTCGGCGCGCTCCGCGACGTGTCGCAGGCGATCGAAGTTCATGTTCGCGCCGCAGTTGATCGCGATGAAGCGCCGGTCGCGGCACTGCTCGCGCGCGACGTAACGCTTGATGCCCGCGACCGGCAGCGCGCCGGCCGGCTCGACGATCGAGCGGTTGTCTTCGAAGATGTCCTGGATCGCCGCGCAGATCTCGTCGGTCGTGACCGTGATCACCTCGTCGACGTACTCCTGCGCCAGCCGGAACGGCTCTTCGCCCACGCGCCGCACGGCGACGCCGTCCGCGAAGATGCCGACGCGGTCCAGCGTGACGCGCTTGCGTGCCTGCAGCGAGCGGTACATCGCATCCGCGTCTTCGGGCTCCACGCCGATCACCCGGATCTTCGGGAACAGATACTTCACGTACGCGCCGACACCGGCGATCAGCCCGCCGCCGCCGACCGCGACGAAGATCGCATCGAGCGCGTCGCCGGGCTGCTGCTGCAGGATCTCCATGCCGATCGTGCCCTGCCCCGCGATCACGTCCGGGTCGTCGAACGGATGGATGAACGTGAGCTGGCGCTCGCGGGCGATGCCCAGCGCATGGTCGTAGGCCTGGTCGTACTCATCGCCGTGCAGGACCACCTCGCCGCCCAGGTCGATCACCGCCTGGACCTTGATGCGCGGCGTGGTCTGCGGCATCACGATCGTCGCCGGAATGCCGCGCCGGCGGGCGGCGAGCGCGACACCTTGTGCGTGGTTGCCGGCCGAGGCGCAGATGACGCCGCGCCGGGCGATCGTCTCGGACAGATGCGCGATCTTGTTGTAAGCGCCGCGCACCTTGAAGGAGAACACCGGCTGCAAATCCTCGCGCTTGAACAGCACGGCGTTGCCGAGGCGGCGGCTCAGGCGCGGCGCTTCCTCGAGCGGCGATTCGATCGCCACGTCGTAGACGCGCGCCTTGAGAATGCGTTCGAGATACTCGTGTGACATGCGTCGGTACGGTAACAGGAATGCGCCCGGTCCTGCGATAATCGCGCGCCATGTCGATCACCCTGTGCTGCCGATGACCGAAAACCAAACTGCTTCGCTGACCCGTCGCGATCTGCTTGCCGCCGGCGCCGGAGTCGCCGCAACCGCGGCGCTGCAGCCCGCTCTCGCCCAGACCGTCGCGCCCGTGCCCGTCATGCCGACCTCGTCCCGCGAGCTCTGGCAGTGGGTTCGCACGCAGCCGATGCTCGATCTGCAAAGCTCGTACCTCGACGTCGCGAGCGGCGGCCCGACGCTGCGCGCCGCGATGGCGGCCGAATATCGAGCGCGCGAAATTCAGACTCTCGGCCTGGCCACCGCCGCCGCACGCTGGACGGAAGAAAGCAACCGCCTGGCGACGCGCTTCGCGGCCTTTCTCGGCTGCGATCCCGACGAGGTGCAGTTCACGCGCGGTGCCGGCGAGGCGCTCGGCCAGGCGATTGCGGGGCTCGATCTCGCCGCCGGCGATGAGGTGATCACCACCACTCGCGAACATCCCGCTGCACTCAGTCCCTGGCTCGTGCTGGCGCGGCGACGCGAAGTGGTGGTCAAGCAGATCGATCTGCCGACGCCCCTCACCGGGCCGGAGCAGGCGCTCGGCTTGTTCGCCGGAGCGGTGACCGACCGCACCAAGGTGCTCGCGTTCTCCCACGTGCAACATGACGACGGCGCGGTGCTGCCGGTAAAGGAGCTGTGCGCCTTCGCGCGCCAGCGCGGCATTCTCACTGTGGTCGACGGTGCTCAGGCGCTCGGAATGGTGGAATTCGCCGCGCGCGACCTCGGCTGCGACCTGTATGCGACGTGCTGCCACAAATGGATTGGCGGCAGTCACGGCACCGGTGTGCTGTACGTGCGGCGGGAAATTCTCGATCGCCTATGGCCGACCGAGCCGCGCGGGCTGGACAGCGTGCCCCCGGTCTTCACGCCGACCGACGCAGACGGCAACGCCGACGTGCCGGCGGCCTTGCACAAGCTCGGCAACATCGTGCCGTACGCCTGGCCCGCGCTGCGCGGGGTCGAGGCGGCGCTGGAATTCCAGCAGCAGGTCGGCCGCAGCAAGATCGAAGCGCGGATCCGCGAGCTCGCCATCTACGCGCGCCTGCGGCTGCAGCAGCTATCCGGAATCGAGCTGCTGACTCCGGCGCGCCCGGGCCTGTGGGCGGGGATTCTTACGCTCCGAGTGCCCGGCAAGACCGCGGCCGACCTGGCCGCGGCAGTAGAGCGCACGCATCGCGTCCACGTGCGCGCAATACGCTGGCCGAACGATGCCGGCGGCGCGCTGCGACTGTCGCTGCACATCTTCAGCACGCACGACGACGTGGAAAAGCTCGTCCAGGGGCTGCAGCAAGCGCTGCGCTGACATGGACCTCACTTATCTGATGTTGACCGGCGGTCTCAGCGGGCTCGTGAGCGTGCTACTGCACTCGATCTTCGCGTCGGCACGCGCGGCCGTGCGCCCGGGCGCCGCCGTGCCGCCCTTGCAGGCTTCGGACGCGCTGCTTCATATGCTCTACGGCACGGGATTCGCGTTGCTGTTCTGGCTGAGCTGGGGGCTCGCTGCAGTTGTCGAAGTGCCGTGGTGGGTGCGCGGCCTGTCGTTTGGCAGCCTGTGCTGGCTGTCGTTCGCGGTACCGAGCGTCGTGGGGGTCGCGTTGGCGCGCGGCCTGCCGGTTGCGACGATCGCCGCGGTCGCCTCGCGCTGGGCGACCACGTCAGTGCTCGCTGGCCTCGCGTGCGCGTGGAGCTGGGAGCGGATGCTCCGCTGAGAATTAGCGATCCAGGAATTCGCGGGCGATCGAGGCGAAGCGCTGCGGAGCGGCGCTGAGGAATCCCTGGCCGTAATCTGCAATGTCCAGCATCGAGCCGCCAGGCAGCGCTGCGCGGATACGCGGCGCCTGGTCCCAGGATTCATCGCGCAGCCGCAGAACCAACGTCGGCTGCTTCACCAGCGGCAGACGCTCGAGCGTCGGGTAGTCGATAGCGGCGGTCACTGCACGCGTGCCGCTGGTGCCTGCCCGCAGGCGGTCGCCCAGCTCTTCGGCAAGGGCGGCCGGCGGAACGTTCGCCCCGCGGCGCTGGAGCATGCGCTGCCACTCTTCGACGACATCGCTGCCGTCTTCGCGCGTACCCGGTGTGGTCGCAGTCTGCAGCAGACCCGCCCGCTCCTGGGGCGAATGGCAAGGCGCACCCCACAGCATCACGCGGCGGACTTGCTGCGGCCGGGCGATGGCCAGCTCCGCGGCAATGAGCGCGCCGAGCTGATAGCCGAACAGATCGACCGCACGCAGTCTCAGGCTGTCCAGGAAGTCGCCGATGCCGCCCGCCAGCTCCTGCACCGAGCTCTTCGAGCCGGCGGGGTCGGACGACCCGTGACCCGGCAGGTCCGGCGCATAGATGCTCCGGTCATGCCCCACCTCGCGCAGCATGGAGGCGAACAGGCGGCCCGAGCCGCCGGCGTGATGCAGGCAAACGACCGGCACGCGCTCGTCGAAGCCGCCGCCGGACGGATAGGCAGTCCACAGATGAATCTGGCCGAAGCGGCTTTCGGCGTACGAGCGGCGGACGTGAACGACGGCGGGCTGTGGCAACGGCAACCGGTTGCGATGCTTGGCCTGGATCACTTCGGAACGCCCCTGTCTCTAATAGTCCGACCAGTTTACGGAGCAGCTCTCGCGAAGATATGGACCCACTTCTCAGCTTGCACAGCAGATGGATCTCTCGCGATTTAAGATACCGCGCCGCACTGGCTCCCGGCAGAGAGGTTGCGAATGATCGCCATGCGTTGTCATAAGCACAAACCACAGCAGGGTCCGATGACGAGCGCGATTTTCGCAATCGCCCTCGGCCTCGCGCTCGCGCCGGCGGCACAGGCCGCGCAGCCCTACACCGCGGAAGCGATGTGGCAGCTCAAGCGGCTGGCCGATCCCGCAATCTCCCCGGACGGACGCCTGGCCGTCGTGCCGGTCACGAAGTACGACGTCGACAAGAACAAGGGCGACGCCGACCTGTGGCTCGTACCGACGAAGCCGGGTAAGGCGCGGCAGCTGACCAGCGATGCCGGCAGCGACTCGGCGCCGGCCTGGAGCCCGGACGGCGAGCTGATAGCGTTCGTGTCCAAGCGCGGCGACGACAAGCAGCCACAGCTCTACGTGATCCCGGTGAACGGCGGCGAAGCGCGCCGCGTGACCAACGTGCCGACCGGCGTGATCGCGCCGAAATGGTTCCCCGATTCCAAGCGCATCGCGTTCCTGTCGCAGGTCTGGCCCGACGCCAAGAACTGGGCGGAGCAGGAGCAGCGGATGAAGGACCGCACCGAGCCGAAGATGAGCGCGCTGGTGTGGGACAAGGCGCCGATCAGCTACTGGGATCACTTCCTCGACCATCGCGAGACGCACGTGTACGCGATAGGCATCGACGGCGGCGAGCCGCAGGCACTGACACTCGGCACCGGCGTCGCGCTGGAGATCGCCGATCCCGACGCGAACTCCTACGACATCGCGCCGGACGGACTGGAGATTGCCTTCGCCTCCGACACCGACCGCAGCGGCGTGCAGCCGAACCTCGACATTTATGTGATGCCGGTCGACCGCAGCGCTGCCCCGCGGAATATCACGACGGACAATCCCGCCCGCGACGGCTCGCCGTCGTACAGCCCCGACGGGCGGCTGCTGTCGTTTCAGCGCCAGACGATTCGCGACTTCTACGCCGATCGCTCGCGGCTGATGCTGTTCGACCGTCGCGCCAGCAAGGTCCGCAATCTGACCGAGGATTGGGATCGCTCCGCCGAGGGGCTGGTGTGGTCGCCGGACTCGGATGCGCTGTTCGGCTCGATCGACGACGCCGGCACGCGGCGTATTTACCGCTTCGACGTCGGCGGCGGCCCGCCGCGCGCGGTCACGCGCGAGCACAGCTTCAGCTCGCTCGCCATCGCCGGCAGCGGACCGGTGATCGTCGGCTTGCGGCAGAGCTTCACGGAGCCGCCGACGCTGGTCAGCATCATTCCGCGCACCGGTGCCGCGACCAAGCTCACCGACTTCAACGACGCGGCAGTCGCCGATCTCACGCAAGGCCGCGTCGAGAGCGTCACTTATAAGGGCGCGAACGGCGACGACGTGCAGATGTGGGTCGTCTACCCGCCGAACTTCACGCCCGACAGAAAGTGGCCGCTCTATCTGCTCCTGCACGGCGGCCCGCACAACGGCGTGAGCGATGCGATGCAGTGGCGCTGGAACGCGCAGGTGTTCGCGAACTGGGGTTACGTCACGGCGTGGCACAACTTCCACGGCTCGAGCGGCTTCGGCCAGGCGTGGACCGACTCGATCACGAAGGAATGGGCCGACCTGCCCTACCAGGACACGATCAAGGCAGCCGAGTGGTTCAGCGCGCAGCCCTGGATCGACGCGAATCGGCTCGCGGCCGGCGGCGGCAGCTTCGGCGGCTATCTCGCCGCGACGATTCTCGGCCGGCCGCATCCGTTCAAGACGCTGGTCGCGCACGCTGCCGTCTACGACAGCTATGCGCAGTACGCGAGCGATGGCGGCGCCTACAAGAAGCGCTACGGCGAATACTGGGAAGACCTCGAGCGCTTCAATCGCAACTCGCCGCACCTGGCGGCAGCCAACTTCAAGACACCGACGCTGGTGATTCACGGCCAGCTCGACCGCCGTGTGCCGGTCAACAACGGCATCGAGCTGTTCAACACGCTGCAGAACCGCGGCGTGCCGAGCAAGTTCGTGTACTTCCCGGACGAGAACCACTGGGTGCTCAAGCCGCAGAACTCGCTGTTCTGGTACGACAGCGTGCACAAGTGGCTCGAGCAGTACGTTGCGTCCGGACCGTCGGCTGCGGCTCCGGTGTCCACAGCACCAACATCCAATTGATCGAGGGGATGCCATGAATCGACGCGAGCTGATGAAGATGAGCACTGCGGCTGCAGCCGGGCTGTTGCTGAGCGAGTCCGCGTTCGCGCAAAGCGCCGCGACGAAACCGCTGAAGGTGCTGATCTTCGGCGGCACCGGCTTCATCGGCCCGCACTTCGTACGCGAGCTGCGCGCCGGCGGCCACAAGCTGACGCTGTTCAACCGCGGCAAGCGCAATCCCGGCCTGTTCCCCGACGTCGAGACGCTGCTCGGCGATCGCAACGACGCGAGCTCGGTCAATCTGCTGAAGGGCCGCGAATGGGATGTCGTGGTCGACGACTCCGGTTACTTCCCGCGGCAGGTCCGCGCGAGCGTCGACGCGCTCAAGGACCACGTACAGCACTACATTTATGTCTCCAGCATTTCCGCGTACGCGGACCTGACGCCGGCAGGCATCGACGAGGACTACAAGCTCGCGCCGCTCGACGATCCGGAGGCAAAGGAGATCACCGAAAAGAACTACGGCGGGCTCAAGGCCGCGTGCGAACAGATCGTCGAGCAGACCTTCGCTGCCCGCCAGGCCGTGATTCGCCCGACCTATATCGTCGGCCCCGGCGATCACACCGATCGCTTCACCTATTGGCCAGTGCGCGTCGCGCGCGGCGGCGAGATGCTCGCGCCCGGCACGCCGCAGGATCCGATGCAGTTCATCGACGTGCGCGATCTTGCGGAGTTCACGCGCCGCTGCGTCGAACAGCGCATCGCCGGCCGTTACAACCTGTGCAATCCGCCGGGCGCCGTCACGATGGGCGACCTGCTCGAGACCAGCAAACGCGTCACCAAGGCGAACACCACGTTCCGCTGGGCGCCGCTGAAATTCCTGGAAGAGAACAAGCTGCTGGACAGCGGCGAGCTGACGACGTGGTCGCCGCCGACCGGCGAAGCTGCGGGCGCATCGCTGGTGAGCTCGGCGCGTGCTGTCGCGAAGGGCCTGCGCTTCCGCTCAGTGGAGACGACGGTGCGCGACCTGCTCGCGTGGCACGAGCAGCGGCCCGCGGAAC
>DATENH010000111.1:0-8850 GCA_035275145.1 Steroidobacteraceae bacterium | reverse complement strand
GTCGCCTTGCCGATTCAACAAGGGATATGCAATGCGCTCGTCAATGCTTCTTGCCGCCGCGCTGGTGCTGGCGGCCACCGCTGCTTCGGGAAAAACCGTGAACGATTCGAATGCCCAGCTCGCGCCCGACAATCCGTTCGCGCGCGAGAGCACCCTGCCCTATCGCCTGCCGCCGTTCGACAAGATCAAGGACGAGCACTTCAAGCCGGCGCTGCTCGCCGGCATGGCGGCGCAGCGCAAGGAGATCGACGCGATCGCGAAGAATCCCGCGCAGCCGACGTTCGAGAACACGATCGTCGCGATGGAGCGCTCGGGCGAGCTGTTGACGCGCGCCACGTCGGTGTTCGGCAACCTCACGGCGTCGAACACCAACCCGCAGCTCGAAGAGCTGCAGACGGAGATGTCGCCGAAGCTCTCCGCGCACAACGACGCGATCTACCTCGACGCGACGTTGTACGCACGTGTGCGCACGTTGTACGAGCAGCGCGCATCGTTGCAGCTCGATCCGGAATCGCTGCGCCTGCTCGAGCGCACGAACACGAACTTCGTGCGCGCCGGCGCGCGCCTCTCCGACGCCGACAAGACGCGGCTCAAGAAGCTGAACGAGGAAATCTCCAAGCTGACGACCGAGTTCCGGCAAACGACGTTGAAGGGCGTGAATGCCGCTGCAGTCGTCGTCGACAACCGCGCCGAGCTCGACGGCATGACGGACGAGCAGATCGCGGTCGCCGCGGAAGCTGCCAAGGAGCGCAAGCTCGAAGGCAAATGGGTGATCGCACTGCTCAACACGACGACGCAGCCGGCACTGACGCAGCTCAAGAATCGCGCGCTGCGCGAGCGCATCTATCGCACTTCGATCGGTCGCGGCTGGGGCGGCGAATTCGACACCACGGGCGAGATCGCGCAGATCGTAAAGCTGCGGGCGGAACGCGCAGCATTGCTGGGCTACAACAGCCACGCGGCTTACGTGCTCGAGGATGAGACTGCGCTCAATCCGGGCGCCGTGAACTCGATGCTCAGTCAGCTCGCACCGCCTGCCGTCGCCAACGCGAAGCGCGAGGCTGCCGACATCCAAGCGCTGATCGATACTCAGGCGAAGGCGAACGGCACCGCAACCTTCAAGCTGGAGCCGTGGGATTGGGACTTCTACGCCGAGCAGGTGCGCAAGGCGCGTTACTCCTACGACGAGTCCGAAGTGCGGCCGTACTTCGAAATGAATCGCGTGCTGGTGGACGGCGTGCTGTTCGCCGCGCACGAGCTCTACGGATTGAGCTTCAAAGAGCGCAAGGATCTGCCGAAGTACCAGGAAGATGTGCGCGTCTTCGAAGTATTCGATACCGACGGCTCGCCGCACGGCCTGTTCCTGGTGGACTGGTACGCCCGCAGCAACAAGCGCGGCGGCGCGTGGATGAACAGCTTCGTCGAGCAGGCGCGGCTGCTCGGCACGAATCCGGTCGTCGTCAACAACCTCAACATTCCGAAGCCACCGGCGGGCCAGCCGACGCTGCTCACTTCCGATGAGGTGAACACCGCATTCCACGAGTTCGGCCACGCGCTGCACGGCCTGTTCTCGAACGTTCAATATCCGCAGTTCTCGGGCACCAGCGTGCCGCGCGACTTCGTCGAGTATCCGTCGCAATACAACGAAATGTGGATGACGGATCCGCGCGTGCTCGCGAACTATGCGCGTCACTATCAGAGCGGCGCGCCGATGCCGAAGGAGCTGATGGACAAAGTGCTCGCGGCGCGCAAGTTCAACCAGGGCTATGCCACGACGGAATACCTGTCGGCGGCGATTCTCGATCAGGCCTGGCATCAGCTCCCTGCAGGCAAGACGCCTGCGCAGGCCGACGTGGCGAAGTTCGAGAGCGACACGCTCAAGGCTGCTGGCATCGACTTCGCGCCCGTGCCGCCGCGCTACCGCTCGACCTATTTCTCGCACGTGTTCGCCAGCCCGATCGGCTATTCCGCGGGCTACTACGCTTACATCTGGAGCGAAGTGCTGGCGCGCGACACCGAGCACTGGTTCGACACGCACGGCGGGCTGAAGCGCGAAAACGGCGATCTGCTTCGGCAGAAGGTGCTGTCGCGCGGCTTCAGCGTCGATGCGCTGACGATGTTCCGGGATTTCTACGGCAAGGGCCCCGAGATCGGCCCGCTGCTCGAAGCCCGCGGCCTGACCGGCGGCGCTGGGACGACTGGCACCGGGGCCCCTGCTGGGACCTCCGGACGCTGATTCGGTATGCTTGCCGCCCCTTCATCCCTGCAAGGAACCGCCATGCGCCTGCTACCCGCCTTGACCTTAGGTCTCGCACTCTGTACCGCCGCGGCGATCGCCGGCGCGGCAGAGCCGCAAACGGACGAGCAGAAGGCGCTGTACGCGCTGGGCGTCGCGATGTCGCAGAACCTCTCCTCGTTCAGCCTCACGGACGCGGAGCTGGAGTTCGTCAAGGCCGGTCTCACCGACGGTGCGAAAGGCAAAACGCCGGCGAATTTCGACGCACGCTCGCATTTCCCGAAGCTGCAGGAAATGCAGACGACGCGCGCGGCGGCCGCGGGCAAGGCAGTGCTCGACAAGGCAGCGGCGGAGAAAGGTGCGAAGCGCACTGCTTCCGGCATTGTCATCGCGACGATCAAGGAGGGGACCGGCGCCGCGCCGAAAGCGACCGATACGGTCAAGGTGAACTATCACGGCACGTTGCCGAACGGTACGGTGTTCGATAGCACGCGCGAGCGAGGCGAGCCGGTGTCGTTCCCGCTGAACGGCGTGATCAAGTGCTGGACCGAAGGCGTGCAGACGATGAAGGTCGGCGGCAAGAGCAAGCTGACCTGCCCGTCCGATCTGGCTTACGGTGCTCAGCCGCCTCCGGGCAGCGGCATCCCGGCGAACTCGCCGCTGATCTTCGAGGTCGAACTGCTCGAGATCGAGAAGCCGGCTGCACCGGCACCGAAGGGCTGATCCATGAAGCGACTCCGCATCCTCGCTGCTGCGTTGTGCGTATTGGCTGCACCTGCGTACGCGCAGGTGCAGGGCCAGGACTATGAGCTGCTGACGCCGCCCCAGCCGACCGCGAGCCCTGACAAGGTGGAGGTCATCGAGTTCTTCTCGTATGGCTGCCCCCATTGCTACGCAATGGCGCCGCAGATAGAGAAATGGGCGGCGCAGCTTCCGGCGAACACGACTTTCGTGCGCATCCCGGTGTCGTTCGGCAGGCGCGAGTGGGGGCAACTGAGCCGCGCGTACTACGCGCTCGAAGCGACTGGCGACCTGGCGCGGCTCGACGACGCGGTGTTCGACGGCATTCACCGGGACCACAAGCAGCTATTCAGCGAGGATGCGTTGGCAACGTGGGCGGCGGAGAACGGCGTCGAAGCCGCCAAGTTCCGGGCCGCGTTCGAGTCGCCCGGCGTTTCGGCGAAGGCGATGCGGGCCGAGCAGCTATCGCGCGATTACAAGGTCAACAGCGTGCCGCACGTGATCGTCGACGGCAAGTACATCGTGCTGGGCAAGAGTCACGAGGACACGCTGAAGATCGCACGTCAGCTCGTGGACAAAGCCGCCGCCGAGAAGAAAGTTGCGCAGAGATGAAGAGTCAGGCTGAAGCCTGACTAACCTCTGGCGTACGTGACCCCACCGTCGACGATCAACGTCGACCCCACGACGTAATCCCCCGCTCGCGACGCCAGGAAAATCGCCGCGCCCGCCATATCCTCGTCCGTCCCGATCCGCTTCAGCGGAATCCGCTTCGCGACCTCATCCGCGTGATCGCGCGCGAGCGTATTCATATCCGATGCGAACGCGCCCGGCGCGATCGCCGAGACGACGATGTTGTCCTGGGCGAGTCGCAGCGCCATGCGCCGGGTCAGGTGGATCAGTCCCGACTTGCTCGCGGCATACGAATACGTCTCCTGCGGGTTCACCGAGACGCCGTCGATCGACGCGATGTTGATCACCTTCGACGCCCGGTCCGGACGCGCCGCTGCTCGCAACGAGCCGTGCAGCGCCTGCGTGAGGAAGAACGGCGCCTTGAGGTTCAGATCGACCACCTTGTCCCAGCCCTTCTCCGGAAAAGCATCGAACTCGGCGAGCCACGCGGCGCCGGCGTTGTTCACGAGGATGTCGAGCTTCGACTCGTGGCGCCCGTACGCGGCAGCGAGTGCCGCGATCCCTTCGTTGGTCGACACGTCAACGGGCAGCGCGACGCATTTGCCGCCGTCTTGCGACAGCTCCCGGGCCGTCTCCTCGCAGACATCCACCTTGCGCGAAGAGATGTAGACACGCGCACCCTGCGCGATGAAGCCCTTCGCGATCATCTTGCCGATGCCGCGCGAGCCGCCGGTGACGAGGGCGACGCGGCCCTCGAGCGAGAACAGGTTTTTCATTGCTGGTAGATCGTGCGCGCCCGAGCCATTGCCGTCAATTCCGCTACGCGCCCCGCCGTATCATCCGGGGGCTCGGCCTGCTGGGCGAAAAAAGGGTTTTTCAACGGCGCGCGAGTGCTTCACAATTCGCGCAATGACTTCGCGTGACAGCAAACCGGGTGCCTCGGCAGCGCGCGCCACCGCGGCCGGCCCCGTGTACGAGCAGCCGCTCAACGAGCGGATGCGGACCTTCCTGCGCCTGGACTTCCTCTACCAGCAGGCGCTGTTCCACGAAGAGCGCGAAGACGCGTGGTCGACGCGCGCGGCCGTCGGCTCGCTGCTGGAAATTCTTGCAATCACGGCGCGCGGCGACGTACGCAGCGAGGTGCTCAAGGAGCTGGAGCGCCAGATGAGCGTGATGGCCGACTACCAGGCGAAACCCGGCGTCGACAGCGGTCGGTTGCGCGCAGTGATGTCGAATCTCGAACGGCTGCGCACGGAGCTGAACTCCGCGGGCGCGCTGTTCATGCAGAAGCTGCGCGATTCCGAGTTCCTCAACGCGATCAAGCATCGCAGCACCATTCCCGGCGGCACCTGCGAGTTCGACCTGCCCGACTACCGTCACTGGCTGGACCAGCCGTTCTCGGTGCGCTCAGCCAACTACGGCGAATGGATGACGACGATCCGGCCGCTGTGCGACGCGGTCATCGAATTGTTGTGGCTGACGCGCGAGGCCGGCCGTCCGCGGCCGGAGACGGCGGCCGCCGGCAACTTCCAGCTCGCCTTCGAGCGCGACAATCCCAGCCAGCTGTTGCGCATCGGCTTGCCCGCCGGCACCGACCTGTTTCCCGAAGTGAGCGGCGGGCAGCATCGCTGCAGCATCCGCTTCCTGCGCTGGACGGATCCGGGCGCGCGTCCCGCACAGGCGAGCGAAGACGTGAAGTTCCAGCTCACCGTCTGCACGTGAGTGCCAGCGTTCGATGTCCGACCTGCGAGCGGGTCGTCGAGTGGAACGAGAGCTCGCCGTGGCGGCCGTTCTGCAGCGAGCGCTGCAAGCTGATCGACCTCGGCGCGTGGGCGTCGGAGCAGCGCTCGATTCCGGGGAGTACGGCCGAGACGGAGGACAAGCCGAAGACCGGGGAAGAAGACCTTTAGGTCAACGGTTGCTCGCCAGTCGCGCACCGCTTTCCATGTGCAGCGTCTTGACCAGGAAGGCCCATTGGTCGGCGTAATCCTCGATCTGCATCCACACGGGCTTGCCAGGACCGTGCCCGGCGCGAGTCTCGACTCGCAGCAGCACCGGATTCGGGCATGCCTGCGCTTGCTGTAATTGCGCGGCGAACTTGTAGCTGTGCCACGGCACGACGCGATCGTCGCGGTCCGCCGTCGTGACCAGTGTCGGCGGATAGCACGTTCCCGAGCGGATGTTGTGCACCGGCGAATACGCGTACAGCGCGTGGAACTCCGCCTCGTTCTCGCTCAACCCGTAGTCGCTGGACCACTGCCGCGCGTTGGAGCTCGGCGTGTGATAGCGGAGCATGTCCATGACACCGACGGCCGGCAGCGCAGCGCCGAACAGATCCGGCCGCTGCGTGAGCACGGCACCCACGAGCAAGCCGCCGTTACTGCGGCCGCGGATCGCAAGCTTCGACGTCGAGGTGTACTTCTCGTCGATGAGCCATTGCGCGGCCGCGATGAAATCGTCGAACACGTTCTGCTTCTGCAGCTTCGTGCCTGCGCTGTGCCACGCCTCGCCGTACTCCGAGCCGCCGCGCAGATTGGCGAGTGCGAAGGCGCCGCCCATCTCCAGCCACACGAGCACCGGCACGCTGAATTCCGGCTGCTGTGCGATGTTGAAGCCGCCGTAGCCGTACAGCATCACCGGCGTCTGTCCGTTCTTCACCAGGCCGCGCTTGCTGGTGATGAACATCGGCACGCGCGTGCCATCCTTGCTGCGATAGAAGACCTGCTCGGTGACGAAGGCGCTGCGGTCGAAGCCAACCTTCGGCGCGCGGAACACGCTCACCGCCCCGGTTGCGACATCCAGCCGCGAGATCGAAGCCGGCGTCAGGTAATCGGTGTAGCTGAAGAAGGTCTCGCCGTCCTTCACGTCGCCGAAGAAGCCGCCGGCGCGGCCGAGTCCCGGCAGCTTCACGTCGTAAAGCGGCTTGCCGTCCAGGTCCATGGCACGCACGACCGAATGCGCATCCTGCAGATACTGGGCGAGGAAGCGCCCGCCGACGAGCGTAGTCTCGACATTGGAGTATTGGTTCTGCGGGATCACGACGCGCCAGTTCTTGCGCGCGGCCGAGGTCGCCGGCACCGCGATCAGCTGGTAGTTGGGCGCCTCCGCGCTGGTGCGCACATAGAAGGTATCGTCGATCTCGCCGACGTAGTCGTAGTTCGCCTCGAACGTGTCGAACAGGCGCACGACCTCGCCGGACGGCGCGCCGTCCGAGCCGAGCGTGCGGTAGTAGATGCCGGTCGACTGCGAGCCGTCGTTGACCAGGATGACGAGATAGCGGAAGTCGTCCGAGATCAGCACGAAGGGATTGCGCGTCGGATGATCGACGACCTTGAACACGCGCTCGTCGGCGTCCTGCGCCGTGCCCAGCTTGTGCCAATAGATCTCGCGCTGCTTGGTGTCGTCGCCGGAACCGTCGGCCCGCAACGGATAGCGCGCGTAATAGACCGTGCGCGAATCGGCAGTCCAGTTCACCAGCGAAAACTTCATGAAGCGCAGGACGTCCGGCAAGTCGGTGCTGGTTGCGACGTCGCGGAAGTGCCAGGTCCGCCAGTCGCTGCCGCCGTCCGAAAGGCTGTAGGCCAGCAGTTTGCCGTCGGGGCTCGGCACGATTTCGGCGAGCGCGACCGTCGCGTCTTTGCTGAGTGCGTTCGGATCCAGCAGCACCCGCGGCTGGCCGTTCAGGCCGTCCGCCACGTACAGCACGCTCTGGTTCTGCAAGCCGTCGTTACGCGAATAGAAGTAGCGGTCGCCACGATGCACCGGCAGGTCGTAGCGCTCGTAGTTCCACAGCTCCGTCATGCGCTTCTTGATCGCCTCGCGCGCCGGGATACCTTCGAGATAAGGCTGCGCGAGTGCGTTCTCGGCGCCGATCCAATCGCGCACCCGGACGTCGGTCATCTGCTCGAACCAGCGATACGGGTCCGCGACGCGCGTGCCGTAGTAGTCGTCGACTTGCGCGCCGCGCTCGGCTTGCGGATATGCCAACGAGGATTGCGTGTCGCTCTGACGGGTCGTATCGGCGCTGCATGCGGCCAGCAACAGCGCGGCAAGCGCGAGAGCCTTCTTCATGACATCCCCGGCGAGCGTGAGTGAGGCGCGTAGTTTAGTGTCATCATTGTGGCGAAAGAATCGGCAGCACTCCATCATGCGGTATACAACAGCATTGCTCCTCTCTCTCGTGGCAATTCATGCAACCGCTGCGCCATTGACCGTCGAGCGCATCTTCGCCGCACCCGACCTCAGCGGACCGCGCCTGCGCGAGCCGAAATTCTCGCCGGACGGGCGCTATGTCACCTATCTACAAGCCAAGCAGGACAACAAGGACCAGCTCGACCTCTGGGCGTTCGACACCCAGACGGGCAAGTCGCGACTCCTGGTCGACTCGCGCGCGCTGGTCAGCGGCGAGGAGCAACTGTCCGCCGAGGAAGAAGCCCGACGCGAGCGGCAACGTACCGCCTCGCTGCGCGGAATCGTCGAGTACCAGTTCACTGCTGACGGGCGACGCTTGCTGATTCCGCTGGGCGGCGATCTGTATTTGTACGAGTTGAATGCACGCGAGAATCCCGTCACGCGCCTGACCAACACCGCCAGCGGCGAAACCGACTCACGCTTCTCGCCCGGCGGGCGCTACGTCAGCTTCATCCGCGATCAGAACCTGTTCGTGATCGACCTGCAGACGCGGCAGGAGCGCGCCTTGACCACCGACGGCGGCGGGCTGGTCGCGAACGGCGTCGCCGAATTCGTCGCGCAGGAAGAGATGGACCGCGACACCGGCTACTGGTGGTCGCCGGACGACTCGCACGTCGCCTTCACCCGCATCGATGACGCTCCGGTGCAGGAGGTCGAGCGCTATGAGATCAATGCGGACGGCGCGCGCATGTATCGGCAGCGATATCCGGCGGCCGGCACGCCCAACACTCACGTCGAGCTGCACGTGATGGAGCTCGCGTCCGGCAAAGTCACGCCGGTCGAGCTGCAGCTCGGCGACGGCTACCTGGCGCGGGTCGACTGGTTCCCGGACTCGAAGAGTCTTGCGGTCCAGCGCCAGACGCGCGACCAGAAGCGGCTCGATTTCCTGAAGGTGAACGCTGCGAGCGGCAGCTCGCAGGTGCTGTTCACCGAGAGCAGCCCGAACTGGATCGAGCTGAACAACGACCTGCAGTTCCTCAAGAGCCGCCCGGCGTTCGTGTGGAGCTCGCGGCGCTCCGGTTACAAGCACCTGTACCTGTACGACTTCGACG
>DATENH010000110.1:0-2736 GCA_035275145.1 Steroidobacteraceae bacterium | reverse complement strand
GCTCGCCGAGCGCGAGGCGCTCAACGCGAGCCAGTTCCTCGAGGAGTCGCTGCTCGGCGATCTGCCCTTCGCGGCTCGACCGAGCCTGGCGCGCTCCCCGCTCGAAGGCACGCGGATCGGCGCCTATACGATCGAGCGCTTGCTCGGTCGCGGCGGCATGGGCGAAGTCTGGCTCGCCAGCCGCAGCGACGGCCGCTTCGAAGCACAGGCTGCAATCAAGTTTCTCGATGGTGCCGTCTCGCAGGAGCGGCTGGCAGAGCGCTTTCGTCGTGAGGGTCGGCTGCTCGCGCGACTGGCGCATCCGAACATTGCGCGGCTGCTCGATGCCGGTGCGACTACCGACGGCAAGCAGTTCCTGGTTCTCGAGTACGTCGACGGCGACCGGATCGATCGCTACTGCGACACGCATGGTCTCGATGTAGAGGCGCGCATCCGGCTGTTCATGGATGCGGTGCTGGCGGTCGCGCATGCGCACAGCAGCCTCGTCGTCCATCGCGATCTCAAACCTTCGAACGTGCTCGTGACTCGCAATGGCGACGTCAAGCTGCTCGACTTCGGCATCGCGAAGCTGATCGGCGTGGAACGGACTGAAGGCGATGAGTCGACGCGCACGCTCGTCGACGAGATCGTGCTCACCCCGGAATACGCGGCACCGGAGCAGCTGCTCGGCGAGCTGCCCTCCACTGCCACCGACGTCTATCAGCTCGGCATGCTGCTCTACGTGTTGCTGATCGGCCGCCATCCGCTGCAGACGCTCGGGACGCGCGCGGACCGAATCAGGGCGGCGCTCTCTGGTCGTGTGCCGCGCGCTTCCGACCTGGTGACCGGCGCGTTACGCAAGAAGCTCCGCGGCGACCTCGACGCGATTCTTGCGACAGCGTTGCACACCGATCCGCGCCGGCGGTATCAGACCGCAGCGGCGTTACGCGACGAGTTGCTGCGGTACTTGCATCGCGAGCCGGTTGTTGCGCGACTTGGCGCGAGCTTCTATGGGACGCGCAAGTTCATTGCGCGCCATCGCTTCGCGGTCGCCGTTTCGGTCGTTGCTGTTGTCGGGCTGTGCACGACGCTCGGATTCGCGCTCACTCAGACGCAGGTCGCTTCCGAGGAACGCGATCGGGCCTTCGCCCTGGCAACCCGCAATTCGGCAGTGACCGAATTCCTCGGCATGCTGATTACCGAGGCCGCAGAAGCCGACAAGCCGGTCACAGTCAGCGACATGCTCGCGCGCAGCGAGACGCTCGCCCTTGCGGATACGAGTGGGAATCCGGAGAGCCGTGCCGCCGTGCTGCGCACGATCGGGCTGCACTATCTCGCATGGGGGAATCGCGGCAAGGCGGCCGAGGTGTTGGAACGTGCGCTGGCAGTACTCGGCGACGCGCCGGCGCATGGGCTACATGCCGAGGTAATGTGCGCTCACGCTCTCGTGATCTCCGGCATGGGGCGCGCCGGCGAAGCCGCGGCGAGGATCGATCGGGAGCTCTCGCAACCGCCGGCGAATCACGCGAGCTTTGCGGAGTGCCTGAAGGCACGCTCGGTCGTCGCGGGCACGCTCGACGATGCCGCAGGTTCGCTGCTGTATGCACGGGAAGCGCTGCAGCAGCTTCGCCTGAGCGGACCGACATCCAACGAGCAGGAAGCCGATGTCCTGCAGAACCTCGCGTGGAGCTATCACCGGACCGGCCAGCATCGCGAGGCGATCGACTATTACGAAATGGCGCTGCAGAAGTTCACATCTGTCGGGCGCGGCAGCAGTGCGGGTGCGATGGTGATACGCAACAACATGGCCCTGGTGAGCGAGGCAGCGGGAATGCCCAAGCGCGCGCTGCAGCTCTACGACGATACACTCGCAGCGCTCGCGGAACGTTCGCCCGATGCGAAACCGCCCGTGTACCTTGCTGTCAACCGGAGTCGCGCGCTCGAAACGATCGGCCGCCTTCGCGAGGCGCAGCAAGCGTACGAGTCGGCGCTGAAAATCGCAGTCGATTCGAAACACACCATCGGACAGACGCAGGTTCTGATCGGGCTCGCCGCCATTGCGATCCAATTCGGCGACCTGGTTGCGGCCGCTGGTTATCTGGATCGCACGACGAACGTTCTGGGCTCGGTTGCGGAAGCAGACAAGACGCCGCGGGTAGCACTCATGCGCGGCCGATTGGCACTGGCGCATGGTGACATTGCAGAAGCGCGTCGGCGCTTCGAGGCGGTTGCTGCAAATACGGGCAGCAAGGCGACCGCAGTGGAGGGGGAGCTCGGCAAGGCCGAAGCGCTGCTAGCCGCGGGTGATCCTGCTGCCGCAGCGGAAAGTGCGCGCATTGCATTGAGCGCAGCGACAACGCTGCAGAGTGGGCTGCCGTATTCGCAACGCACTGGACGTGCGTCATTGCTCTTGGGTCGAGCCCTTCGGCAGCTTCATGAGACCGCCGACGCCGATCGAGCCTTGGCATCCGCGGTCATGCATCTGTCCAATACCGTGGACGAAAGCCATGCGGCTCTCATCGAGGCGCGCGCACTGTCGAGTCAGCGCTTGAAGCCGTAAGCGCGCTCGACTTTCGCTACGCGCAACTCGTACTCCTCATACCAGTTCTTGCGGCCCTGCTCCCGTGCAAGCGTGTGTTCGGCGTTGCGTCGCCAGGCAACAATCGCCTCTTCGCTCGACCAATAGGAAACTGTGATTCCGACGCCGCTCGCATCGCGAACGCTGTCGACACCGAGATAGCCGGGCTGCACGCGGGC
>DATENH010000109.1:0-7954 GCA_035275145.1 Steroidobacteraceae bacterium | reverse complement strand
ACCGAGCCTGACAGTCGGCGAGGATGAACTCCTGGCCCTGCTGCAGCGCCCCTCGGTGCGCGGAGGTGCGGAAGTTTACCAGAACCCGGGAGTCAGGCTAAAGCCTGACTCCGCTCTAACCGTTCGCCGCGCGCTTCACGCCGGCATCTGCCGCAAGCGCGTCGGCCTTGTCCGTCTTCTCCCACGAGAATTCCGGCTCCGCGCGCCCGAAGTGCCCATACGCCGCGGTCTTCGCATAGATCGGCCGCAGCAGATCCAGCATCTGGATGATGCCCTTCGGGCGCAGGTCGAAATGCTTTGCGACCAGCTCCTCGAGCTTCTCGTCGGAGATTTTCCCGGTGCCGAACGTGGTGACCATGATGCTGGTCGGCTTCGCGACGCCGATCGCATACGACACCTGCACCTGCGCCTTGGTTGCGAGGCCCGACGCGACGATGTTCTTCGCGACGTAGCGCGCGGCGTACGCGGCCGAGCGATCGACCTTCGACGGATCCTTGCCGGAGAACGCGCCGCCGCCGTGCGGTGCCGCGCCGCCATAGGTGTCGACGATGATCTTGCGGCCGGTGAGGCCGCAGTCGCCCTGCGGTCCGCCGATCACGAAGCGCCCGGTCGGATTGACCAGGTAGTTCACCTTCTTGCCCATCATCTCCTTCGGCAGCACCGGCTTGATGATCTCTTCGATCACCGCCTGCTCGAGCGCCTTGTGCTCGATGTCCGGATGATGCTGCGTCGACAGCACCACGGTATCGATCTCCTTCGGCCGGCCATCGACGTACTTCACCGTGACCTGCGACTTCGCATCGGGACGCAGCCATGCGAGCTTGCCCTGCTTGCGCAGCTGCGCCTGGCGCTGCACGAGGCGATGCGCCAGGAAGATCGGCAGTGGCATCAGCTCGGGCGTCTCGTCGCACGCGTAGCCGAACATCAGGCCCTGGTCGCCCGCGCCCTGGTCGAGATTCAGGCCGCGGCCTTCGTCGACGCCTTGTGCGATGTCGGGCGACTGCTTGCCATAGGCAACCAGCACGGAGCAGCCCTTGTAGTCGATACCATAGTCGCTGTTGTCGTAACCGATCCGTTGAATCGTGTCGCGCGCGACCTGCTGATAGTCGACGACAGCGTTCGATGTGACTTCGCCGGCGAGCACGACCAAGCCCGTGGTGCAGAGCGTTTCTGCGGCGACGCGCGCGTATTTGTCCTGAGCCAGGAAGGCATCGAGGATCGCATCGGAAATCTGGTCCGCGACCTTGTCCGGGTGACCCTCGGAGACCGACTCCGAAGTGAAGAGGAAACTGCTGCTGCTCATGAGTTAAGTCCTGGAGGAAATCCTGATCTGATTCTTGCCTGCAAAAGTCTGTCCAAAGGCGCGCTGGTAGCGTTCTGCGAACTGCTCGCGCGTGAAGCTGTGATTCTGCGTGCCGCGCGCCTCGATCTTGATCGCTCCCATGAGCGAGGCGATGCGCCCGGTCGTTTCCCATTCGTAGCCATGCAGCAAGCCGTGGAGCAGCCCGGCGCGATACGCATCGCCGCAGCCGGTGGGATCGACGACCGCTGCCGGCTTGGCGCACGGAATCACGATCTCGCCCTTCCTCGTGTGAATCACGGAGCCCTCGGCTCCGCGCGTCACGATCAACGCTTCCACCTGCTCCAGCACTTGGGCAGCCGTCCACCCGGTCTTCTGCTGCAGCACCTGCCACTCATAATCGTTCACGGCGACCCAGGTTGCCTGCGCTATGAAAGTCCGCAGCTCCTCGCCGTCGAACATCGGCAGCCCTTGTCCCGGGTCGAACACGAACGGCACTTTCGCGGCCGCGAACTGCGCGGCGTGCTGCACCATTCCGTCGCGGCCATCCGGGGCGACGATGCCGATCGCGGCCGCACCGGCGTCCTGCACCCGGTTCAGGTGCGAGCTGCCCATCGCGCCGGGATGAAACGCCCAGATCTGGTTGTCGTCCAGGTCAGTCGTCACGAATCCCTGCGCCGTGTGCTCGCTCTCGATCACCTTGACGTAATCGGTCGGCACGCCGGTCTGCCGCATCCACTCGGCGTACGGCCCGAAATCGCGCCCGACCGTCGCCATCGGATAGCCGGCGTCCCCCAGCAGCCGCAGATTGTAGGCAATGTTGCCGGCACAACCGCCATATTCCCGCCGCAGCTGCGGCACGAGGAACGACACATTCAGCATGTGGATCTTGTCGGGAAGAATGTGCTGCTTGAAGCGCCCTTCGAACACCATGATGGTGTCGTAGGCCACGGAACCGCAGATGAGGGCTTTGGAAGACAATGTCAAATTCGTGGCTCCGGTTCCCAAGAGAATAAGGTATTTCCACGACTTACGGCCTGCCCGGATGTCCCAGTCACCCGCGGGCGCGGCATTGTAGAGCACCGAACGGGCCGGCGGCAGACTTGCCCCAGGGGCCGACCCCCTCGGCAGAAACCCGCGCGCCTGCTCACGCGTTATCCCGGCGTCCAGCCCCCTGGCGTGGAGGCTCGTTGGTCAATACGGAGCATCAAAAGCTGTTCTCATCTGCCGATCCGGATGCGCCCGATCCGATCTCGATCCTGCTGGTCGAGGACGAAGGCCTGATCGCGCGCGACCTGGAAGATACGTTGACGCGCCTCGGCTACCGCGTCAGCGGCATTGCGAGCGAAGGCACCGAGGCGATCGAAATGGCGCGCGAGCTGCACCCGCAGCTCGTGGTCATGGACGTGAGCCTGCGTGGCGACGTCGACGGCATCGAGGCGGCCTGCGCGATCCAGGAGGACGCGCCGGTGCCGGTAATCTTCCTGACCGGTCACAGCGACACCGAGACGCTGCAGCGCGCGGTGATGACAGGCCCGCTCGGGTATCTGATCAAGCCGTTCCAGGAAGACGACCTGCGCGCGGCGATCGAGGTGGCGATCCACAAGCACCGCGCCGATATCGAGCGCCGCCAGCGCGAAGAGTACTTGCGGCGCAGCGCCGAGAATCGTTCGCTGCTCGACGAGCTGACCCAGCTGCGTAACCGTCGCGGCTTTTTCGAGCTCGGCGGGCAGGCGCTGGAGGCGGCGCGTCGCGAGCCACACATCCTCGGTCTGTTCTTCATGGACCTGAACGGCCTGAAGCAGATCAACGACACGCTCGGACACATCGCCGGCGACGATGCATTGCGCGACACGGCGGAGGTGTTGCGCAACACGTTTCGCGGGTCCGACATCGTCGCGCGTCTCGGCGGCGACGAGTTCGTGGCGCTGGCCCACCTGCACAGCGAACGCGACATCGACACGCTGTGCACGCGCTTGCGCGAGCACTTGCGCGAATTCAATGCGTCGCGGCAGCGGCCGTACGAGATCGATCTGAGCATCGGTGCCACGATGGTCGACGGGCCCGCCGATCTGAACCTGGAAGAGCTCATCGCGCGTGCCGATGAAGCCATGTACCAGGAGAAGCGCGCGGCGAGCGGCCGGCACTCCTGAGTGGGCGTTGGCGGTATCCTCCGCCGATGCACTCTCACGCATCGCCCGACACCGATCCCGCAACCTGGCTTGCAGAGCTCGCGCATCGCGATCCCGAGCGACTATTCCTCCGGACTCCTGACGGACAACGCGTCACCTACGCCGCGATGGACCAGCGGGTCGACCGCATGGCCGCCGCGCTCGCGCAGCGAGCAGTGGTCGCAGGGGATCGAGTCGTCGCGCAAGTCGAGAAATCTCCGGACGCGATCGCGCTGTACCTGGCCTGCCTGCGCGTCGGTGCGGTGTTCGTGCCTCTCAACACGGCGTACACGGACGCGGAGATCGAGTACTTCCTCGGCGATGCGGAGCCGAAGGTCGCGGTGGGCGTCGCGACCGGCATCTCGCTCGCGGACCTTGCGAGTCGCGAAGCGAGAGCGGCGCGAACGCAGGCTGATCTGAAACAGTCGGATCTCGCAGCTCTTCTCTACACCTCAGGCACGACCGGCCGCTCCAAAGGCGCGATGCTGACGCGGGCGAATCTCGCCACGAATGCAATCACGCTCGCGCAAGAGTGGCGCTTCCGCGAACGCGACGTGCTGCTACACGCTCTACCGATCTTCCACGTGCACGGGCTGTTCGTCGCCATCAACACCGTGCTCGCCTCCGGCGGCTCGATGCTGTTTCTGCCGAAGTTCGACGCCGACGAAGTCGTCCGACTGCTGCCGGAAGCAACGGTGATGATGGGCGTGCCGACCTTCTATACGCGGCTGCTGCAACATCCCGCGTTCACGCGCGAGCGCTGCGCGAGCATTCGGCTGTTCGTGTCCGGCTCGGCACCGCTGCTCGCAGAGACGCATCGCGAGTTTCGCGCCCGTACCGGGCACGCAATCCTCGAGCGCTATGGCATGAGCGAGACGCTGATGAATACGTCCAATCCCTTCGACGGCGAGCGCGTGCCCGGCTCGGTGGGGCCGGCGCTGCCCGGCGTCGAGGTGCGTATCACCGATCCCGAATCCGGCGTGCCGCTGCCCGCGATCGACAGCGTGGGCATGATCGAAGTGCGCGGCCCGAACGTATTTCGCGGCTACTGGCGCATGCCCGAAAAAACCGCAACGGAGTTTCGCCAGGACGGTTTCTTCATCACCGGCGACGTCGGGCGCTTCGATGCCAACGGTTATCTGTTCATCGTCGGGCGCGCCAAGGACCTGATCATCAGCGGCGGCTACAACGTTTACCCGGTGGAGGTCGAGGCGGAGCTGGATGCATTGGGCGGCGTCGTCGAGAGCGCGGTCATCGGCGTGCCGCATCCCGATTTCGGTGAAGGCGTCACCGCGGTGGTCGTCGCAAGCGCCGGTACGGTGCTCGACGAAAACACTCTGCGCACGGCCCTCGAGCAGCGCCTGGCGAAGTACAAGCTGCCGAAGCGCATCGTGTTCGTGAGCGAGATGCCGCGCAACGCGATGGGCAAGGTGCAGAAGGCGCAGCTGAGAGAGCGCTATCAGGACCTGTACAATCCGGCTCGTCGCAACCACTGAGTGTCCGCTTTGACAGCCACCATCATCGACGGCAAAGCCGTTGCCGAACGCCTGCGCAGCCGCATCGCGGAGCGGACCGCAGCGCTGGCCCGGCAGTCGATCGTGCCCGGCCTCGCCGTCGTGCTGGTCGGTGAAGATCCGGCGAGCCAGGTTTACGTCGGCAGCAAGACGAAGCAGGCCGAGGCCGCTGGGATCCGCCATTTCGATCATCGCCTGCCGGCGAGCACGAGCACTGCGCAGCTGATTTCGCTGGTGCAGGAGCTGAACTCGCGCCGCGACGTTCACGGCATCCTCGTGCAACTGCCGCTGCCGCCATCGGTCGACAGCGCGGCGGTGCTTGCGGCAATCGATCCCGCGAAAGACGTCGACGGCTTCCACGCCCTCAATGCGGGGCGCCTTGCGCTCGGTCAGGAAGCGACCGTGCCGTGCACGCCGCTCGGCTGCCTGATCCTGATCCGGCATGTGCTGCCGAAGCTGGCCGGCAAGCGCGCGCTGGTGATCGGGCGTTCGAACATCGTCGGCAAGCCGATGGCGCAGTTACTCCTGCAGAACGATTGCACGGTGACGATTGCGCATTCGCGCACGCTCGATCTGCCGGGCTTATGCGCAGCAGCGGAGATCCTGGTCGCGGCGATCGGCCGGCCGAAAGCGGTGGCCGGAGAATGGATCCGGCCCGGCGCAGTCGTGATCGACGTCGGCATCAACCGCATCGACGACGGCAGCGGCAAGACGCGGCTGGTCGGAGATGTCGACTACGCAGGTGCGCTCGCGCGTGCGGGGGCGATCACGCCGGTGCCCGGAGGGGTCGGGCCGATGACGATCGCGTGCCTACTGCTCAACACTCTCAACGCTGCGATCCGTGCGCACCTCGGCGCTGCCGCCGGCTTGTTGAGCCCGTTTTGATCCGACGCCGCTCATGAGCTGGACCTTGCGCCAGTCGCCGTACAGGTAATAGAGCACCCCGAGCACGACGCCCGCGATCGAGCCCACCGGGAAACTCCACCAGATCGCATCCTCGCCCCAGCGCGGCGCGAGCGCGTACGCGAACGGAATGCGGGCGAGCCACAACGACCCGAAGATCACGAGCAGCGGACCCATCACGGCACCGGTGGCGCGCACAGTGCTGATCAGCACGATCGTGATGCCGAACAGCAGGAACGACCACAGCGCGATCACGTTCGCATGCTCGGCGATCGGCAGGGCCGCGCTCCCTGCAGGCAGGAACAGCGCCAGCGCATGCCGGTTGAAGATCCACACGACGACGACCAGCAGGCCGGTCATCGTCGCATTGATGCCCACGCCCGCCCACGTCGCTTGCGACACGCGCTCCCAGCGCCCGGCGCCGATGTTCTGGGCAGCCATCGCGGTCACCGCCGCGCCGACAGCGAACACCGGCATTTGCACGTAAGTCCACACTTGCACCGCCGCGCCAAAAGCAGCGGCCGTGTCGGTCCCGAAGCTGTTGATCAGTCCAAGCACCGTCAGCATCGAGGACGAGACGATCAGCATCTGCAGCCCCATCGGCAGGCCGCGCGTGACCAGCACCTTGACGATGGCGAGATCGAGCTTCAGGAAGTGCAGGTCGTCGCGATGAATGACCAGGAAGTGCTTGCGCCGGTACAGCAGCACGATCATCGCCAGCAGCGTCGTGGTTTGCGAAATCAGCATTGCGAGCGCGGCGCCGCGGATACCGAGCGCTGGCAACGGCCCCGGCCCGAAAATCAACAGCGGGTTCAAGGCGATGTCCAAACCCACGGACACGAACATGAAGATGAAAGGCGTACGCGCATCGCCGGCGCCGCGCAGGACCATCGCGGCGTAGATGTAGAAGAACATGGGTGGCGTGGCGATGAAGACGATGCGCAGATAGCTCACTGCGTACGGCAACGCGTCGGCTGGAGTGCTCATCAAGCGCAGGATCGGCTCTGCCGTGAGCGCACCGAGCAGCGCCGTCGCCACCGAGAGCACGACCATGAACACCGCACTGCTGCCGACGACACGCTTCGCCTGCACCAGGTCGCGAGCGCCGACGCTCTGGCCGACCATGATGCCCGTCGCCATGGCGACGCCGAACACCGCTGCCATCAGCAGGAACAGCACCATGTTCGCGTTGGTGGCTGCCGTCAGCGGCGCTTCGCCCAGGAAATGACCGACCCAGATCGCGTTGACGGATGCGTTGAGCGACTGCAGGACATTGCTGCCGAGCGTCGGCAGCGTAAAGGCGATCAGGGTTCTCGTGATCGGCCCTTGCGTGAGGTCGAGGGCCTTCATGGGGCTGGTTTTCCCGGGTTATTCGCCGTCTTCGTCCGCGGCGCCGCGCCCCACCGTCTGGAACAGCTTGTCGAGCGTGGCGTACAGCGCGTAGCGGTCGGCCTCGCTCAGCGTCATCAGCACCTCGGCCTGGCGCTTGCGTGCCACCGGCAGCACAGCGCGATACAACGCCCGCCCTTTCGCCGTGATCGAGACCATCACTGGCGCAGCGAGCGCTTCTGCCGAACGCGAGCCGCGGTCGCGAATCACCTTCATCTTCGTCAGGCCGCGCTTGGCCATCACGCGCAGCGTGCGGCTCACCTGCCCTTTGTCCATGCCGCTGCGAGCGGTGACTTCGGAGAAGCGCAGCGGCGAAAACCGCGCAACCAGTGCGAGCAGGCGCCACTCTGGCAGGCTCAGCTCGAAGTCCTCGAGATAGGCCTTCGTCAGGTTCGTCCGCAGCGCGTTCGACAGCCGGTTCATGCGGAACGTCAGGAAGTCCTCGACGTTCAGGCCCGAGCCGCTGCGCGGCAGCTTGAGCCAGCGACAGGATGATTTCGGTACCGGCCGCGCGCGCGGCCTCTGCTGCATTCTGCTCACTGGGAATCCAACGGCGCGTTGCGCCAGCAATCCGTAGGGAGCGTGGATTCTGCCGCAATGAGCCGCAGTTGGATAGGACGAGAAGACGCAACTGGAGATGAAGAAGAGATAAGGAGTCGGGCTGAACCGACTCGCAC
>DATENH010000108.1:0-8507 GCA_035275145.1 Steroidobacteraceae bacterium | reverse complement strand
TAGCTGCTTGCGGCTGCGGCTATAGAAGGTCGCGCGCTTCTCGGCAAGCGTAATGCGCAGTGCCTCGCGATTCATGTACGCAACCATCAGCACCTGCCCGCTGCGCGCGTCTTGCACGATCGCGGGTAGCAGGCCGTCGTTCTTTTCCCAATCGAGCGCGGTGACCTGGTCGAGTTTCATGGGCGCACCTCGATTGCCTGCGTGCGCAGAAATCGTTTCAAGTCGGGAATCTGCACTGTGCCGGTGTGAAACACACTTGCGGCGAGCGCGCCATCGACCCGTGCCTCATTGAACACTTCCGCGAAATGCTCGGGCGTGCCGGCGCCGCCAGATGCGATGAGCGGAACTTTGCAGATCCGTCGCACTGCTGCGAGCTGTGCAATGTCGTAGCCGCGACGCACGCCGTCGCTTGCCATGCAATTCAACACGATCTCGCCGGCGCCGCGCTGCTGAACCTCACGCACCCAATCGAGCGTGCGCCGCGCGGTATTTCGCGTGCGTTGGGGGTCGCCGGTGAACTGATACACGTAGTAATCGCCTTCGATCGACTGACTATCGATTCCGACGACGACACACTGCACGCCGAAGCGCGCGCTCAACCTGCTGATCAGCTCGGGATCGGCGAGCGCCGGCGAGTTGATCGAGACCTTCTCTGCTCCTTCGCCGAGCACTTCCTCCGCATCTGCCACGCTACGAATGCCGCCGGCCACGCAGAACGGGATATCGAGAATCGCAGCGACGCGTCGCACCCAGCTGCGGTCGACCGAGCGGCCGTCCGGGCTGGCGGTGATGTCGTAGAACACGAGCTCATCGGCGCCTTGCTCGCGATAGCGGCGTGCGAGCTCGAGGATGTCGCCCACGACGACATGGTCGCGGAAGCGCACGCCCTTGACGACCTGGCCGTCCCTCACATCGAGGCACGGGATGATGCGTTTGGCAAGAATGGCCGCAGCTCCTCAGGTGAGATCTTGTTTTCCAGCAGCGCCCGGCCGCTGATCGCGGCAGCGACGCCGCATTCCGATAGCGAGCGCAGGTCACGCGCGGCCGCGATGCCGCCGGAAGCTTGCCAGTGCAGCTCCGGGTAGCGCCGCACGGCTTCCGCATACAGAGTGAGGTTGGGCCCGACCATCGTGCCGTCGCGCCCGATGTCGGTACACAGCACATGCGTGAGGCCGACATTCATGAAGCGCTCGATCAGCGTCCACAACATCGCCGTGCTGGTCTGTTGCCAGCCGTGCGTCGCGAGGCGCGGGATGCCGGTCCCGTCCAGGCGGACGTCGAGCGCGAGGACGAAGCGGCGCGGGTCCAGCTCGAACATCCAGCTCATCACACGATCGGGCTCCGTCACCGCGATGCTGCCGATCACTGCGCGGTCGACGCCCGCATCGAACAGCTCTCGGATGCGCTCGATCGTGCGCAGCCCGCCGCCGACTTGCAGCTTCACGCCGCTGCTCTTGGCCATCAGCAGCACGGTCGGACGATTCGGCTGCGTGCCGTCGCGAGCGCCGTCGAGATCGACGATGTGCACGCGACGCGCGCCGAGCGACCGATAGCCCTCGAGCACGCTCTGCGGATCGTCGGAATAGACGGTCTCGGCCGCGAAGTCGCCCTTCAGCAGGCGCACGCAGCGCCCGTCCCGCAGATCGATCGCCGGAATCAGTTCCATGGTGCCGAATCCCTTCATGTCACGAGCAGGAAGTTACGCAGGACGAGCGCGCCGGCCCGCGCGGAACGCTCGGGATGAAATTGCGCGCCGAACACGTTGCCGCGACGGACGATGGCGGCGAAGCGCTCGCCGTAGGTCGTCGTTGCGACTGTGCTCTCGTTCACCGGCGCGCAAAAGCTGTGCACGAAATAGACGTGATCGCCGCTGGCGACGTCGTCGAGTAGCGGTGAGGGCCGCGCGAACTCGATTTGGTTCCATCCCATGTGCGGCACGGGCAGCCCGTCGCGCTCGGCGAAGCGATGAACGCGCCCGGGAAGCAGCCCGAGGCAGGTGACATTGCCTTCCTCGGAAGACTCGAACAGGAGCTGCATACCTACGCAGACGCCTAGCAACGGCTGGCGCAGGTTGCGGATTGCCTCGACCAGGTCCGCCTTGCGCAGCCGCTCCATGCAATCTGCCGCCGCACCGACACCGGGCAGGATCACGTGTGTCGCGCTGCGGAGGGTCGCCGCGTCGGTCGTGACCTGCGACTCGATGCCGAGCCGATCGATCGCGTAACGCAATGACGCGATGTTGGCGCCGCCGCTGTCGATGATCGCCAGCCGTATCACAACGTTCCCTTCGTGCTCGGCAGTTGCGTGTCCGTGATGCGGATGGCCTGGCGCAGCGAGCGTCCGACACCCTTGAAGCACGCTTCGATCATGTGGTGCGTGTTCTCGCCGCTGACCTTGATGTTGATCGCGGCGCCGAGCGTCTCGGCCAGTGAGCGGAAGAAGTGCGGCACGAGCTCTGTCGGCAACTGCCCGACCTGGTCGCGGCCGAACGTGCCTTCGAACATGAAGTAGGGACGGCCGGACAGATCGATGGCGACACGTGCGAGTGCCTCGTCCATCGGCAGCATGAAGCCGTAGCGATGGATGCCGCGTTTGTCGCCGAGCGCGGTCTTCAGTGCCTGGCCGAGGGCGAGGGCGCAATCCTCGACGGTGTGGTGCTCGTCGATGTGCAGATCACCCGCGCACGAGAGCTGCAGCGAGAAGCCGCCGTGTTTCGCGATCTGCTCCAGCATGTGGTCGAAGAAACCGATGCCGGTGGCGACACGGATCGGCGCTTCGTCGTCCAGCCGGACCTCGACGTTGATGTCGGTCTCCTTCGTCTTCCTGGTGACCGTGGCCGTGCGCAAGCCAGTGGTGAGGCGACGGGCGATCTGCGGCCAGGTTTCTTCGGAGGCACGCGTGCCGTCGATGCGAGTGTCGACTTGGTCGGGCAGAGCCGAGGCGCCATAGACGGCTTCAAAGGGCGCGCCCTGCGATGAAAACAGCGTGAGCAGAAATTCCGTTGCGCTGTCGCGGTTCGCCACCATCACCAGTTCATAGCCGGCCTCGTGCAGCGTCTTCAGTGCAGGCACGACCCCCGGCAGCAGCGACAGACTTTGCAAGGTGAAATTCCCGTCTGGCGGCCGGACGATCAGGGCGCCATCGCGATCGATGAAGAGCGCACGCCGATTCATGCGGCAGCTCCCGTGGACTTGGCGATGCCCTGAACGAGGCGATCGTTCTGTTCAGCAGTACCCACGGAGATGCGCACGCTGCTGCCGAGGCCGGGCTGCGAGCGGGGATCGCGTACGATCAGGCCGACGGCTGCAGCCGCGCGCAGCACGCGATCCGCATCGATGCAATCGACGAGGATGAAGTTCGCATCACTCGGCCAGACGCGCCGAATCGCCGGCAGCCGGCCAAGCTGCTCGCTCAGGCGAGCGCGCTCACTGCGAATCACGTCGATTCGATGCTGAGACTCGGCGCGATGCTGCGCGTCCGTGAACTTGAGGACGGCCTCGATCGTCTGAGTCGGCAGAGAGTAGGGCGTGATGACGCGGGCGAGCAGGCTCACGATGTCGGCATGCGCAAGCAAGGCGCCGCAACGCGCTCCGGCGAGCGCATAGGCCTTGGAGAGCGTGCGCAGGATCACCAGGTTCGCGTGACGATCCAGGCAATCGATCAAGCTGGGTGTCCGTGCGAATTCGATATAGGCCTCGTCGGCCACGACGATCGCGCGATCGGCAAGCTGCTCGCACAAGAACTCGATGGCTGCGCGGTCCAGGAGATTGCCGGTCGGATTATTAGGCGTGCACAGGAACACCAGCTTCACGCCGCTGCGCCACGCATCGAGCACTGCCTGCGGATCCAAGGCGAAGCCGCGCTCCTTCAGCAGCGGAACTTCAACGATGCCGGCGCCCTGTATCCGCGCCGACACCTTGTACATACCGAAAGTCGGCAGACAGATCAGGACGCTGTCCTGCCCGGCGCGGCAGAAAGCTCGCACGATCAAGTCGATCCCTTCGTCGCTGCCGCGGCCGCCGAGGAGATTGTCGGGTGCAACGCCGTACAACGACGCGAGGTGCGCAATCAACTCGGCTGGCTGCGGCTCCGGATAGCGATTGAGGCCGGCGATCGAAGTGTCGCCACTGGCCCGCCACGGCATCTCGTTCGCATGCATTCGTTCGAGCGAAGGCTCCCACGCTGCGTGCTGATAGGGCTGCAACGACAGGATGTCCGGGCGCGCCAGTTCGAGTATCCGATTCATGCGCGCTCCTGCTCGAGGTGCGCAAGTCGAACACGCACGGCGTTGGCGTGCGCATCGAGCCCTTCGAGCGCCGCGAGCGTGATTGCGGTGGGCCCGAGCTCGCGCAGGCCGTCGGAGGTCAGCTCCTGCACGGTCATGCGCTTGACGAAATCGTGCAGCGACAGGCCGCTGTACGCGCGTGCGAAGCCGTACGTGGGCAGGACATGGTTGGTGCCGCTGCAATAGTCGCCCATCGTTTCCGGAGTCCACGCGCCGAGGAAGACCGAACCGGCGTTGCGAACTTTGGGCAGCCAGTCGCGCGCGTTCGCAATCTGCAGGATGAGATGCTCGGGCGCGTACGCGTTGCTGACCTCGATGGCCGTATCGATCGTATCGACCACGAACAGGCGCGCGTGCTCGATCGATTTCCGCAAGGTGTCGGCGCGCCCGAGCTTCTGCATCTGCGCTTCGATTTGCGTCGCGGTCGCTTCGGCCAATGCGCTCGATGTCGTCACGAACACGACTTGCGCGTCGACACTGTGCTCAGCTTGCGCCAGCAAGTCCGCTGCTACGAAGTCCGCGCGCGCCGTCGCGTCAGCGACCACGAGGACCTCGGAAGGCCCGGCCGGCAGGTCGAGTGCCGCGCCATCGGGATCGTTCGCGACTTGCAGCTTCGCCGCGGTGACCCACGAGTTGCCGGGACCGAAGATCTTGTCCACCTTCGGTACGCTCTGCGTTCCGTAGGCCATTGCGGCAATCGCCTGCGCACCGCCGAGCTTGAAGACCCGGCGCACGCCGCAGAGATTGGCGATGGTGAGCACCGCCGGATCGGCCGTCCCATCGCGGCGGGGTGGAGTGCAGATGATCCGCGTCGGGCAGCCCGCAATTCGCGCCGGCACCGCGAGCATGATCGCAGCGGAGGGCAGGGGAGCGACGCCCGCCGGAACGTAAAGGCCGACCGCATCGATCGGACGGAACTGCCGCTCGCATACGACGCCGGGCGCCGTCTCGACGCGCAGCGGAGTGCCGATCTGCGCTTCATGGAAGCGTCGGACGTTGGCAATCGCGCGGTCGATCGCTTGTCGTTGCTCTGAATCGAGTGCAGTTTCCGCTGCAGCGAACTCCGCGGTTGTGACTTCGATGGCTGACAGTGTGACGCCGTCGAACCGTCGGGTGAATTCGAGCGCCGCGGCGTCGCCGCTGGCGCGCACATCGTTGATGATCTCGCGCACACGCGCATGGATTTCCGCCGCGTCCTGCAACCGCGGACGGCGCAGAGCCTGGCTCCGCTCCTGCGTCGACAGCGACGACCAATTGAGGATGCGAATAGCCATGCCGCCTCAGGCCAGCATCTTCTCGACGGGCAGTACCAGGATGGCGCTGGCGCCGGCGCTCTTCAGACTCTCGAGCGTCTCCCAGAACACGTTCTCGCGGCATACGGCGTGCACCGCGACCTTGTCGCTGACGCCATCGAGCGGCACGATCGTCGGCGATTCGCTGCCCGGCAGGAGCTTCTTGATCTCCGGCAGTTTCGCGCGCGGCGCGTGCAGCATGATGTACTTGCTCTCCTTGACCTGCTGCACTCCGTCGATGCGCATCGACAGGCGGTGAATCCAGTCCTGCTTGTCCGCTGCGACGGGCACGGGGGTCGTAATGATCGCAGCCTGACTCTCGAGGATCGTGTCGGCTTCCCACAGGTGATTTGCAACGAGCGTCGATCCGGTGGAAACGAGGTCGCAGATGAAGTCCGCGCGACCCAGGCGCGGCGCGATCTCCACTGCGCCGGAAAGCGTGACGATCTCGGCCTGCACGTCGTTCTGGCGCAGAAAGCGCGCGAGGATGTTCGGGTACGTCGTCGCGATGCGCTTGCCGTGTAAGGACGGGATGCCGCCGTAGTCGACGCCGTCCGGCACAGCTATCGACAGCCGGCACTTGCCGAAGTCCAGCACCATGAGCTGCTCGAACAGCGGCTCGATGCCACGTGCCTTGAAGGCGAGGCGCTTCTCCTCGATGACGTTCAGGCCGACGATCCCGAGATCGCAGACGTCCTGCTGCACTAGGTCGGGAATGTCGTCGTCGCGTACGAACAGCACGTCGAGCGGCATGTTCTCGCCGTAACACATGAGCTGGTCCTTGCCGCGGCTGTACTTCAAGCCGCAGCGGACCAGCAGGTCGAGGGAGTTGTCGGTCAGCCGGCCGGACTTCTGCAGCGCGACCTTGAGGCGGGAGGATTTGTCCATGACAGTTCTACGTCGGTCGCTGCTCTTTCAGGCGTGCGGCAGCAAGCGAGTAACCGCCGTTGCCGTTGGTCAGATAGCGTGCAACGCGTCCGACAGTCGTGACGCTCACGCCGGTCTGCTTGTAAATCTCGCGATAGGGCACGCCCTGCTGGAGCAGAGCGACCACGGCCCAGCGATCCGCCAGCGCCTGCAGCTCGGCCGGCGTACACAGGTCGCGAAAGAACGCCCGGCACTCCTCGATGCTGCGCAAAGTGAGGACGGCGCTGAACAGCGCCCGCTCCGCCAGGACTTCCTGGCGGGGAGTCAGGGCCCGATGCTCTTTCATAATCCGGTCACGATCCGGGTGTGTAGTAACGTACTAGCACGCTAATACAATGGAGCGACCAAGACAAGGCACAGGTCGCAAAAAGGGCGCCCGGCGGGTTGACGCTCCGTCGGTCGCGCCTCTAGACTGTGCTCCGCTCATCGAGACCGGCTGAGGGTCAGGCCCTTTGAAGCCGGGGCAACCGTCGAATCTAACCAGTTCGAAATGGTGCCAACTCCTGCGGATGTGGCCGTAAGCCGGCCATACCGACAGATGAGTTGCTGTGAAGCTGGCTGCTCCTCGCAAGGGGCTGCCGGTCGGTCACGGCGACCTGCCACTACGGGTACTCCGTGGGGTTTCAGCGAGAGCGAAACCTGTCCGGCCATCGGGGCCGGCGCGGAAATGGAGTGCTCGATCAATGAGTTCGCTGTTGGATGCCGGCTTCGGGCGCAGCCCGACGGATGTGCACGCCGCACGCCTGGCCACCCCTGTCGTGCCTGTTACACCGGTCCGTGAAGGCACGCTGGAGCTGGATCCTCTGCCGCTGCATCTGGGCGGTCGGCTCGAGGGTGTACGCGTCGCTTGGCGGGTGACGGGGAATCCCGATGGTCCTCTGGTCGCGGCGCTCGGCGGCATTTCCGCCGGCCGGGTCGTGGCAGATGTGGGCACCCGCGAGAAGGGCTGGTGGTGCGAAGTGATCGGCCGGGGTAAGGCGCTCGACACGGAGCGCTACCAGGTGCTCGGCATCGACTTCCTGGGCGGCAGCGGGGCGACCACCGGGCCGCGCTCCGGACAGACCAATTTTCCCTCGATCAGCACCTACGACCAGGCAGAGATCCTGCGACGAGTCGTCGAGCACCTGCGTGCCACGCCGCTTGCCGCGATCATCGGCGCATCCTACGGCGGCATGGTGGCGTTGGCGTTTGCCGAGCGTTTTCCGCAGCTCGTGAAGCATGCGGTTGCGATCAGTGCGGCCGATCGGCCGCATCCGATGGCGACCGCGTGGCGCAGTGTCCAGCGAGCCATGGTTCGTTACGCCGCGAAGAATGGCGACTCACCGGAAGGTTTGCGTCTCGCCCGCGCCTTGGCGATGGCTACCTATCGCAGCCCGGAAGAGTTCGCCGCCCGCTTCAGCGGTGCGCCGGCGCGAATCGACGGCCGCTTCCAGTTTCCAGTCGAGGCTTATTTGCTGGCGCGCGGCGATGCCTACGCAGCTACGTACGTGCCCGAGGCTTTCGTGGGCTTGTCGGAATCCATCGACCTGCACACAGTCGACGCGCCTCGGATCCGCGTGCCAGTGACGCTCATCGGCATCCTCGAAGACCAGCTCATCCCGATCTCCGATCTGCGCTCGCTGCAGACTCGCCTCGGCGGTCAAGCATCGCTGGTCGAGCTCTCGTCGCTCTACGGCCACGATGCGTTCTTGAAGGAAGGTGCAGCCCTGGAGCCGGTGTTTGCACGCGCCCTGCACGGGCAGGCAGGTACGCCATGAGTAAACCATTCTCCGGCACGACCCGCGCCGTGCGCGCGGCATTGGAGTCCGATACTCAGCACGGGGCGGTCATCCCGCCGATCCACCTCACTTCGACGTTCGCGTTCGAGTCGTTCGGCGAGAAGCGGACGTACGACTACACGCGCTCCGGCAATCCCACGCGCGACGCGCTCGGCGAGGCACTCGCCGAGCTCGAAGGCGGCAGCGGCGCGGTCGTTACGTCATCGGGGATGTCGGCGGTTCATC
>DATENH010000107.1:0-5631 GCA_035275145.1 Steroidobacteraceae bacterium | reverse complement strand
ATCGAGCAGATGCGCGAGCAAGTCCAGAACGTCGAGTGACGATGAGCGAGCGGGGCAAGCTGTTCGTGATCGCAGCGCCGTCCGGCGCCGGCAAGACATCGCTGGTGCGCGCCTTGATGCAGCGCCGGCCAACGCTGCGCTTTTCGATTTCGTACACGACGCGCAAGCAGCGGCCGAACGAGCGCCACAGTCACGACTACTTCTTCGTCGATAAACCCGAGTTCGAGCGCATGGTCGCCGCCGGCGAGTTCCTCGAGCACGCGCGCGTCTTCGACAACTACTACGGCACTTCGCGCAAACAGGTCGAGCAGCTTCTCGACGACAGCCAGGACGTGCTGCTGGAGATCGACTGGCAGGGCGCGCAGCAGATCCGGCGAGCGCTGCCCGAGTGCCGCAGCATCTTCGTGCTGCCTCCTTCACGCGAGGCGCTCGAGCAGCGACTGCGGGGCCGCGGGACCGACAGCGACGAAGTGATCGCGCGTCGGTTGCGCGATTCGCTGGCCGACCTGTCGCACTGGAGCGAGTTCGACTATATCGTGGTCAACGACGACTTCGAGCGCGCCACCCTGGACCTGGAGGCGATCGTGACCGGCCGGGGCGAGCAGCTCCGGCGCGATCGCCCGGAACTGCGGGCACTGCTCGGTAGGCTGCTTGGTTAGAGGAATCGTATGAAGATCTCCGCGCTCGCTCTCGCCTTCCTGCTCGTCTGCACGGCAGCTCACGCCGACGAGGACGACCATCTGCGCACGATCGGTGTCAGCGGCCAGGGCGAAGTGCGCGCCGAGCCGGACCGTGCCACCGTCACGCTGGGCGTCGAATCGCGCAAGCCGAAGCTGGAAGACGCGCGGGCCGCGGTCGCGAAGACGGTCGATGCCGTGCTCAAGCTGACGCGCGATCTGAAGATCGATCCGAAGCAGGTGCGCTCCACGCGCATCAACGTGCAACCCGAGTACAACTGGGGCTCCGGCAACCCGAACGAGCGCACGCTCATCGGTTACTACGTTGCGCGCCAGGTCGAGGTGGAGCTGCACGATCTCGAGAAGCTCGGCCAGCTGCTGGAGAAGTCGACCGATCTGGGCGTGAACCAGATGGGCGACCCGCGCCTGGATTCCAGCAAGCGCCAGGACCTGGTGCGCGAAGCGCTCGCGAAGGCCGTGGTCGACGCGCGCCAGAACGCGGAAGTGGTCGCCAAGGCCGCGGGTGCAAAGCTCGGCAACGCACGCACGATCAATGCGAACACCGAGCTCACCCAGCCGCCCGTGCCGATGGTGCGCGCGATGGCGATGGAAGCCAAAGCGGCGGGCGGAGCGCCGTACCAGAGCGGCGAGATGACGTTCAATGCAACTGTCACCGTTCAATACGATCTGATACCCCAATGAACGCCGCACCGCTCGCACGCGCTGGCACGCTCGCCGTCTTGTGGCTCGCGGCCTGCGCGGCGTTTGCCATCGAAGCACCCAAGCCGCAGGCGGCCCCGGAAGAGAAGAAGGAAGAGCCGCCGCCCGAAGTGACCATCACGCCGACCGACGAACGCGCGTTCTACGAGAAAATCCAGCGCGTGACGGCCTATCGCGGGTTGCGCGGGCTGAAGATTCCGGCGGACGTGATCGCGGACCTCGGCAAAGGCAACGCCGACAAGGCCGTCGCGACACTCAGCGGCCTCGCGAGCCAGGGCAGCAACGACGCGAACATCGCACTCGTGCACGTTCAGCACTGGTGCGCCGCCGTCTCTCAGCAACGCGCCGGCGATCCGAAGACGCAGATCGCGAAACTGGTTCAGGGCCAGCCCGAACCGCGCCAAGCGCGCGTCGCGGGCGTGATGTATGCAGAGGTCGACTACATGCAGCGCGCGCGCACAAATTGCGGCAACGCGCGCTTCGACTACACAGCCATCGAAGCGCGTCTGCGCGCATCAGCGGCAGCCGGCGACCCGGCGAGCGCCACTGAGCTCGCTCAGTTCCTGCGCGACCCCGCGAAGCGCGAAGAGATGCTGCAGAGCGCGGTCAAGAAGAACTATCCGCCGGCCGTCTACAAGGTCGCCACGAACCTGCTGATTGCCGTGCAGCGCGGCCAGACCACCGAGAACGTCAGCCAGATCCGCGAGCTCCTCAAGATCGCAGGTCGCGAGATCCCGCGCGCGAAACTCGACCTCGCCAATTGCATGGCAGTCGGCTGCGACGGCCATCCTGCCGACGCACTCACCGCACGCGCCTTCGGCATCGACGCAGCGCGCGATGGTGAGCCGACGGCGTTCCCGTCGATGGTGCGGATGCCGTGGGGCGCACGCATCCCGCGACCGCAGTTGCTCGCCTGGCAGTTGTTCGGCGACCGGTTGAACGAAGCCGGCTGCATGGGCGATCAGTTCGTGCCGACGGCACTCGCTCTGACGCAGACGATCTCGATGATCACGCGCGTCCTCGACGACGCGGACCTGGAAGAGACCAAGAAGCAGTTCGACGCGCTCTGGGCCGAGCACGGCGCGCGCGCGATGAAGGAAAACGGCTGCGAATAGCGCTTACAGCGCCGTCGCGATTTCCTGCAGCAGCCCGTTGTCTTCCGGCTTGGTCCCGGATGGATACCGGCCGATCACCTTGCCGCTGCGGTCGATCAGAAACTTCTCGAAGTTCCACTGCAGGTCGCCGGCGAAGCCGTTCTCCGGCGCCGTCAGCCACGCGTACAACGGATGGCGGTTCGGACCGTTCACTTCGATCTTCGCGCTCAGCGGAAACGTGACGTTATAGTTGATGGTGCAGAAGCGCATGATGTCCGCTTCGGCGCCCGGCTCCTGCTGGCCGAACTGGTTGCACGGAAAGCCGATCACGGTGAAGCGCTGGCCTTTCAGCTCGCGATACAACCGCTCCAGCCCCGCGTACTGCGGCGTGTAGCCGCACTGACTCGCGACGTTCACGACGAGTGCGACGCTGCCGCGCAGCGGCGCGAGCAGATCGAGCACTCCGTCGATGCCCTTTACGCGGAAGCTATAGAAGTCGGACATAGGCGCGCAGCATTGGATCAGCGGGGCGCCACGTCAACTGGAAAGTTGTGAAGAGTCGGCTCGGTTACCGGCTAAGCGGCGATGCGGTCGACGAGCAGCACGGTGCCGTCGACGCCGGTGACGCGCGCCTTGGCGCCGGCCGGCAAATTCGGGCCGCGGATCGGCCAGTCGCGGTTGCCGAGGCGGATGCGCCCGTTGCCGTTCTGAATGCCCTGATCGAGCACGACGACCTGCCCGATGTGGCTGTGGCCCGAGCGATGGCTGGCGAGCGGGCTGTTGATTTCCCGCGCACGCGCGCGATGCTGCCCCCAGAAGTACAGGGCAAACACCGTCACGGCAAAGATCACGAACCAGGTCATGGGTGCTCGGAAAGAAAAGCCAGTGGAAGCGACGCGCAGAGTAGCAGCGGACGCTTGCGGGAAACGATGAGGGAGGTCACACAACCCGTGCGCCTGGCCCCTGGACTCGAATGTTACGTAAACCCGACGCCTAACCGAGTTGTGAGCGAATGCCGGAATGGCGCTTGAGGTGAACGAGTAGCAGCGAGATGGCCGCCGGTGTAACTCCCGGCACGCGCCCCGCCTGCCCGAGTGTGCCGGGCCGCACTTCGCGCAAGCGTTGTCGCACTTCGGTCGAAAGCCCGCGCACCTGCGCGTAGTCGAGATCGTCCGGCAAGCGCAGCTCTTCGTGCCGGCGTTGCCGCTCGATTTCGACGTGCTGCCGATCGATGTAGCCGGTGTACTTCGCGAGCACGTCGGCCTGCAGTGCGACCTGCTCGCTCAGCCGCTCGTCAGCAGCTTCCGCGCGCATCCAGTCGGGCTGTCCGACCGCGGCCAGCGCCGTGAGCGCCGAGTAAGAAACCTCCGGACGGCGCAGCAGATCGAATGCGTGCACTTCACGCGTCAGCGTCGGCAGATCGGCGGGACGAACCACGATGCGCTCCAGGCGCTCGACTTCGCCGGCCGTGCGATCGCGCTTCGCGACGAACAGCTCCCAGCGCTCATCGCCGACCAGCCCGAGCTCGCGCCCGCGCGACGTGAGTCGCAGATCGGCGTTGTCTTCGCGCAGCAGCAAGCGATATTCAGCGCGGCTGGTGAACATTCGATACGGCTCGCTCGTGCCGCGCGTAATCAGATCGTCGACGAGCACGCCGATGTAGGCCTCGTCGCGTCGCGGCCACCACGCAGCGCGTTCCTGCACGCGCAGCGCCGCATTGATGCCGGCGAGAATGCCCTGCGCCGCCGCCTCTTCGTAGCCAGTCGTGCCATTGATCTGGCCGGCGAAGAACAGACCGGCGATGAACTTCGTCTCCAGGCTGTACTGCAGATCGCGCGGATCGAAGTAGTCGTACTCGATCGCGTAGCCGGGTCGCGTGACGTGCGCGCGCTCGAAGCCGGCGATCGAGCGCACCAGCGCGAGCTGCACGTCGAACGGCAGGCTGGTCGAGATGCCGTTCGGGTAAACCTCGTGCGTCGTCAGGCCTTCGGGCTCGATGAAGATCTGGTGCGAGCCTTTGTCCGCGAAGCGATGCACCTTGTCCTCGACCGACGGGCAGTAGCGCGGGCCGACGCCTTCGATCACGCCGGTGAACAGCGGCGAGCGATCGCAGCCGCCGCGGATGATCTCGTGCGTGCGTTCGTTGGTCGCAGTGATGTGGCAAGAGATCTGGCGCGGATGATCGCTGCGGCGGCCGAGGTACGAGAACACCGGCACCGGCTCGTCGCCGGGCTGCACTGCAAGTCCCGTGTAGTCGATCGTGCGACCGTCGATGCGTGGCGGCGTGCCGGTCTTGAGCCGTCCGACACGGAATGGCAACGCGCGCAGCCGCTCGGCCAGACGGTTCGACGGCGGATCGCCGGCGCGACCGCCCTGGTAGTTCGTCAAGCCGACGTGAATCTTGCCGCCCAGGAAGGTACCGACGGTCAGCACCACGGCGCGCGCGCGGAACTCGATGCCCGTCTGCGTGACGACACCGTGCACCCGCTCGCCTTCGACGAGCAGGTCGGCGACTTCCTGCTGGAACAGCGTGAGATTCGGCTGGTTCTCCAGCATCGAGCGGATCGCCTGCTTGTACAGGACGCGGTCCGCCTGCGCGCGCGTCGCGCGAACGGCCGGGCCCTTGCTCGCATTGAGGATGCGGAACTGGATGCCGGCGCGATCGGCCGCTTGCGCCATCGCACCGCCGAGGGCATCGATCTCCTTGACCAGATGACCCTTGCCGATGCCGCCGATCGCCGGGTTGCAGCTCATCTGCCCGAGCGTCTCGATGCTCTGGGTCAACAGGAGCGTGCGCACGCCCATGCGCGCCGCGGCCAAAGCGGCCTCGGTGCCGGCATGGCCGCCGCCCACAACGATGACGTCGAATTCCTCAGGGAAACGCATGAATCGGCCCGGTTCAGGGGGCCGGCATTGTAGCTTGTCGCTCGCCTATAGGTCGGCCTTCAGCCCGACTCCGGTCCCCTGACCCTCTTCAACAACGCCAATGCCATCGCGACGAGTAATCCCACTCCCACGACCAGCACCGTCCACAACACCACCAGCCGCGCCGGCGTCTCCTTCGGCAACGGCTTCAGCGCGTCCTCCCCGCCCAGCGACCGCGGCGCTCCGAACACGCCTTTACCAACCAGCTTCGCGCG
>DATENH010000106.1:0-44905 GCA_035275145.1 Steroidobacteraceae bacterium | reverse complement strand
CGATCTGCGCGAAGTTCGAGCAGCCCGCGCCCTGACAACGCTCGATCAAGTAGCCGGTCACCGCCACGTTGTCCGTCGCCGCGCCCCAGCTCAGATTGATCTGCGTCGCGCCAGCCGCTGTCGCCGTCAATGTGCCCGGCGCGCTCGGCGGCGTCGTATCGCTCGCACTCTGTGTCGTCGCGCTCGCGGTGTTCGAATAGCCGCCGTTGTTGCCGGCCGCATCCCTCGCCCGCACGCGATAGCTGTACGGCGTGTTCGCTGTCAGCCCCGTGTTGCTGAAGGTCGTCGCGCCCGTGGTCGTGCCGATCTGCGCGAAGTTCGAGCAGCCCGCGCCCTGACAGCTTTCGATCAGATAGCCGGTCACGCCGACGTTGTCGGTCGCCGCGCCCCAGCTCAGATTGATCTGCGTCTGCCCCGCCGCTGTCGCAGTCAGCGTGCCCGGCGCACTCGGCGGAGTGGTATCCGGTGCAACACTCTGACTGATGACTTCGATGGCGTCGACGAACGGATCTTCGACCTGGTGAATGAAGGTGATCGACAGAATACCGTTGCTGACGGTCGCCGTCGCAGTCTTGATCAACGCGGTGCGCGCGCCGACCTGAGCGAACACGTCGATGTTGTCGAACGCCAGCGCCCCCTGGATGTTCACGTCGAACACGCGTTGGCCCACCGCGAACAGCGATGTGTTTTTCTCCGAGAAGTGCAGCCGCACGGTGTACGTGCCGTTCGGCACGTTGAAGCTGTACGTCATCTCCGGCGCGGCTGGCCCATCCCAGCGCTGATCGCGATACAGCGCCGGGTCACTGGTACCGGCAATCGCTGTAGTCGCGGGCACGCTCTTGGCGTTGCCTGTGTTGAAGCCGGTGTCTGCACTCCAGACGTTCGACGCTGAATCGGTATAGGCCGAGCCGCCAACGTTCACGCGAATCACAGTTGCAGGCGTGCTCTGCGTCGTCGCGCTGGCGGTGTTCGAGTAACCGCCGCGGTTGTCCGCTGCGTCTCTCGCTCGCACTCGATAGCTGTACGGCGTGCCGACCGTCAGCCCGGTGTTGTTGAAAGTCGTGCCCGTGCCGGTGGTCGACGCGATCTGCGCGAAGTTCGAGCAGCCCGTGCCCTGACAACTTTCGATCAGATAGCCGGTCACGCCGACGTTATCCGTCGCCGCGCCCCAGCTCAGATTGATTTGCGTCTGGCCCGCTGCTGTCGCAGTCAGCGTACCCGGCAAGCTCGGCGGCGTCGTATCCGGCGCCGGCGTCTGTGTCGTCGCGCTCGAAGTATTCGAGTAAGCGCCGTTGTTGCCGGCCGCATCCCTCGCGCGCACGCGATAGCTGTACGGCGTGCTCGCCGTCAGCCCGGTGTTGCTGAACGTCGTGCCGCTGGCGGTAGCGATCTGCGTGAAGTTCGAGCAGCCCGCGCCCTGACAGCTCTCGATCAGGTACTCGGTCACGCCGACGTTGTCCGTCGCCGCGCCCCAGCCCAGGTTGATCTGCGTCCCGCTGGTCGCGGTCGCGGTCAGCGTGCCCGGCGCACTCGGCGGCGTCGTGTCCGGCGTGATGGCCTGGCTGATGATCTCGATCGCGTAGACCATCGGATCTTCGACCTGGTGAATGAAGGCGATCGACAGATTGCCGTTGGTCACCGTCGCGGTCGCAGTCTTGATCAGCGCCGTGCGCGCGCCGACTTCCGCGTACACGTCGATGTTGTCGAACGCGAGCACGCCGTTGATGTTCACGTCGAACACGCGCTGGCCCACTGCGAACAGCGCGTCGTAGTTCTCCGCGAAGTGCAGCCGCACTGTGTACGTGCCGTTAGGCACGTTGAAGCTGTACGTCATGTCCGGCGCAGCGGGCGGATCCCACCGCTCGTCGCGATACAGCGCGGGGTCATTGGTCCCGGCAATCGCCGTGCTCGGCGGCCAGCTCAGTTGCGTGCCGGTGTTGAAGCCGGTGTCCGCACTCCACACCTGCGCCAGCGAATCCGTGTAAGCCGGACCGCCGACGTTCACGCGAATGACCGTGGTCGGCGGCGGCGGCGAATTCGGCGTCGTGGTCGTCGCGATGTTCGAGTAGCCGCCGCGATTGGCGGCCGCATCCATCGCGCGCACGCGATAGCTGTACGAGGTGTTCGCCGTGAGTCCGGGGTTGCTGTAGGTCGTGCCCAGAGTCGTCGTGAACTGCGTGAAGTCCGAGCAGCCCGCGCCCTGACAACGCTCGATCAGGTAGTTGGTGACACCGAGGTTATCCGTCGCGGCATTCCACGACAGATCGATCTGCGTATCGCTTTGCGCCGTCGCGGTCAGGCCGGTCGGAGCTGACGGCGGAGTCGTGTCTGCAGCACCGCAGTCGGGATAGACGAACGTCGAGCGCGTGACTGTCAGTCCTTGCGGATCGGTCGCCGTCAGCCGGAATTCGAAGTAGTACGTTTCGTCGCCGCAGCCGAGCGGCGTGGTCGTGCCCGTGCTCTGGCAATGATTGTCGGGCGGATCGTTATGCGTGTGGGTGTTGTGATGCAGGATCCTGGTCCAGCTACACGCCAGTGCGCCGCTACCGCTCTCGGCATCGTCCAGCGTCGCGCTCAGGGTGTACTGCGTCGAGCCGGTGAGCGGATAGCGCGTGCCGTCCTGAGGGCTGGTGATCGTAGCCGTCGGCGGCGTGTTGTTGACCGAGACCAGCACCGATGCCGTCGAGGTGAGATTGGTCGGGTCGCGCACCGTCACCGTCGGCGCGAAGCTCTGGACGCCCGCGGCGGTGTACGTGTGACTGACGGTCAGTCCGCTCTGCGGCGACGAGCCGTCACCGAAGTCCCACGAGTACGTCAGCGTACCGCCGTTGCCGTCGCTCGATCCGGCCGCGCTCAATTGCACGGTCAACGGACTCGGGCCGAAGCTCTTGTCCGTGGTCGCGACTGCGACCGGCGGCACGTTGGTCGTCGGCGCGAAGCTGATCTTGCGGATGAATGCGGTCCACGCGATGTAATACAGCGCGCCGCTTTGCGGATCCGTGACGATCGCCACCACGCCGCCGAGGCCGGTGCCGAAAGTGCGAACCTCCTTCAGCACGTTGTTCTGATCGAAGACGAAGTTGCGGATCCACTGCGCGCCGTAGTCGCCGTGGAAATACGTGTTCTTGTACTGGGCCGGGAAATCGTCGCCCTGGTACCAGACACCGCCGGTCGAGGTGTTGCCGTTGAAGGCCGAGCCCAGGACGGTGGTTCCATCCGGCGCCGTCGTGCCGATCGGCTGAGCGACCGCAGTAGTGCCGCTGAATGCGGCGAAGCGTGACGCGTCCACGTCGTGTTGCCAGTCGAGTGCCGGACGCGAATGCAGGAACACGTCGGCCGAGGTGATCTGCTGCGAGGCGTTGCACGGATTCGGCCAGCTCGGGGTCGCGAGCGTGTCCTGCTTGATGAGCTCGTTGAAGCGGAAAAACTGGCGCGTGCAGCTCGTGCCGTTGTACAGCGGATTGGGCGCGTCGCGATTGTCGATGGCCTGGTTGTTGTACTCGGGACGGACCAGCTGACCCTCGAAGGACGGCCAGCCGAAGTTCTGGCCGCCGACGCGCACGACGTTCAGATCTTCGTAAGTGACCCAGCCGACGTCGCCGACCATCAGCACGCCGGGATTGCCGAGAGCGGGATCGTGGCTGCCGGTGCCAGGACGCACGGTGAAGCGGAACGGGTTGCGCATGCCGAGTGCCCACACACGCGACTTGGCCGCGCGCGGATTGGCAGCGTCATAGAACGGATTGCTCGGAATACCGTCGCCCGTGTTCGGATCGAGGCGCAGCACTTTGCCGTTGAACGAGTTGATCATCTGCGAGCGATAGGCGCCGACGTCCTCCTGCGAACGGATGATCCCGTCCTGCACGGCTTGCGCGTGATACGAGTCCGAGCCTGGTCCTACGTCCGCGCCGTTGTAGCTCGCGCCGTCGCCGCAGGTCGCGAGCAACGTGCCGTCCTCGCCGAACACGAGCGAGCCGACGCCGTGCGAATCGAACAGGATCGCGCAGCCGGTGTTGCGCGGCTTGGTGGGGTCGAGGCGATTGGGATCGGTGAACCAGAACGACTCGCCGAGCAGCACCTTGCGGCTCGCCGGATCGATGGCAGTGGCGAGCGCGTAGCTGGTCTGTCCGGCGGGCAGGACCGCCTTGTAACGCACGATGCGGCCAATCGTCGCCTGAAACGGCTGATGCGTTCCCGGCACGTAATTGGGTCCGCAGACCGGCGCGCCGTCGCGCGGCGAATCGCAGTTCTCCAGATGATGACGCTCGACCGTGTAGATGACATAGACGAAGCCGTTGGACTCGAAGCCCGGGTGCAGCACGAAGCCGAGCATGCCGTGGTCGTTGTAAGCCGCGACCTCGTTGCGAATGTCGAGGAAGCGGGTCGTCGAAGGATGCGCAGGGTCGACGATCCAGACATCGCCGCCGCGTTCCCACACGAACAGCCGGCCGCCGGTGGACACGAATTGCATGCCGACCGCTTCTTCCCACGCCTGGCCGTCGGGGCGGTTGATGTTCGTTTCGGTAAAGCCGGCCGGGAGTGCGGCCAGTGCAGCAGTGTTCCCAATCAGCGACGCCAGGATCACCAGCGCCGCGAGGCGCACTGTTCTTCGTATCGTGCTCATTCCGACCCTTCTACCCAACTCACATGGCAGACAAACGACAAACGCCAGGACGCAGCTCGACCTGCCGGTCGCGCCGTGCCTGGCGTTGGTTTTAGTTGTTCGATTTAGCGCGTGGGAGGGTATGTCAGGCGGGGATGCTCTGCCAAGGCTTCCGATGGGACTTTGGTCGTACGCGGAAGCCGAATCAGAGCCGGATGAAGATTCTCATGCGGTGCATGATCACCGCCAGCAGCCACGCCGAGAGCATGAACGCGACGGATTCGAGCAGCGGCTGCCAGGTACCCACGAACACGGTGCTCCCGAACACGTCGCGCCAGCGCTCGAGGAACCACCACTTGTAATTGCAGGCCAGCACGTAGAGAAGGATCGTGTTGCTGCCCGCCGCGACCAGCAGCCAGATGCCGGCACGCACCTGCAGCTCCTCGCACATGAAATAAAACAGCGCGAACACCAGCAGGACGATGCCGCCGCTGAACAACACCCAGGTCGGCGTCCAGATGCTCTTGACGATCGGACACGCGAACGTACCGAGCACCAGCCCGGCCAGCAGCGCCGCGACGCCCGCGAGCGTCACGCTTTTGCGAAATCGCGCTGCGGTCAAACTGCTGCTCTGCAGGAGATGCCCGACCATCATGCCGATGAGCATCGTGGCCGCCGTCGGAATGAAGTTGAGTGTCTGATAGCCGTGGTCGTTGCCGGCGAACCGCGTGGCACGCGGCAGCAGGTTGAGGAACCAGAGGTCGAAGTCCCCGGCCAGATTCGTGTCGATGTTCCAGTGCGCGAACCAGCCCGTGTACTCCGCCGAATCGGCCACGACCTGCGGCAGCGGATACAACGCGAAGGCGAGCCAGTAGCCGAACAGGATTGCCGCGAACGCCCAGAACTGCGCTCGCAGCGACCGATTCACGAGCGGGTAGAGCAACGCGTACGCGAACGCGACCTGAGGCAGCAGCGCCCCCAAGTCGTAATTGCCCAGGCGATGGACCTGATGAATGAGTCGCACCGCAGTGGCGATCAGGACAACGACCCAGATCGCGAGATGCACCGCGGACGGGACTCGCGCGTCCTTCGGACGCAGCACCTTCTGCGTCCAATCCTCGATCGGCAGCCCGGGCAGCAGCAACAGGAAGGGCCAGATGAAATCGACGTTGGTGCTGATCGGCAGCCGCAGCGTCAAACCGAGCAGCAGCAGCGTGATGACCCGCAGCCCGGCGTGCAGCGCGATCTGTCCGCCGGTTTCTCCGCGTCGCGCGCGGGCCGCGTGCGACAGCGGCATCGCGATGCCGATGAGGAACACGAACGACGGCATGATCAGGTCCCAGATCGCGGCGCCGCTCCACTCCACATGACTGAATTGAGTGCCGAGTGCGCGCCACACCGGACTGTCGGGAAAGCGCCGGGCCATCTCGTAGAAAGAGAAGGCGCCGTTGGTATCGGAGACCAGCAGCAACATGACGAGCCCGCGGAAGGCATCCACGGACGCGAGTCGCGGGACCGCCCTCCTCTCCCCGGCCGCAGAAGTCGCGGGCGCGGCAGTTGCTACTGGTGATTGTTCAAGGCGCAAGGCTCGCGACGCTCGAGCGCGGTCGCAGGCGGCGCAGTACCTTCGCCGCCAGCGTCATTGCTGTACGTTCAGCACTATCCGGCCGTCCTGACATCGTCCAGAGAAGCAGCAACGCAGATGGATAGAGCACGGCTCCCGTCACCACGGCAATGACGAGATGCACTGCTCCATGCAGGTTCCCGGTGTAAACGAGCACTCTGTTCACGCTCGCGTACATCAACACCGCTGCCAGCGTCGGTCGCCAGCACTGCCGAAGGAAGCCGAGCGGCGAGTAGCCAGTGAGCTTGTGCGCAGTGCCGATTCCGATCGCAACGGTGAGCACGTTTGCCGCCAGCGTCGCCTTGGCGACGCCCTCGGGCCCGGCGACGTAGGCGCCGAGTATGAGCAAAGGTACGAGGATCGCAGCACCCACTGCGTGGATGGCCGCATTCGCCGTGTAGTGCCCCAACGCCAGCAACGCGATGCCGAGATTGGAACCGAGCGCCGAGACCCAACCCGACAGTGCCAGGATCTGCAGCACCTGGGAAGTCGCCGCCCAGCGCGCGCCGAAAAACACCTCGACCACCGGTACGGCGCACGCCGCCAGGCCGAACGAAGCCGGCGTGAGCAACACTGCGACCAGACCGGTCACCTGGTCGACGCGGTTCAGCACACCCTCGCGCGTGCCGATGCTGCTGAACTCGGGCAGCGCGACGCGATTGATCGGCGCGACCAGCTCGCTGCTGACGGTCGTCGCCATTTCCGAGCCCAGCGCGTACGCGCCGACCGCCGCGGTTCCCACCACGCGGCCGATCAGGATGTCCGAAGAGCGCGCCCGCACGAACTGCACGAGATTCGCCAGGAACAGCCACCACGACTTGGCCAGCAATTCACCGCGCGCCACCAGCGTCAGCCGCGGCACGTACGGCCGCATCCAGTAGCCGACCATGACGCCGATCGTCTTGCCGCTGAAGATGCCGATCGCGAGCGCCCATTCGTTCTTCAGGATCACGGCCAGCGTCAGCGTCACGGCGATGCCGCTCAGGCGCCGGATCGCCATGTAGACGAACTCGCGGTCGAAGCGCATCTGCTTGCGGAACTCGACGATGCGGATGTTCTGCAGGCCGTCGACGAACGTTGCCAACGCGAGCACGAAGACGATGGGCGCGATGCGCGGCTCCTTGAAGAACCAGCTCGCCGGGATGGCGGCCGCCGCCAGGATGGCGCCGCAGATCGTGGCGACGCCGAGCTGGATCGTCCACGCGGTATCGAAATGCTCGCGCGTCGGATCCTTCTTCTGGATCAGGATCGTGTCGAGGCCGAGCGCACCGAGCAGCTCGACGAAGGCGAGCACCGACGTCGCCAGCGCGACGATGCCGAAGTGCTGCGGCAACAGCAGCCGCGCGAGCAGCAGCATGCTGACCACGCCTGCTGCGCGATCCAGCATTCGAAAGCCCACCGTCCATGCAACGCTCTTCAGCATAAGGTCTTCGTCAGAACAGATGACGGGTGTAGCTCAGGTACCTGAGACCGCCCGGCCCTTTCAGGCTCGAAAGGTGGTGACGCCACGCGAGCCGGCGATTGCCGCGGCTCAGCTCGAGCGTGGAGCAGTCGTGGTAGGCATGCGTCAGGCGCCGCTCGAGCTCCTTGCGCACGGCTGTCGACGAGGACAACCGCTGCAGAGCGTGCAGCACTTCCGGCACCGCGAGCGTGCTGCCGCTTTCCTTGGACAAGGACACCGGACTCTCGTGCAGCCGGTAACCGTAGTCCTCGACGAAACCGAAGCGCCGTCCCGCTGCGGCCAGACGGAACGCCATCAACGTCCACTCGTAGTACTTGGTCTCGCCGTCGAAGAATTCGCCGCCGACTCGCTCGGTGGCGAACAGCGCGGCGGGCGAGGCGAACCAGTTGTGTCGCAGCAGGCTCACGAGCAGCTCGGAGTCGTTGGCGGGAAATGTGGCACCGTCAGGTTGGTCGACTCCGTCGATGCAGCGATAGCCGCGCGCGACGACGACATCGACGTCCGGATGTGCCCGCACATGCGCGAGGCGTGCGGCAATGGAGCCAGGAAGCAGTTCATCGTCATCGTCCAGGAAGCAGAAGTAAGGGGTGGCGACGTGCGATCGCCCGAGCCGCTGCGCGGCTGGATAACTCGGCACCTCGGAATAAACGAGCGTGATGGCCTGCATGGCCTGCAGCTCTTCGTACAGTGCACGGTCATACCTGACGCCGTTGACAACCACAATCACTGCGGGCCGCGGCTCCTGCGCGAGCGCGCCCGCGATCGCGCGCCGCAGAGCTGCCTTGCGGGCCTCCACTGCGGTCGTGGCGATCACGACCGAGGTCGTCGGGATTGACTTGCCGCTGGTGGCCACGGCAGTTCTACGAGGGCCGCAGCGAGAGGTCGCCGAGCAGCTCGTCGTGGTGCCAGTAGCACCATTTGGCGAGAAAGCCGACGCAGCGGCGCTTCGCCGTGAAACCCGGCGCGAACTTCACCGCTGCGGAGGCGAACCACAGCAGGTATTCGAAGTGCGGCATGACCAGCCGGCGGCGCTTGCTCGGGTCGACCCAGCGATAGCGCGAGCGCAGGCTCGGATACGCACCCACCGACTGCTGTTCATGCTGCCGGCGCAGGTACAGGTTCTGCGGCACCTGTCGCAGCTTGCCCATCAGGCCGAGCTCGGCGAACAGGATGCGATCGAAGCCCGGATGGCCGCACATCAGCCGCGTGCGTCGCAGCACATCGAGGCGGATCACGCCGTAGAACGGCTCGATGGCGCGATAGATGTCCACGAGGTGACGGAAGCGATCGACGACGTCGTCGGAATCCAGCGGCGGGCCCGGCGGAACGTCGCGCACCGGCCGGCCCTGCCCGTCGATGATCGAGTTGCGCGTGTATGCGACCACGACTTGCGGATCCTTGCGCAGCACCTCGACACAGGCCTGCACGTAGTCCGGATGCCAGAGGTCATCGCCGGACGCCCACATGAAGAACTCGCCGCGGGCCAGCCCGCGCACGTGATTGTGGTTGGCCACGCCGCCGATGTTCTTCGGCAGGCGCGTGTAGCGCACGCGCGGATCGCGTGCTGCGTACTCTGCGCAGATTGCGCCGGTGCTGTCGGTCGACGCGTTGTCGGAGATGATCAGCTCGAAATCGGCGAACCGCTGGGCGAGCAGCGAATCGATGGAGCCGCGCAGAAAATGCTCGCCATTGTAGACCGGCAAGCCAATGCTGACCGTCGGCCGCGGCTCGCTCACTGCGGTTTTCCTCGCGTCAGCCACGCCTCGCGGAAGTACGGCGGAATGCGCCGCGGACACAGCAGCGCGTCCGGATGGTAGCGCGCCTCGCAATACACGTTCTCGAGCGTGATGCACGGCGACTTCATCGTGATCAGCTCGCCGGTCTTTTCGTCGACGATGCGCGTGACACGGCGATGCACTTGATGCTCACCGCCGCAGAATGGCGCCATCTCCGGATTGAACGCCAGGCCCCTGTTGCGATTACGCGTGTTCAGAGTCGCCTTGATTTCTTCCAGGCTCTTCACGTAGACGCGCTCGCCCGCACGCAACTGCAGTTGCACATCCGGCGTCGGCGTCCCTTCGGGAATGGGACCGGTGACGTGCGGGTCGGGCCCACCCCAGATTGCGCGATGCAAACGATCGTACAAGCGCGTCGCAGCGCCCCAGCCGAAGCCGAGGAAGCGCAGCCGCCAGATCGACTTCAGGAACAGCGCGCGCACCACCTCGCGCACGCTCGCGTTGCCGCTCGTGATGTCCTCGACGTATTGCCAGACGTCGTACGACTTGATGGGCTTGCTGGCGCGCAGATGCTCGGTCGCCTGGCAACGAAACCGCGGACTGCCGTTGACGGGCGCGGCATTGACGGTTTGCTGCAACCATTGCTCATCGCGCGTCGAGGCTGCGCTGCTCACGCTGCGCTTGCCCGGGTGCGCCAGCCACGCGGTGTTCCAGAAAGTCAGGCACTCCGCTTCGCATCCCATGTGCGCGGCGCCGTCGCAGCGCAGATTCTCCAGGAACACGATGTTCTTCATGCGACGGCCGACGCCGTACCAGGTGCTGTCGCAGGTCTTGTGCCCCGCCTTGAAGATGCGGAACTGCTTGCCGCAATACTTCAGCATCTCCGGCATGAAAGGCATGCCGTCGAGGCAGCCGTTGTCGTCGAGAGTCGCGAGGATCTCGGCAGCGCTGCGCACCTCGACCGTTGCTCCCGCCTTGAATGACATCTTTGTAGTTCTCTCCGCTGTTCAGCGGCCGCGAGTGCCGTCGAGGACGCGCTGCGCGGCATTCTCGCCGCTCATGAAGGACTGATCGGTCCAGATATAGGCCCAATCGCCGTAACGACCGCAGTACGCAATACCGACGTCGTCCAGATAACCGTGCACCGTCTTGAGCGCCGGCGCGCAGTCCAGGTCGAAAATCACGTTCGCATACGGAATGTGCATCGCATGCCGGAACAGGATCTTGTCGGTCTCGCGCAGCACGCCGGTGCGGATCAGATCCTTGATGCACGGGTCGATGCAGTCCTCGGGCTTGCGATCGAGCGGCCGGTACTTGTGCGAGTAGTAACACTCGGCCTGCAGGCTGCCGCAGCCCGGCGGCACGGTGTTCGGCGATTGCAGGTGCGGCGTGCTCAGACGCGTGAAGAAGACGTCGCGGTCGTAGAAGTAGGTCCAGTGAGCATTGATCAGATCGGGACGATCGATGCCGAGGCACACGATCACGACGTCGGTGCAAGCCAGCGTTGCGGCGGCACGCAGCACATCCGGCGGCGCGCCTTTGATCATCGGAACCAGGTCGGGCAAGGGAATCGAAGACACGATGCGGTCGTGGTTCGCGGTCGTGCCGTTGGCAAACGACACCGTGCGCGCTTGCGGATCGATCTGCACGACCTCATGTTGCAGTTTCAGCTGCGTGCGCTTCACGAACGGCCCGAGGTAGCTGACGAACCCGCCGTGCGTCGGATAACGGAAGCCGCTGATGTAGTGCACGTCCTTGGTGCTGGGCTCGAGCGCGCCGCGCAGCACTTCTTCGAGCGCGCCGCGATACAGCCGCGGGCCGATCCAGTCGGTGTTCATGTTCGACGCGGTCGTCGTGTGGTACTTGACCGTGTACTCCATCGGAAACGTCTCGGCGAACGTATCGCCGTAGCTGGCGCGCAGCCAGTCTTCGTAGTTCGTCACTTTGACGTCGGTGCGGTTCTGCGCCGCGACGAAGTCCCGCAGGATCCGCACGATCAGATCGGTCGGCAGGCCGTGCAGGTTCACCTGCGCCGGATGCTTGATCCAATGCCCGCGCCAGTGATTGTTGACGTAGGTCGCCAGCGTCTCGAACTTGCCGCCGATGTTCTCGGCGAGCAGCTCCTGCACCCGCTTGTCGCTGGTGAAGGAGACGTGCGGGCCTTCGTCGAACAGCCAGCCGCCGGGAAAAGCGTGCGTCGAAGTGTGGCCGCCGTAGTAGCCGTGCTTGTCGTACATCACGGAGGGCGCGCCGTTCTCGAACAGCCGCTGCGCGGCGCCGCAGCCCGCCATGCCGGATCCGAGAATCGCTACGGGAGTCGAAGTGCTCACTTTGTTTCCTGGTTGCGCCACCAGTCGATGGTGTTTCTCAATCCCGTGTCCAGGTCGATGCTCGACCGCCAGCCGATCTCGCGCTGCGTCTTCTCTGGATCGCCGAGCACCAACGCGACATCGTTCGCTCGTGCCGGCAGTGCGCCGATCTGCAGCAGCTCGGGCCGCCCGACGAGCTGGCCGATGCGCTCGACGATCGTGCGAATCGACGTTGCCTGGCCGCAAGCAATGTTGAACGCGCCCGTCGCCGGCGACTTCAGCAATGCGACCAGGCCATCTGCAACATCCTGCACGTGCATGTAGTCCCGCACCTGCTTGCCGTGCGAGGACTTGGCCGGTTCGCCGCGCAACAGCGACAGGATGACCGAAGGCACCAGACGCCGCGGATTCTCGAACGGCCCGTACATGAAGAACATTCGCGCCCAGGCGCCCGACAGTCCCGCTGAGCGGCAGTACGCCAACATCGCTCCCGAGAGCGCGAGCTTTGCCGCGCCGTACAGCGTGTCTGGCCGCGTCGGCGTCAACTCTTCGGTGCAATACCCGTAGCGCCAATCGTATTCGTAACCCGATCCGCCGAAGACGCAGCGCTCGCCGCCGTGCGCCTTGAACTGCCGCAGCAATTCGAGACTCGCCGCGGTCCAGCGCAGGTTCTCTTCGCTTTCGATCATCTTGCCCGGCTCGACATACCACGCCAGGTGCAGCAGATGTTGCGGCCGGAAGCGCGCCATGAGTGCGGCGTGTTCGCTCGTCTGCAGCAGATCCGCCTCGACCCACGTTACGCCCTCGACGGCGCGGGCACGCGTCGAATTGCGAGTGGCGATCACCTCGTAGCCGGCGTCCTGCAGCGGCTTGAGGCAATGCACCCCGATGAAACCGGATGCGCCAGTGACGAGAACGCGAGCAGCCACTTACCTGCCCCTCAACGGATCGAACGCCGGATGACCCGGCCCGAAGTCCGGCCAGCCGCGATCCTGATCCGAAATCGTGCTCACCGGCAACGGCCATCTGATCTTGAAGCGCGGATCGTCGAAGCGCACGCCGTGCGCGCTCTTCCCCGCGTAGCCCGTCGAAGCCGAATATTGCAGCTCGGTGTCCGGCACCAGGGTCTGATAGCCGTGCGCGAAACCCTTCGGCACGTACAGCATGAGGCCGTTGTCGGCGGTCAGCTCGGTCGCATACGCCTGGCAGAAGGTCGGGGAGTCGCTGCGCAGATCGACCATGACGTCGAACGCCGCGCCGCGTGTGCAGCGCACGACTTTGACCTCAGCGTGCTCGCCAACCTGAAGGTGCATGCCGCGCAGCGTTCCCGCCGCCGGACTGAAGCCGGTGTTGATCTGCTCGATGTGAGTGTCGAGCCCGGCCTTGGCAAACTCGGCAGCACACCAGACCCGCGCGAAGAACCCACGATGATCGCTGCGGCGCTCCTGCGCGATCAGGAAGGCGCCGTCCAGCCCGACGGGCGTGAAGATCATTCAGGCTCCTCGGCGCCTGGGGGCTGCAAGCCGTTCCACACGGCCCACGGACAATCGCCGCGCGCCTCCCTGCGGTCAAAGGCGATCTTGTCCTTGAACGTATCCATCGCCTGCCAGAAGCCGTCGTGCCGGTAGGTGCCGAGCAGGTTGCGGTCGATGAGCCGGTGAAACGGCTGCTCGACCAGCTCCTCGCCTTCGTTGATGTAGTCGAAGATCTCGCGCCGCAGGACGAAGAAGCCGCCGTTGATCTGCGTGTCCTGGTTCAGCGGGCCCATCGCGGTCACGAGTCCATCGGGCGAGGCCTGCACGAAGTGGAAGCTCTGCAACGAGCGCACGGCCGCGAAGCTCGCGACCAGCTTCCTGGCGCGAAACTCGTCGACCATCGTGTCGAGCGGCACATCCGAGAGGCCGTCCGAATAGTTCGCGAGGAACATCTCTTCCTTCTCGACGTACTTGCGCACGCGCAGCAGCCGCTGCCCGATGTTCGAGTGCATGCCGGTATCGACGAAGGTGATGCGCCAGTCCTGGATGTCGCTCGAATGCAGGTCGATCTGCTTGCCGCCCTTGCTCAGGGTGAAGTCGTTCGACATCGCTTCGACGTAGTTGAGGAAGTATTCGCGGATCTGGTGGCCGCGATAGCCGAGCGCGAGGATGAACTCCTTGTGCCCGTAGTGCGCGTAGTAGCGCATCAGGTGCCAGATGATCGGCCGGTAGCCGACGTTCACCAGCGGCTTCGGAATGGTGTCGGAATGCTCCCTCAGGCGCGTGCCGAGACCGCCGCAAAACAGCACTACCTTCACAGCACACCCTTCATGATTGCGAGCCCGTCGAACCCGTGGGCCGCCAGCCGATCCCTTCGTAGGCGGAGAATTGCTCGCGCTTGAGCACGCGGCGTCCGTCCACGACCAGCGGCTTGCTGCCGAGCCGATCGAGGACCTGCGACAGACGCTCGAACTCGCGCCAGCGCGTCACGAGCGTGACCACTTTCGCGCCCTTGACCGCGTCGTCCAGGGAATCTGCGAGCCGCACGTCTTTCATGTCTTCGTGAGTTGCGGGCCGCGCGATGGGGTCGAAGGCAGTGATCTTGGCACCGGCGCGCTTGAGCAGGCGGATGATCCGGAACGCGGGCGACTCGCGCACGTCGTCGGTGTCGGGCTTGAAGGCCAGGCCGAGCACTGTCACCGGCACACCGTTCAGGTCGGCGATATGGCGCTTGATGAGCGCGACCATCTCGTCCGCCTGACCTGCGTTCACATCGAGCACGGCGCGCAGCAGCGGCATCGGTACGCCGAGCTCCTTGCCCTGCGCCGTCAGCGCGGTCACGTCCTTCGGCAAGCAGCTGCCGCCGAAGCCGCAGCCCGCTTCGAGGAACGACGAAATCGAAGCAGTGACCGGCTCGCTCTTGGCCGAGCGCGTCGTGAGATACAGCGACTGGTGCACGCCACGCATCACATCCGCGATGTCGACGTCGCCAACGGCGGTGCACAGCCTCGACAGCTCATTGCTGAACGAGATCATGGTCGCCAGCAGCGAGTTGGAGGCGTACTTGATCATCTCGGCTGTCGCGTTGTTGGTCAGCACGCGCGGCACACCGGCGAAACTTTCGTACACCGTGGCAATCGCCGCGTGCGTACGCGCATCGATGCCGCCGATGACGATGCGATCGGGATTGGCGAAATCCTCGATGGCTCGGCCTTCGGTGAGAAATTCCGGATTCATGCCGAGACCGAAATCGACGCCCGCCCGCTTGCCCGAAGCGCGCTCGACGGACTGGCGCACGACGCGATCGGTGGTGCCGGGAATGACGGTGCTTTTCACGACCACCGTGTGGTAGTCGCGCTTGGCGCGCAGCGCCTGGCCGATATCTGCCGCCGCTTTCTCGACGAAGTGCAGATCGATGCGGCCGTCGGTCGCCGGCGTTCCCACCGCGATGAAAGTGATTTCCGACGCGGCGACTGCGCCCGCGAGATCGGTGGTCGCGCTCAAGCGCTTGCCGATGTTCCGGGCGAGCAGCTCCGGCAGGCCGATCTCATAGATCGGCGGCTCGCCGGCGTTGATGCGCGCGACCTTGGCCGCATCGACATCGATGCACACGACGCGATGACCGCAGTCTGCCAGGCACGCCCCGGTGACGAGCCCGACGTAGCCGGTGCCGACGATCGAGATGTTCATTACGCGACTTCCGCGACCTGATTGTGGTAGTACCAGACCAGCGAGCGATACACGCCTTCGTCGACGAGCACCTTCGGGTCGTAACCCAGGTCCTGGCGCGCCTTGGTGATGATCGGGCAACGGCGGTTCGGATTGTCGACCAGATAGTCGGCCTCCTGCGCCTGACCGAGCACCACCTTGCCGCGATAACCGAACAGCTCGCCGGCCGCCTTGACGACCATCTGCGCGAGCTGAGCCATGGTGATCTCCGGCTTCTCGATGCCGATGTTGTAGGCCTCAGCCGCCGTGCCGCGCACCAGCACCTTGTAGTAGCCGGTGATGGCGTCGGTCGCGTAGCAGAAGGTGCGGCTCGGGCTGCCGTCGGACAGCATCACGATATCGCGCCCGGCCAGGACGTCGGCGGCAAAGTCGGGAAGGACGCGTCGGTCCGTGATCTTCAGGCCCGGGCCGTAGTTGTTGAACGGGCGCGCCATCGTCGTCGGGATGCCTTCCTGTTTCGCGAACGTCACGCACAGGGTCTCGCCGAAGCGCTTCGACTCGTCGTAGCACGCGCGCGGACCGGTGCACGATACGTTGCCGCGATAGGTCTCCGGCGTGGGAATGGCGCTCGCCAGCGGATCGCCGTAGATCTCGCTCGACGAATAGAACAGGAAGCCCTTCAGTGCGCGGCCGGCATCGCGCTCGGCTACCGCGTACTCGAACAGGTTGCGCAGGCCGATGATGTTGGCATCGATGCACTTGAGCGGATTCTTCCGATAGAAGATCGGCGAGGCGATGCCCGCGGCGTGAATGATCCAGTCGAAGTGCCCCATGTCGCGCGGCAACGGCAGCGTCATGTCGTGACGAACGAGCGTCAGGTCGGGGTCGCCGCGCAGGGCCTCGAGCCACTGCGGCACGCCGCGCGCGTAGTTGTCGTACACGGTGACGTTGATGCGTGCCCCGCCGGCGCGCGTCTTGTTCCAGTGCAACGCGCTCTGCACGAGGTAGTAACCGAGGAAGCCGCCGCCGCCGGTGATCAGCAGTCGGCCGCCGCCCATGGTCCGAAACTCGCTCGCAAGATCGGTGCAGATGGAGTCGAGGTCTTCGCGCAGCAGGTCTTCAAGGGAAATGATCTTGCTCAGGCGATGCATAGGTTCTTGTCGTAATTCGGAAGGATGTAAGTCTAGCCGACACTGGCGGTCGGCGAGGACTGGCCTGAAGGCCGACCGTCCAACTCGTATCGTAGCCAACCGTGCCGCAGCACAGTGGGAGCCAAATCACAACGTAAGCTTCCGGGCGTGGAAAGCCTCGGCAAAACCAGACTCGGCGTTGCATTCGATGCCGCGCAGACGCAGCTGGGCGAGGAACAAGTCGCGGGTGAACCACGAGCGCTGGTGCTGTGACGGAAAACTTTCCAGTAGCGCGTCGACCTTGCGATCCACGACCGCCTGGGAGAGCGGCACGTACACGTTGGGATGCCCGAGGTCACCCTCGTATTTCGGGATTTCGTATTCGAGGATGAGATGGCGGCGGAAGGTGTTCCAGGTCAGCTCCGCCAGCATGCGATGGTCCTGGTGCCGGTCGTCGAGGTAGTGGGTGAAGATCAGGTCGGGCTTGATCCGCTTGGCGACCGCTTCGAAGTAGTCCTTGACCGCGGCACCTTCGAACGGCAGATAGCTGCCGCGGAAGCGCTGGATGTCGACCGTGCAGGCGGGAGCGGCCCCCAACAAGAGCTCGGCAGCGCGGCGCGACTCCGCCTCGCGCTCGGCATCGCTCGAGAAGATGACCCAGTGGAAAGCGAGGCCGGGGGTGCGCTGCTGCAATTCGAGCAGCGCCCCGGAGCAACCTATTTCGATGTCGTCACAGTGCGCCCCGAGGCACAGGACCTTGGTTGCCGAGGTGCAGTCCAGTTTCAGCTTGAGCATGGCGCGTCACTTTACTGCACCTGCGATGCGCTTAGCTGATCTTCTGGTCGAAAGCGGCCGAGGCCCTTTCGACGGATGCCGTCAAAAGGCGTGACTTTTGCCGGCTGTCAGTTGGCCGTCAGGTTGGTCGGCGGATTGGGCGTCTTGCCGCCGAGGCCGGCGACCGGCTTGATGGTCAGCGACAGTTTCCAGCCGGTGTTGGTCCCGTCTCCCTCATAGGCGCCGCGATGAACCCCGGTGCGCGCGCGCCCATCGAAGTCCTTCGAGCTGTCGACGAACTCGGCGAACGTCGTCATGTCGATCGGCGAGCCCGTGAGCTGGCCGCTCTTCGGGAACAGGTCCAGCGTGCCGAGCGCAGCGGTCGGCGCATTGAGCGTGTTGCTTGCTGCCGAGTACGCACCGATCACGTTGTTCGACTGGTTCGGGCCGGTGACCGAGTTGCCCGAGTACACGACATTGCCGACGAGGCGCTGCGTGTAACCCGAAGCGAGCCCGGACACGCGCAGGCCGTCGTCCCGGGCGACGATCGTGTTGTTGAAGATCTGCACTTCGCGCGGCACGTCGTTGTGCGGCATCACGTGGATCGCGTCGCCGATATCGTTGACGAACACGTTGTCGTGCAGGATCAGGTTGCCCTCGCCCTGGAACAGCGCCTCCACCGGATTGCGGTAGAAGAAGTTGCCGTAGATCTCGTAACGATCGTTCACGCCGGCGCCGGACAGCGGGAAGTGACCGACCAGCAGGTTCGGCCGGGCCAGGTCGCCGCCGGAAGAATTGCCCGACTTGCTGAACACGTTGTGCCGGATGATCGTGCGGCTGTTGCCGGTGGGCATCCCGACGTTGGTCGGCCGCGGATTCTGGTGCTTGATCTCGATGTTGTAACCGAGCGTGTCGATGATCAGGTTGTTCTCGATCGTGCCGGCCACGAACGCGGCGGAGCCGTCCGAATTGCCGAGGTACATGCCGGTGCCCGCACCGATGATCGTGTTGCGGCGGATCACCCAGTTCCACGCGACGGCCTTGGTCGAGATGCCGATCATCGCCTGGTCGGCGTCGTAGTTGACGATCTTCAGATTCTCGATCGTGATGTGATGGCTCGGGCCGCTGGTGTCGACGCCGAACGGCTCCGGCCGATGCATGCCGTCGAGCGTGAGGTTGCGGACCTCGATGTAACTGGAATTGTCGAACTGCACGGTGTTGCAGCAGGACTGCCCCTGGAAGACCGCCGAGCGATCCTCTGGACCCATGATGACGATCGGCGCCGCAGCGGTGCCGTTGAGCCCCTGCAGCGGCAGACTCTGCGTGTAGGTGCCCGAGGCGAGACGCAGCGTATCGCCCGCTTTCAGATTGCCCAGTGCCGTCCCGTAGTTCGCGGGCGTCGCGTCGATGACCCCGCCGATCGCAGGCATCGCGGCGAGCAGCGCCCCGCCCAGCAACGATGCAGCCAACGTCCTACACAGCGCCGATTCGACCATTTTCTCTCTCCGGGTTCGATGTCCCGCGATGCTACACGCCACGCTGTTTGGCCGCGCGCTGTCTCCCGCCTACGACATTTTTGCGCACCTGCCGCAAGGTCTCACCATGCGCGCCGACGCCGGCGGATCCTGTGACGCAATTCACAGGGACAGGACCTCGTCGCAAGGCACTGTCGAAATCCTTGCCAGGGCAACTGTGCGTTCGTCCCTTGGCAATAAATACCGGAACAGGCATGCTGATTTTCGTGCGCACGCCTGCACTCCTCATCGGCTCACTCCTGCTCTGCCTGGCTGCAAATGTCCATGCAGCAGCAGGCACACCGCCGCTGCGCCTCGCGCCCTGCGAAGAGCAGTACGAGTTCTCCGATGTCATGGACTACCTGGATCCGCAGTTCCGGACACGCATCAGCGGCATCGAGCACAACCACCTGAACTCCGACGTCGAGCAGCTCATCAAGGGCCAGTCGACGGCGAGCCCCGGCGGCGATCTGCGCTTCATTCTCGGTTACATCCCGAATCATCACCGCGCGCTGTCCGCGCTCATGCGCCTCAGCCTGCGCGACCGGACGGAGATGCCCGCGGAAAGCGGCCCGTTGACGGTCCGCTGCTGGCTGGACCGCGCGACCGTTTTCAGTCCGCAGGACGGCACCAGCTTCATGCTGTACGGCATCTACCTGGCGCGTAACCGCCTCGACGCGGAAGCAGCGAAACAACTCGAGAAGGCGGCGCAGCTGATGCCGGACAACGTGGACGTGAGCTACAACCTCGGTCTCATCTACCTCGAGCTCAAGGACTACGACAAAGCGGTGGCGCAGGCGAAGCTCGCCTACGCAGCGGGCTATCCGCTGCCCGGGCTGAAGCAGAAACTTGCGGCCGCCGGCCGTCCGCTCAATTGAGCAGCCGATTGCCGGGCTGCGCTGCACGGGCTTTCACCGGATGACGCGCCGCCTCCTGATGCTCGCCTTCCAGTTTCCGCCGCACGACCAGAGCACTGGCGCGCAGCGGACGCTCTCGTTCGTGCGGCATCTGCCCGCTTCGGACTGGTCGCCGATCGTCATCACCGCGCGCGAGTCTGCGTATCCGCAGACCGATCCTGCGACGCTGAAGACCATCCCGTCAGGGACGAACGTGATTCGCGCCTTTGCGTTCGACGTCGCGCGCACGCTGTCGCTGCGAGGAATCTACCCACAAGCGCTCGCCACGCCGGATCGCTGGAATAGCTGGATCTTCGGCAGCGTCGCCGCGGGTCTGCGTGCGGTGCGCGAATATCAGCCGGCGGCGATCTGGGCCACCTTTCCGATTCCCAGCGCCATCGCTGCGGCCCTGCTGCTGCGACGGCTGACGGGTCTGCCGCTCATCGGCGATCTGCGCGATCCGATGCTGTACGAAACCTGGCCCGATACGCGTTGGCAACGGCGTGTGTACGGTCGTCTCGAACGTTCGCTGGTGCGGGCCGCAAGCGCCATCGTGGTCACGACGCCGGGCGCGCGCCGCCTGTACTGCGAGCGCTATCCGCAGCACGACGAAAAGTTTCACACCATCGCGAACGGCATGGAGCCGGACGAGAGCGCCGCGTCGACGAGCACCACAACCGATGCAGCGACGATCACGCTGCTCCACAGCGGACTCATGGAGCAGCCGGACCGCGACCCGACCGCGTTCTTCGCAGCGCTGCGTCTGCTCGCGGACCAGAACCGATTGCCGCCGCAACTCCAGGTGTTGCTGCGCGCCAGTGGCAAGGAAACGCAGTACGCGCAGGCGGTGCAAGCGCAGAAGCTCTCGCACGTCGTGAAGATCCTGCCGCGCACGCCGCGAGCAGAAGCGATGACGGAAATGAAGTCAGCGACCGCCCTCCTCCTGTTCCAGGGCAAACACTGCAATCGGCAGATTCCGGCGAAGGCCTACGAGTACCTGTTCTTCGGCAAGCCGATCGTCGGGCTGATGGATCCCGGCGGCGACACGCATGCGCTCGTGCACCGGGACTGGGGTGTGCCTTATTGCGCCGACATGGAAGATCCTCCTGCGATCGCTCGCGCGCTGGAGCAGTTCTTCGACGATCATCGGCGCAACAGCGCCTACGCTCCGCCGGCAGCACTGCGCGACAACCACACGCGTCGCGCGCAAGCCGCACGATTGGCGGCTTTGATGGACCGGATGCTCGCCGCTCGAGGCCAAGCGGCGGCATCGACCCAGGCGTCCTGCTGAGAGGGCGCGAGCAATGCTGTTCACGACGGCGGCCTTCTTCTTCGGATTCCTGCCGATCGTGCTCGCCGGCTTTTTTGCGGTCGGGCGCTTCTCGCGCGATGGCGCGGCGTTCTGGCTGTTCGCCGCGTCGGTGTTCTTCTACGGCTACTGGATGCCGCAGTTCACGCTGCTGCTCCTAGGCTCGATCGTCACGAACTTCCTGATCGGCCGGCGCATCGGCGAAGCCCGCGCGGCCGAAGCCGGGCTGGCGCGCGCCAAGCGCTGGATGATCGGCGGCGTCGTCTTCAACCTGGCGCTGCTCGCGTACTTCAAGTACGCCAACTTCTTCATCGACACGCTCGATGCCGTGCTCGGCGTGCAGATCCACGCGCTGAACGTGATCCTGCCGATCGGCATCTCGTTCTATTCGTTCACGCAGATTGCGTTCCTGGCCGACGCGTATCAGAAGGGCGTGCGGGAGTACAAGTTCGCGCACTACGGCCTGTTCGTCACTTACTTCCCGCACCTGATCGCAGGTCCCGTGCTGCATCACGCGCAGATGATGCCGCAGTTCGGCCGCGAGTCGACCTATCGCTTCAACCTCGCGAACTTCGCCGCCGGCCTCGCGATCTTCTGCATCGGCCTGGTCAAGAAAGTCGTCATCGCCGACGGCATCAGTCCGTATGCCGATGCCGTGTTCAACGGGACCGCGCACGGGCAAGGGCCGACGTTCCAGGAAGCGTGGCTCGGCTCGCTCGCCTACACGTTCCAGCTGTACTTCGACTTCTCCGGCTATTCCGACATGGCCATCGGCCTGTCGTGGATGTTCAACATCAAGCTGCCGTTCAATTTCGATTCGCCGTACAAGGCGCGCAACATTTCCGATTTCTGGCGGCGCTGGCACATGACGCTGTCGGCGTTCCTGCGCGACTACCTGTACATCGCGCTCGGCGGCAACCGCAAAGGCGCGGTACGTCGCTACGTCAACCTGTTCCTCACCATGCTGTTGGGCGGCCTGTGGCACGGCGCGAGCTGGACGTTCGTCTTCTGGGGCGGACTGCACGGGCTGTATCTCGCGATCAATCATGGCTTCCGCGCAGTGACCGCACCCATTGCCGCCAAGCTCGAGAACAGCAGAGTGTTCGCAGTCGCGAGCTGGAGCCTGACGTTCCTCGCCGTGGTCGTTGCCTGGGTGTTCTTCCGCGCACCGACGTTCGCGAGCGCCGGCCAGATCCTCGCTGCGATGGTGTCGCCGACCGCACTGGGCGGCCTGCCGGAAACGAACCCGATGCTGTGGAACGCGGGGCTCGATCTGCAGACCGGCCTCGTCACTTGCCTGGCGCTCGGCGCGATTGCAGTCTTCGCGCCGAACAGCAATCGAATCGGCGAGCTCATCCGTGACGCGTGCGAGCGGGCTTTCTCGCGCCGGGCTGCGCTGCTCGGCGGTGCGACGATGCTCGCAGTGCTGCTGGTCGTACTGAACGAAGTCAGAGAATCCGTCAGTGCATTCATCTACTTCAACTTCTAGCGGCGGCCCGTTGCGGCTCGCGGGCTACGCTGCACTCGGCGTAGTCGCAGTGCTAGCAACGCTCGAAGTGCTGTTTCGCGTGCTGCCCGTGTCGACCTCGTCCGCGACGGGTTATTACATCGATCCGGTCATCATGACTTATCCGGCGCACTGGAAATTCACGACGGCGACCGGCTGGAACCTGCACAACGCGCAGCGGCACGTCGCCAACAACTACGGCTTCGTCGCCGGACGGGACTTCGCGCCCGACCCGAGCGCCGTCGCGCTGATCGGCGACAGCTTCGTCGAAGCGTCGATGCTCCCGATGCGCGAGCGGCTCGCCGCGCAACTCGAAGCGCGGCTCGGCGCTCGCCCCGTCTATGCGATGGGCGGCCCCGGCAGCGCGCTGCTGGACTACGCCGAGCGCATCCGCTTCGCTTCGAGCAAGCTCGGCGTGCGCAATTTCGTGCTGCTGCTCGAACACGGCGACGTTGCCCAATCGCTCTGCGGTTCGGGCAACGTCCACGGTCCATGCCTCGATCGCACCACGCTGGCGCCGCGCGTCGAAACCCAGCCGCCTCCCGGACGCCTCAAGCGCATCCTGCGCAGTCTCGCGTTGCCGCAGTATCTGTTCTCGCAGCTGAAGCTCGATCCGAATTCGATGCTGGCGGCGCTGCGCGGCGGATTCGGCAGCAAGGCTGCCGCGGCGCCGGCACCAGCAGCCGTGGCGAATCGCGACGCCTCGCAGTCGGTCACTGCGGTGAAGGCAGTGGTCGACACGTTCTTCGAGCGCATCGGTCCCTACGCGAAAGATCGCCTGATCATCGTGCTGCTGGGGACCAGCAATGCAGCGGACGCGCCTGCGGACGTCGTGCGCGACGAACTGCGCAGCGCGGCCAGCAGGAATGGCGCGACGTTGCTAGAGCCGACGCCGGAGATCGAGAGTCAGGGTGCGCGGACGGGATTGTCGATGCGCGTCTCGCCGACCGATGCGCACATGAATCGCATCGCGCTCGGCTTGATCGCGGGACGCGTCGCGCCCGAGCTGGACAAGCCAGCTCAGTACACGCGCCGTGAGGAGTAACGGACCTTAATTGGCTGTGAGGTTGGTCGGCGGATTCGGCGTCTTGACGCCTACGCCCACCTTGTAGGCCCAGAGCTTATCGTCGGTGTAGCCGCTGGTGTTGAGGCCGAACAGGACCTCGCCACTATCCGGCAACGCGACCCACGAGTTGGCGGCGATCGACTGATCCGGCGGCAGCGGGGCCTGCTGGAAAGTCTTCGCCGACGGATCGAACGTGCCGAGCTTGGCCACGCCGCCGTCGACCAGCCGGTCGTACGAAACCACCACGACGACTTTGCCGCTGACGCTCATCACGCCGGCGTGCTCCTGCCACTTGTTCGAGCCGTCGCCGCTCGCTTCCCATTTGCCACCCGCGCTCAGGCTCCACGGCAGCGTGAAGACTTCGCGGTAGTCAGTGCTGTCCGGAACGCCGGCGCCATTGGCGAGCGCCAGCATCTTCGGAATGTTGACTCGCACCAGCAGGCTCTTGCGCGTGCCGTCGTTCTGCCGCGCCATGACGACGCCGTACATGTAGTCGCCGAGCACGGCGACGTAGCTCGAGCACGGGTTGAAGTAGTTGTAACCGCTCGGGGTGAAGGTGCGGTGCTCGTACGTCTTGGTCCCCGGATTGAAGATGAAGATCTTGCCGAAGCCGAAGGAGACGACGCGATCGGTCGCTGCATCGTATTCCCAGTTGGCGATGCGCTCGTCGCCGCTGCTGGTGACCAGCACGTTGCCTTCGTAGTTCGTGCCGCCTGCGCTCGGCCGGTACGCGAGACGTGCCGACGTCTCGAACGTCCAGGTGCCCGCACCGCCCGCAGGATTCGGTGCAAACGACCAGGTGCCGGTCGGCTCGATGTTGCCGGAAGTGGTCGTGTCGCCGTTCGCCCAGAGATCCGGCGTGCCATCGCTCAACTTGTAGAGGAACTCGGTGCGCAGAACGGTGTAGATGCCCCAGAACTTGCTGCGCTTGCTGTCCCACACCAGCGATGCCTGGTCGGGGCGGCCGGGACGCGCTTCGCGCTGGCCACTCATGTTGCGCGGCAAGTAGGGATGCTCGAGGCGCCAGCGCACCGAGCCGGTTGCATACGGATCGATCGAGTACTGGTCGTTGTTGAGCGAGCTGTCGCGAGCGTAGCTTTGACCGCTGCCCGCGGTGAACGTCGCGCCCATGTCCGGCTGACCGAACGACGCGGCGCCGACGCCGTAGTCGCCGCCCCACGAGTACACGCGCTTATTCAGCGGATGCCACGCCCACATGACGTGCTTGGAGCCGCCGTACGCCACGTCGGGCGGACCGCGGAACGGATTGCCGGCCGGATCGACCGTGATCATGCGGTACGCGGAGCTCTGCGCGTGCGCCTGTTGTCCGAGCAGTGTTGCGACGCCGACCAGCGCCGGCAGCACCACTTTGCCGACGAGCGCGCGGGTGAGTGAAGTCATCGTTTCGTTCCTCATGCTTCGACTGCTCACTCTGCCGTCACGTTAGTAGGGGCGTTCGGCCGCGGCGGCGCCGGGCCGAAGGTGATCTTGTTCCAGTCGAAATACTTGCTGAAGTCCTGGTTGGCCGGCATGCCGCGGAAGAAGATCGCGTTGAGCGTCGGATGATAGACGCCCATCGGCGACCTGTAGCCGGGCCAGCCGCTCGGCGTCACATCGCTCCAGGAATTGGCGACGATGTCGTAGTCGAAGATCTTCATGCCGATCACGACGATGTGATTGCGCGCCGAGTCATAGACCATCTGCGGGAAGTACTCGCCGCTGGCCGAGGGCCACGGATTCAGCGTCGCAACGAGCGTCTTGGTCGGCACCTTGATCTTGTAGAAAACATTGCCGCCGCCGCCGTTCTTCGGGCCGCCGAGGTAGACCGTGTCGCCGATGCACACGGCGCTATTGCGCGAGACGGATATGCCCGCGACGCCTTGCGAGCCCAGATCGGCCGTCGACAGCTTCCAGGGTTTGGCCGCACCCGCGGCACTGCGCTCGACGACCGTAAGAACGTCGAAGTCCTGCCCGTAGCCGCCGTCGGAATTGCCGAACCACACTCCCTTGTCGATCTGCGAGCACCAGGCCACCGACGGATTGAAGGCGCCTTCCATCGAGACTGCCGAGTCGTCGAGGAACGCCCGGTAGCCTTGCGTCAGCGGCGGACGATCGCCGTAGGTCCACGTGCCGCTGTTGAAGTCGAACACGCCGTGATTGACCCAGATCGCCTTGTTGTCCGACGGAATGTAGATGCTGGCGTGGTTGTCGTAGTTGGACACGTAGCGGTTCTGGCCGCCGCTCAGGTTCGGCGGCGAGGCGTCCTGCGTCCAGGGGAACATGTCGTAGGAGCGCACGCTGCCCGGCGTGCCGACCGGATCGATGATGCGCATGGCGTTCGACTGGTTCGGCGCGTGGTTGCCGGTGCCGAACGAAGCGATGCGCCCGTCCTTGAGCAGGTAGACCGATTGCCAGGCGATGCCGCCGTCCATGCCGTCGTCCGACTCGACTGCGACGCGATACGTGACCGTCGGGGTCTGCGCGCCTGCCTGTTGAGCTAGCAACAGTGCAGCGCCGGAGGCGAGGAACAGAAAGCTGCGGGCAAGCGCTGCCGGCGTCAGCTTGGCGGTCGACTTCGTCATGATGCGGGCTCCCTGGCAGGCTGCCGCGAGACGGCACCTGGTCGAAAACGATGCAAGGATGGTAGCAGCAACGTATCGGCGCGCATCCTGTCTCCGCACAGCGACTTACGTTACATACGCTTAGTTTGTAACCTAATCACAGCGTTCGTGTGACGTAGCTCACATGTTGCGGCGTAACGGCAGGGGCCAGGGCACCGTGTTCGCGTAGCTCCCGGCGCAGAATAGGCACTAATCCGATATACAAATAGACGAGATCGAAGTACGCGAGATTGAGGAACGCTCCCGACACCAGAAAACCGACCATCCCGGTCTGCAGCGCTTTCGCGTAACCCTCGATCCATTCGAGTCCCGGCCGCCCGCGCGCATTGCGACAGATGCTGGTCAGGGACACCATCGTCGAGGCGAGCAGCCCGACGAACAGGAAGAAGCAGAGGAAGCCGTGCTGACCGAGCACCTGGAAGTAGATGCTGTGCGCCGCGCGCGGCGTCTGCCCGTGTACGTCGTACTTCCGGTCCGCGTACGACAGCCAGCGTGACGGATCCGGATAGTTCTCGTAGTCGAAACCGCCGCCGGTCAGCGGATTGCTCACAGCGACGTTCCACGCGACGCTCCACGCCTGGATGCGCGTCATCGCCGAATTGTCCTGCTGATACGTGCCGATAGTTCCCGCGCGGTCCTTCACCGCGCTGGGGATGAGCGCGAGCGCGCCGAGCGCAATCGGCGCCATCGCCACCGCGATCAGCCAGCCGCGTTTCATGCGCAGCAGGACCAGCGGCCCGGTGGCGGCGAGACCGATCCACGCACCGCGCGAGAAGGTGAAGATCGTCGCGATCACAGTCAGGATGGCAGCCGCATAGAGCCCGTATTTCCGCCACTTGATCGTCTGCTCCTGCGCGGCATAGACGAGCAGCGGCAGGGTCATGTTGAAGGCGAGGCCGAGCGAAGTGTTCGCCTCGAGGAACGTCGTCTCCGGCCCGACGACGTGGTACTGGCCGCCGGTCAGGAGGCTGAAGATGCCGCCCTTCACGCCGAACAAGCCGATGCCGATCATGATGACCCACAGCATGCCGCGGATTTTTTTCTCGCCGAAGATCAGCATCCCCATCACGAACGTCATGAAGTAGATGCGATAGACGACGCTGCCTTGCGCGCGCGCGGCTTCCGGCACCCACGCGAAGAACGAAGTGATCACGAAATAACCCGCGAGCATGATCATCAGCACCAGCTCCCGGCTCCAGGCGACGCCCTTGCGATCGCGCGTGACCGCCAGCCCGATCAGGGTGGCGAGACCCACGACGAAGGCGATGCGCAGATCCTTCAGGTACCAGGTGAACTTGTGCGGATTCCAGAAGCCGATGAGCGTGTAGCCGAGCAGGCCGATCCAGGGCTGGGCCAGCGCCATCGGTAAGAGCCCGGCAAGTCCCAGCACCACGACGAGGTCGCGCATCGATCCCCTAGAACTTTCGTCACAACGAGCGGGAAAACAGACCCCGAGAGTATAAGGTCTGCGCGCCGCACAGAATGTGCATTCGTGCCTGTTCTGGCGCTTTGGCAACGACGATAATGCCGCGTTTTCAGGCGTCGGCAGCGCGGGGAGCGAGTGAGCACATTCTTCGGGGTGTTGGGCAACAGCGGTAACGGCGGTAACGTCGTGCAGACAGCCCGGGCCTACGTTCGGCGCTGCGTCGAACGCGCCCCGGCGGACTCGCGGCCGGTCGCGGTGCTCGAATCTTCGCTCGCCGCGGCCGCGCGCGAGACGACACAGCCCTGCATCACTGCAACGTCCGGCGCGGTGTCGCTCATCTGCGTGGGTCGGCCCTACGTCGCGGCGTCCGCCGACGGCACTCCATCTGCGCTGGACGCAGCCAGCGCGGCAGGACGCTTCGGCGAAACGGGCGCGCGTGCTCTCGACGGCTTCCAAGGCGCCTTCGCTGTCGCAATCTTTGACAGCGCGCGCTCCCGCGGCTTGGTGGCAACCGACCGCATGGGCATTCACCCGGTATTCGTCAAAGCGCTGCCGCAGGGAATTGTCTTTGCCACCTCGCCTGGCGAGGTGCTCGCGCTGACGGGCGAGACCCCGCGACTGTCGTCGCAGGCCATGTTCGACTATCTCTACAGCCACGTGATTCCGGCGCCGCACAGCATCTTCGACGGCGTGGTTCGCTTGCTGCCGGGCGAATGCATCGAGATCGACAACGGCAAAGTATCGCGACGCTTCTACTGGCGCGCGCAGTTCGAGGAACAGACCAATCCCGGCTTCGCAGCGTTGCAGAACTCGTTCGTCGAAGCACTTCGCAGCAGCGTGCAACAGGCGATGCAAGGCGCGCGTTGCGGCGCGTTCCTGAGCGGCGGCACCGACAGCTCGACGATCGCCGGCATGATGGGCCAGGCCGGCGGCGAGCCTGCCAGCACTTTTTCGATCGGCTTTGCCGTCGGCGGTTACGACGAGATGGAATATGCGCGGCTCGCGTCGCGTCACTTCAAGACGCGCCATCACGAGCGTTACGTGACGGCAAGCGACGTCGTCGAAGCATTGCCGAAGCTTGCGATCGCACATCCGCAGCCCTTCGGCAACTCCTCCGCGCTGCCGACCTATTTCTGCGCCAAGCTCGCGCAGGAGCACGGCATCGAGCGGCTCCTCGGCGGCGACGGCGGCGACGAGCTCTTCGGCGGCAATGCCCGCTATGCAAAGCAGCGCGTCTTCTCGTTCTACGAGCGCATTCCTGCAGGACTGCGCAGTTCACTGATCGAGCCGGCTTCTCGCGCGGCGAACCGCGGCGGCCGACGCATTCCGCTGCTGGGCAAAGTCGCCAGCTACGTCGAGCAGGCCAGCGTGCCGATGCCGGCGCGGCTGGAGACCTACAACCTCCTGCACCGGACGGGCTATGGCGAAGTGCTGCACGAGAACCTGCTCGCTACCGTGGATACGTCGGAGCCCACGCGCCTCAACGCGGACGCCTACTTCAATCCGAGCGCCGGCAGCCTCATCAACCGCATGCTCGCACTCGACTTCAAGACGACCCTGGCGGACAGCGATCTGCCGAAGGTCGTACAAAGCTGCGCGCTCGCCGGACTCGACGTCGCCTTCCCGATGCTCGACTCGCGAGTCGTCGATTTCTCGCTGACGTTGCCGCCGCGCATGAAGCTCAAGGGCACGCAGCTCAGATACTTCTTCAAGGAAGCGCTGCGCGGCTTCCTGCCGGACGAGATCATTCGCAAGCAGAAGCACGGCTTCGGCCTGCCGTTCGGCGAGTGGGCGGTCGGCGATCCCGCGCTGCGCGCGCTGACCTTCGACACGCTGAATCAGCTCAAGCGCCGCGAGATCGTGCGCCCGCAGTTCATCGATCGCCTGAAGGACGAGCTGCTGCCGCAATACCCTCACTACTACGGCGCGATGGCGTGGATCCTCATGAGTCTGGAGCTGTGGCTCGACAACAATCTGCAGCAGGCTGCAACGCCGGCGATCGCACATGCTGAACCCGCGTAGCTGGCTCAAGGCGCAAATCTTCCGCAGGGTGGCCGCGCGCAATGACGCGCGCCGCGCCGCTTTGGGACAAGTGCGCGGGCTGCCGCCGCAGACCTGGGGCGCGAGCGTCTCGTCGCAAGGCCACCTGACGATCGGCGGCTGCGACGTCACCGAGCTCGCGCGCCGGTTTGGCACGCCGCTCTACGTCGTCGACGAGATGAAGCTGCGCGCCGATTGCCGCCGCTTCGTCGACGAGTTCCGTCGCTTCTATCCGCACGTGGAGCTGGGCTACTCCTACAAGACCAATCCCCTGCCCGGCGTGATCAAGACGCTGCACGACTGCGGCGCGCTCGCGGAGGTCATCTCGCACTTCGAGCTGTGGCTCGCATTGAGCCTGGGCGTGTCCCCGTCGAACATCATCTTCAACGGGCCGGCGAAGACACCGGAGGCGCTCGATCTCGCTGTCCAGAAGCGAGTCAAGCTGATCAACATCGACGGGCTCGACGAGCTCGAGCTGCTGGCCGCGACCGCGGCACGCCACGGCGTGCAGCAGGCTGTCGGCGTCAGAGTCGTGACTTCGGTGGGCTGGCAGGCGCAATTCGGCTTGCGCTTGCGGACCGGCGCTGTGCGCCGCGCCTTCGATCGCATTCTGCAGCTGCCGCAGCTCGTGCCGGTTGGACTGCATGTGCACCTCGGCACTGGCATCAAGGACGTGCCGACTTACGTGCAGGCGATCCGCGAGATGCTGGAGTTTGCGCGCCAGCTCGAACGCGATACCCGCGTGCGCCTGAATTACTTCGACTTCGGCGGCGGCTACGGCGTGCCGACGGTACAACCCTTCGACCTCTGGGACTCGCGCCTGATGCAGAACAATCTGCCGCCGGCACCGGTCGAGCTCGACGCCAACCCGCGCATCGAGGACTATGCCCGCGAGATCTCCGCGCTGATGCGCGAGTTCTATCCCAAGACCGAAGACCTGCCGACGATTGCCTTCGAACCGGGTCGCGCGATCAGCAGCAGCGCGCAGTCGCTACTGCTCGAAGTGCTCACGGTGAAGCGCGATGAAGATGGCGCGACGCGCGTCATTCTCAACGGCGGCAAGAACTACGCGCTGCCGACCGGCTACGAATATCACGAGATCCTGCCGGCCTCGCGCATGAATGCGCCGCTCGCCAATCCGGTCAACTACTACGGACCGCTGTGCCACCCGGGCGACGTGCTATTCGTGCAGAAGGCCTGCCCCGAGCTTGCGGCCGGCGATCTCGTCGCCGTGATGGACGCCGGCGCCTACTTCGTGCCGAACCAGATGAATTTCTCGAACCCGCGGCCCTCCGCCGTGATGGTCAAGGACGGCAAAGCGACGCTCCTGCGCGCGCGCGAGACTTTCGAGGATATCGTCCGCCTCGATCGAGGCGTCCAACCGCAGCTTCAGGATCTGCCTGCGGATGCAGCCGCGCCCGCCGCACTGACGACATAGCGATACTTGCCCGATTTTTCCGGCGGGATCTCCGCGACCCGCCGGATCGTCAGCGCGCTGTCGGCTCCCATGCGACGCAGGATGCCCGCCCGAATACTGCGCTCGACTTCCTCGGTCAGCTCGGGCCCGGCCACCAGCAGCAGCTCCAGCGACAGATCGCTCGCCTGCACGAACTTGAACGCCTTGACGCCCGGCTTGTCGCGCACTTCGTAGATGAGCGCGAGCGCGTGCAGCGTGTTGCCATCGCGTGTGCGAATGAAATCGGTGCTGCGTCCATGAACCTCGGCGAGAACCGGCAACCCGCGGCCGCATGCACAAGGCGCACGCGCTGCGACGCCGACGTCGCCGGTGCGATAGCGGATGAACGGAAAATCGGCCGTTGCCAGGTGCGTGAGCACTATCTCGCCGCTCTCGCCCGGCGCGCTCGGCCGCCCGTCCGGACCGAGCAGCTCCACGACGATGTGCTCGGTCGAAATGTGCAACGAGCCCTGCGGGCACTGATGCGCGACGAAGCCGCCGTCGCGCGAGCCGTAACCGTTCGCGACCGGAGCGCCGAACACCTGCTCGATGATCGCGCGCTGATCCGGGTACAGGGTCTCGCCGGTCGCGAACGCGACCTTGATGCCGAGCCCGGTCATGTCGCGACGTTCCGCGGCGGCGAAGCGCGCCAGCAACGCCAGCGCCGACGCGTAGCCGAACAACATCGGCGGCCGGATAGCCGCGATTCGCACGAGGTACTCGCGCATGTTCGCTTCGGACATGGCAAACGCCGGCAGCAGATGCGAACGCAGCATCCTGTCGCGCAGCGCCTTGATGCGATCCTGCTTGCCGAGCTCCACCGGCGAGCCCCACAGCACGATCTCCGGATCGCCGATATCGACGCCCCACCAGCGCGTCGCGCGCCACTTCGCGGCGACGTCGTGGCTCACGCGGTCCATGCCCATGAAGAACACCAGCGGCTCGCCGCTCGATCCGCCGGTGTTGTAGCGGATGAGCTTGCCCGCGCTGCGCGACTTGAGCTGCTCCGTATTCGCGCGAATGAGCTCCTTCGTGAGCAGCGGCAGGCGCTGCAGGTCCGCGACACTTTGGATGTCGCGTGCCGCCACGCCGGCCTGCGCAAACTGCTGCGCGTAGTAAGGAACGTCGCGCTCGACGCGGCTCAGGAATTCCCGCAAGCGCTTGGCCTGCTGCTGAGCGAGCGCGTCGGCCGATAGCCACTGCGACTGCTCCAGCTCGCGACGCAGAGCCGTGCTCGCGTGCGACTTGAGCCGCTCGTGCAGCGGGAACAGCACGCTACTGCAGAGTTGCGTGTACAGGCTGCTCATGCCGCTCAACGATCGATGCGGCGAAACGCCGGCGCGGGATCGAGCATGTCGAAGCGCGCATAGACGTTGGCGCGCAGCAGGGACAGCAGGTACGAGCCGAGCCCGAGCTCGCCGCGCCGCACCGAGCCGATCGAGGAAGAGAACGCGACGTACAGGTCCGAGCCGAGATTGATCCAGCGCCGGCCCACTTTCATCGGCCGCATCGAGCGCGGCATGCCGACCAGCGTGCCGAGAAAGTCGTGACCCGATGCCGGCGCGAGCGCGTACTGCAGCCACGGACGGGCGTTGATCTCGATCAGGTACAGACGCCCCGTGGATTCCGAGCGCAGCACCTCCGCTTCGCCGATGCCGAAGTAGTCCAGCGCTTCGACTGCGCGCCGGACGAGCTGCTCCACCTCCGGTTGCGGCTCGAGCTCGACGTACGAACCGACCGCGCAGTGTTGTGCGGCCGGACGGAGCTTGCGCGCGACGAAGATCTGCAAGCCTCCGCGCGAGCGTGCAAAAGGCACCGAGAACTGCGTCAGCGGTTGGTGCAGCAGCGATTCGCTCACGATCGCGGGACATTGCTGCTCGGCGAATGTCTGCAACCAGGCCTCGAGCTCGCTCTCGCTGCGAGCTTCGGTTGCCTTCGGCAGCTTCACTGCGCCCGAGCTGTGCAACGTCGATGCGGGACGAATCAGGAACGGCGGGTTCAGTTGTGCAGGACGCGGCTCGACTCCGGCCAACCAGGCGCGCGGCGCTGCAATCTCATTCGCCGCGCACCAGGCAGCGAACTTTGCCTTGTCGAGGCAGATCTCCAGCGCACTGTTGGCGGGATGCAGGATCACGCGATACGCCTGCTCCAGCGCGCTGCGCTCCGCGACGACGTACTTCACCCACTGATCGCTGCTGGCAATGAGATAGTCCCGCTGCGGCGTCGCTTCGATCAGGCGCTGCGTCAGCTCGCGCGGCGAGAGCTGCGGCGACAGCAGGAGCTGTCTCGCCCGGCGGGTGTGGCACGCGATGCCGCGAGCCGTGTCCATGATCATCGGGTTCAGACCCAGCGCATGCGCATCGCGCGCGACCGCGAGCGCAGTGAGCGAACTGCCGAGAATGGTCAGGTGCGACGACATGTCAGGCGGCGGCCCCGGCGACATCGCCAGCGTTCAGCAGTACGGCGCGATGCCGGGCGAGGTTCTCCAGCAACCGCAACACGAAGCGTCGCGGACTGCGATCCCACGGCGTGAAGCGCGGGAGCTGATAGAGGTCGCAGCCAGTCCACGCTGTGCCCCATGAAGTCGTGACCGCTGCCTTGTAGCCCGCCTCGCGCACGAGTTTCGTGTGCGCGTAGGCGTAGTCCTTGCCCGGCGACCCATTCGGGTACGCGAACATGTCGGGGAGCTTGCCGATGATCGCGCCGAGCGCGCGCCGGTTGCCCTCGATCTCGCGCCGCGCGGTGTCGAGATCGACGCTCTTGAGGATCGGGTGGTTGATGGTGTGACCGCCGACGTCCATGCCGGCAGCGACCAGGCTCCGCACCTGTCCGTCGTTCATCATCAGGTCGTGCGGGAGCGGTGAACCGGCGGCGTGCGCTACCTGGGCGACGACCTCGGTACGCTGCTCCGGCTCCAGGTATTTGACGACACCGAGGATGCGGCCGAGCGCAGCTTTCTTCTCATCGACCGAGCCGACAGGCAATGCCGACGGCAAACCGGCGACGGACAGCTCGAGTGCGGGACCGCGAGCGCGACGCACGGCTTCGATCACCGTGTCGTTGAACATCCGCCCGCCGTTCAGATAGCCGTTGGCGACGAAGAACGTCGCGTGCAAGCCGTGCTTCTTGAGGATCGGAACCGCGACCAGCGCGTTGTCCGCATAACCGTCGTCGAATGTGATCGCGACCGACCTCGCCGGCAACGTCCCGTTCGCCAGACGTGCGCTCGCTTCCGCGAGCGGCAGCACGTTGAAGCACTCGCGCAATGCGCGCATCTGCACGTCGAAGTCGCTCGCGTGCACTTCGCCGGTCAGCGCATCCGGCATCGTCAGCACGCGGTGATACATGAGAACGGCCAGGCGAGCACGCGCGCCTCGCGGTGACAGCACCGTCGCTCCCGCACGCAAGATCGTGGTCGACAAGGTCATGGACACGCTCGCGCGCGCAACAGGATGGAATGACTGAGGCGCGCCGCCAGCGGCGGCACCGCATTCAGCGTGGCGCTGAACATCGAGGTCTCGACCAGACGCTGCAGCGATCGCCATCTTCCCGGAACGATCGGCGCCCAATGGAGCTGCAACGAGTCGAAGCCGCTTTGCGCCAGCGCCGCCTTGAATGCGGCAGGCTCGTCGTAACGCAGATGAGCTGCCTTACCCTCTTTGACGCGTCGAGCTTCCGCCAATGCGGACGGCAGGCAGCGCGCGTTGAGCGCGTCCACCCACAACGTTCCACCGGGCGCCAGGATGCGCCGGAACTCACGCAGTGCTGCATTGGGCGACGATAGTGCCTGCATGACGCCGAAGCATACGGCGCCGTCGAAGCTGCCGCTTGCGAACGGCAGTTTGGTGACGTCCGCAGTGAGCCAGCCTGCTCCTGCCGACCCCTCGACGCGCTGCCGGGCTTTGACGACCGTCGGCATGGAATAGTCGACGGCCACGACTGAGCGACCATCGGCCGCGAGGACGCGCGTGTACGTGCCGGCACCGCAGCCAGCGTCGAGCCAGCGACTCTTGGCGGCACGCGCTTCGGGCGTATCGCGCCAGGCTTTCAGGAACAATCTCAGACGCGTGGCCAGGCCGCTGTCCGACCAGCCGGCGATGCCCGCATCGTCGTCGTGCGATTCGGCGAAGCGCTCGAAGCGGCGCTTCCAGTTGCGCTCGAAATCGGCCGCCTCGTTAGTCTTGTGGACGGTCATGAGTTCATGACCTCGGCGTACAGCCCATGCAGCACCCCCGCAGTCCGCTCGATGCTGAAGCGCTGGATGCATTCGGTGCGTGCACTCGCAGCGAGACGGCTGCGCAGCGAGCTGTCGCTCAGCATGCTGGAGATCGCCGAGCTCAAGCTCGCGACATCGCCGGCGGTGACCAACAAGCCGCTGCGTCCGGACTCGATCATCGTGGGAACTGCGCCGACGGCAGTCGCGACGATCGGCAGCCCCGCCGCCATCGCCTCCAATATCGAGACCGGAAATGCTTCGATGCGCGAAGGCAGCACGAAGACGTGGGCGCGAGCCAGCCACGCATGCTTGCGCTCGCCTTGTGCCGGACCGGCAAACTCCACCGATTCGGCCAGACCGAGCTCCGTCACGAGACTTTGCATGCGCGTCACGAACGCGCGATCGTCTTGCGGACCGACCAGCACGAAGCGCGCGCGACCGCGATGATCGGCGGCCGCGCGGATCAGGTCCTCGACGCCTTTGTCGTGGCAGACCGTGCCGAGAAACAGCACGACGAACGGCGGGGGCTCCGGACGTTGCGGCAAGTCGCGCGGCACGGGTACGCCATTCTCGACGACCGCAAAGCTGGCGCCCGGCAGGCGCGATCCGAGCCGTTCACGCCAGGACTCCGACAGGACGACTACGCGCGTTGCACGCCGCGCGATCCATCTCGCGACCATCTTGCTGACAGGATTCATCTCATCCAGAAATTGCGCGAAGCGTCCGCCATGGATGTGCAGCAGGACCGGAACTCCGCGCAGCCTCGCGAGCAGCAGCAAGGCGCCATCGAGAAAGAATGTGAGCCCGCTGCACGTGTGAATGTGTGCAACGATCGCCTTGGTTTGCCCGAGCAGACTCCACCACTGCCGCCACAAACCGAATCGCGTGCTGACCGCCGTCAGGAGAGACCGCCGGGCAGGCGTGCGCTTAGCGGTGTCGAACAACCGCAGCTCGAATGACTCGCGCAGCGCCGACTCCGCAAGGTCGCACACGACGCTCGTCATTCCGCCTATGGCTGGCGGCAGCGGCCCGGCCATCATCACAGTCCGCTTGGGCGCAGTCATGCAGCGCGCGCCTTCGCCTGCAGCAGCGACTCATATAACGGGGCGTACCTGGCGACGATCTTGTCCCACGAGCGCTCCTGCTCGACGAACTTCCGTCCCGCCGCGCGAACGGCATCCCAGCGCGGGCGTGCGGCCAGTACCGCGCGCACCGACTCCGCGAGCGCATCCGGGTTGTCCGAGGGAAACAGGAATCCGGTCTCGCCGTCGCGGATCAGCTCGCGGTGTCCGCCGACATTCGACGCCATCAGCAGCCGGCCCTGCGACATCGCTTCGAGCGGCTTCAATGGCGTGACCGTCTCGGTGAGGCGCATGGATTTGCGCGGGAAGACCAGCAGATCGACGATGCCGTAATAGCGTGCGACTTCCTGGTGCGGCACGCGGCCGACGCTCACGACTTTGTCTGCGACGCCCAACCGCTGCGCCAGCTCGGCGAGCCGCTGCTCTTCCCTGCCACCGCCGACGAGCAGGATGCGTGCGCTGGGCTCGAACGCGAGGATCTTCGGCAGGGCCTGCACCAGCACGTCCAAGCCTTCGTAGCCATAGAAGGAGCCGAGGAAGCCGAGGACGAATGCGCCGTTCAATCCGAGCCTGCTCTTGAGCTCAGCGTCGCCGACGCCGATCACCGGGAAGCTCTCGGTGTTCACGCCGTTCGGAATCACGGTGATGCGCTCCGCCGGAATGCCGCGGCTGACAATGTCGCTGCGCAGACCTTCGCAGATCGTCGTGACGGCATTCGCGCGCCGCAACACCCAGGTTTCGAGCGCTTTCGACAGCCGGTAGCGCGCGCTGCCTTCGTTGGTCGAGCCGTGATCGACGGCTGCGTCCTCCCAGAAGGCACGCACCTCGTACACCACCGGCAACTGCAAGCGCTGCGCAACGTCAAGCGCAGCCACGCCGTTGAGACTGGGCGAGTGCGCGTGAACGATGTCGGGCCGCGTCTGCGCGATCACCTGCTCCAGCCGGCGCCGCGTATCGACGATGACTGCGAGCTGGTCGAGCACGGGAGCGCGACGCCACATCGAGGACGGCGCCAGCGTGCGATGGAAACGCATGCCGTCGACTTCTTCGACTTCAGCGCGCGCGCCGTAGTGCTTGCTCGAAGTCAGGTGCTCGGTCTGCCAACCGCGTTTGCGCTGCTCGTTGAGAATCGACAGCGTGCGGAACGTGTAGCCGCTGTGCAGGGGAATGGAGTGATCGAGAACGTGCAGGATGCGCATGATGACTGAGCTACTTCACAGCGCCGACGGATCGCAGCGCACGTACCTCAAGGACGCGCGCTGACCGGACCGGCCGTACAGATCGAGATACCCGTTCACCATGGCAGTGAGACTGAACGCCGCTTCCGCGCGTGCGCGACCGTTGCGGCCGTGACGGGCTCGCAAATCGCTGTCCTGCGCGTAACGCAGCAGAGCGCGTGCCAGCATTTCCACCGATGCGGGCGGCACCAGGCACCCTGTCTCGCCGTCGATCACCAGTTCCGGATTGCCGCCGACGGCGGTCGCGATGACCGGCAAGCCCGTCGCCATCGCTTCGAGCACGGTGTTGTTGATCCCTTCGTTGAGAGACGTCAGACAGAAGACGTCGCAGCACTGCACGAGCTGCGCGACATCGTCGCGCCGGCCGGCGAACCAGCATTGCCGCTCGATGCCCGACTCCTGCGCAAGCTGCTCGCACTCGGCCTTGAGCGGCCCGTCGCCGATCAGCACGAGACGGGCGCGCCGACCGTCCGGCAGCAGCCTGGTCAGCTCCGCAAATGCTTTGACGAGCGTGACGTGATCCTTGATCGGAATCATGCGACCGACGGCACCGACCACGAACGACGCGTCGCTCAGAAATCCCGGCGGGCCGATCTCTGCCCTCGCCCCGTTGCGAGGAACGAAGCGCCCAGTGTCGACGCCGGTGTAGATCTGCGTGACGCGCCTCGCGTCGATGCCGATCGAATCGATCAGCCAGCGGCGCAGGTTGTCGCTCATCGTCAGGTAGCCATGCACGAACGGGCGGAAGGCTTTGCGAACCGCATTGTGTCGCCAGTACGTGCCCTGCATGTCGCGGCCGTCGCGGCCATGCTCGCTGTGGATGCGCACCGGCACGCCGGCAGCCCACGCCGCCGCCTGCATTTCCAGCGCCGCGAGATTGCGCGTATGGACGATGTGCGGCTTCAACTCGCGAAAAACGCGCCAGGCGCGGGCGTGCACGCCGAGGTCCATGCCCGGCTTCTTTCCCAGCGTGATCACGGGGACGTCGCGCGTGAGCCGGTGTTTCAGGCCCTGGCGGGTGCCGACGCAGACGATCGCATGTCGATACGCATCGACAGGCATGTGATTGATCAGGTTGACGAGCCCGTTCTCGAGGCCGCCGACGTCGAGCTCGTAGATGACATGAGCGATCAGCGGGGGCTGCATTTCAGGAACGCCTCGAACATGAGCAGCGACCAGATCGCCTGGCTGTAATCCTGCCGCTGCTCCTGATGAGCGCCGACCAGTGCGCCGATGCCGCGAGCGTCGAACAGGCCGCTGTCGAGCAGCACGCTGCTCGTCTTCAGCCGCGCGATGCGCTCCCGCAGCGGACCGCGGAACCACTGTGCGAGCGGCACGGCGAAACCGGATTTGCGACGATCGATCGTGTCGTCCGGCAGCTTGCCGCGCATCGCGCGCTTGAGGAGGAATTTGCCCGCGCCGTCACGAATCTTCAGGCGTGACGGCAGTCGCGCCATCCATTCGACCAGCGCATGGTCCATCAGCGGCTCACGCACTTCGAGGGAGTGCGCCATGCTCGCGCGATCGACCTTGGTGTTGATGTCGTCGACCAGGTAGGTCTTCATGTCGAGATACTGGACCAGCGCGAGCGGATCCTCCGTCTGCGCCGCGGCGGCGTGGCTGCGGAACAGATCCAGCGTCGAATAGCCGCCGAGATTGCGCACGAAATCTTCGGAAAGCAGCGCGCTGCGCTCCTCCGCGCGCACGACTGATACCTCGTGCAGATAAGCGGCTACCGGATCGCGAGCCAGCGCGCTCAGCATCGGGCGCATCCGCAGGAAGCGCGGCGCGGAAGTGAAACGCGGGTACGCGCACGCGAGACCCTTGATGACAGTGTTGCGCATCCAGCCCGGGAAACTGGAACGCAAGCGGTCTTCGCGCAGATGAGTCTGGTAGCGGCGGTATCCGCCGAACACCTCGTCGCCGCCGTCGCCGGACAACGCGACCGTCACGTGCTGACGCGCGAGGCCGCAGACGCGGTACGTCGGCATTGCCGAGCTGTCCGCGAACGGCTCGTCGTAGAGTTTCGCGAGCCGATCTACGAGGTCGAAATCGTCGCTGTCGACGCGGTCGACGAAGTGGCGCGTCGCATAACGTTGCGCAACTTCGAGCGCGAACGGCGTTTCGTCGTACGCAGCGTGGTCGAAGCCGATCGTGCACGTGTTGACCGGCTCGCTCGAGATGCCCGCCATCGTGGCCACGACCGCGCCGGAATCGACACCGCCGGAAAGGAAGGCGCCGAGCGGAACCTCGGAAATCATCCGCAGCTCGACGCTCTCACGCAGGCGCGCCGCAAGCTCTTCGCAGGCCGAGTCGTCGGCCGGCGAGCTGTCGAGCGAGAACCGCACGTCCCAGTAACGCTTCGGCTCGGGCAGCGGCTCGCCGCGCCGGATGCGCAGCAGGTGCCCGGACGGGAGCTTGCGAACAGCCGTATAGATGCTGCGCGGCTCGGGGATGTAGCCGAGCGTGAAGTAATCCATGACCGCTTCGCGATCCACCCGGCGGTCGATCGCGCACTCCTGCAGCGACTTGAGCTCGGAGCCGAACACCAGCACTCCGTCCGCCAGCAGACTGTAGTAGAGCGGTTTGACGCCGAGCCGGTCGCGCGCGAGGAACAACGTCTGCGCCTTCGCATCCCACAACGCAAACGCGAACATGCCGCGCAGCCGGTCGACGCAGCGCTCGCCCCACGCTTCCCAGGCGTGCACGATCACCTCGGTGTCGCTGCGCGTGCGGAAGACGTGGCCCAGCGCCTGCAGCTCCGGGATCAGCTGGCGGTAGTTGTAGATCTCGCCGTTGAAGACGATGACCACGGAGTTGTCTTCGTTGTAGATCGGCTGCTGTCCCGTGGCGACGTCGATGATCGCCAGCCGCCGATGCCCGAACGCGACGCCCGGCTCGAAATGCTCGCCGCTGCCATCGGGGCCGCGATGACTCACCGAGCCGTTCATCCGGCGCAGCAGGTCGCGGTCCAGCTCGCGCCGGCCGCGGATATCAACTATTCCAACGATGCCGCACATCAGGTGTCGTTCGCTCTATCAGGCCGCGAGGGCGACATCGCCCTCGACGAGGCGCAGAAAAGTATCGAGATTGCGCCCCCAGTGAAACCGATCTGCAACGTAGTTGCGATTGAGCTCGGAGCGACGCCGGCTGGCAGGCTCCAGCAGCGTGGCGACGAAGCGTGCAAAGTCCCTCGCGTTTTCCGTCACCAGCACGTCGCCGGGCGGAGTCGCGTCGATACCGCGCACCGCGGCGGGCACTGCCACGACGACCCGTTCCATGGCCATCGCCTCGAGGACCTTGTTCTGGATTCCGCGCGCCACTCGCAGCGGCGCCACCGCCACATTCGCGTAGTGCAGATACGGGCGGACGTCGGGAACGCTGCCCGTCACGACTACTCCAGCCGTTCTGGCGAGCTTTTGCACTGCCTCGGCCGGCCGCGAGCCGACGATGAAGAACTTCGCGCGCGGCTGGGCGGCATGCACCTGCGGCCAGATCTCGTTCACGAACCAGCTCACACCCTCGACATTCGCCCAATAGTCCATCGCGCCGGTGAAGACGACGTAGGGCTCTTCGCACCCTTGCGGACGCGCATGGGCCTCGTTCGGCGTGAAGTAGTCGATGTCGACGCCGTTACGAACGGTGTGCACGCGCGTTGCTGATTCCGGCGCGATCGCAGTGAACGCGGCAGTCTCGTTGTCGGAGACGAACACGCTGACGTCGAACTCGCTCGCGATGCGCCGCTCGTCGCGCTCCAGCAGCTCGGCTTCGCGCGAGTAGATCCAGCCGGCGAGCGCGGACTTGTTGTCGCTGTACTGGCGCCACTTGTCGGAGTCGATGTCGCAGAAATCCATGACGCGTCGAAGCGTCGGTACCGCCGCACCGCCGACGAACTGCGCCATGGCCGAGGAGAAGATCACTGCGCGCTCGATCTTGTGCTCACGGACCGTGCGTGAGCACCACGCCGCGAGTCCGCCATGCTCATAATAAGTTTGCGTCAGAGCCCGTCCGGAGAGCAGGCCGCGCAGCGCAGTCAGCTTGCGCCAGGTCGGATTGATCTCCGGCGCATAGAGCGAAGCGCAGTAGCGACGCAACGCGTCGACATGCACGCGGTCCTCGGGAGCATCGACGAACGTGCCGAGGTGCACCCGATAGCGCGATGCGAGCGCGCGCAGCAGATGAAACGACCGGATCTTGTCGCCCTTGTTGGGGGGATACGGCAGCCGGTGCGCGAGATACAGGACGTCTTTCATCCGAGGTTCCGCGCGAGCCACGGACCGAGCATCTGCGTCAGGCGCAGCGGCATGCGACGCCACAGCTTGATGGCGCGCTCGTACGCCGGATTGGTCGGGCTCAGGTTCGGCACGTCCCGCGCCTTGACCAGGAAGTATTCGTAGCAGAGCGGCTCGGGCTCGAAGCCCCAGTGCGACTTGAAGTCGAACGAGCCGGTGCCGCGCTTGCTGCGGCCGTAATCGAACAGCTGGATGCCGCGCTGCCGGGCTCGCTCCATGACTTCCCAGTACATGAAGTCGTTCGCCGCAACCGGCCGCGCCGCCGCGCCGCCGCCGCCGTAGTACGGCAGCACCTCGTCGCGAAAATAGAAGCTGAGCACGCTGGCGACCGGCGCATCCTCATGCATGATCGTGAGGATCTCGCAGTCGTCGCCGAATACCTTGCGCAACGTTTCGAGGTAGCGCAGCGAGAACACCGGCGTACCGAGATTGCGCAGGCTCTCGGAATACAGCGCGTAGTGATCGGCCGGATGCTCGTCGACGCGCGAGCGCAGGCCTTTCTGGATGCCCTTGCGCACCATCGCGCGCTGCTTGCGCGGAATCGCCAGCATGTTCGCTGCGGACTCCGGCTCGATCTTCTTGCGGAAGGTGACGTACAGATCGCGTGTCGGCCAGTCGGGATTGCAGCGGCGCCGATTGCGGAGCTCCAGGTAATCGACGCCGAGCCGCCGGGCCAGGTCGCACGCCTGCTGCGTCAGGGCGCGGGCTGCACCTTCATCGCTGGCCACGACGCCGCCGTAGACACAAAACGGCGTCGAGATCAGCGCGCTGCCGAACAATGCGCTCTTCACGTGCGCGAGCGGCAGGACACCCTGGATCTCGCCGCCCCGCTCCGCCAACAGATAATAAGTACGGTGCCCGAAGGCCTCGCGCAGCACCTGCTGCCACTGCGCCAGATGGAAGAACGTGCCTTCCGGCTGCGCTTTGACGAACGCGTTCCAGGCCTCGTGGTCGCGAGGCTCGCAGGCACGCACGCTCATGCTGGATTGCACGGGCTCGACGGGAGTTTGCAGGCTGGCATTCATGCGATGAGATCAGCGCTTCCCGACCGTGTAGCCGAAGCCGAGGTACGCCCGATTCTCCTTGTAGTCGCGAGTATCGTCGTCGCTGGAACCTTCGTAGCGGTCGAACGAGAGCCGCATGCCGATGCTCTGGGTGATGCGCATCAGCACGCCGAAGCCGGCGGACCATTCCTTGAACTTCACCGCTCCCGGTCCGACGAATTCTTCGTCGACGTAGTTGCCGTGCAGCTCCACATCGAGGCGCTGCGTCGCGCGGCGTGAGATCGACGCGGTCGTGCGAATGTAGTCACGGTCGAGAGTCGTCTGCGTCTCGTGACGCTCTCGCGTGCCGTTGATCGAAAGACTGAATGACGTGCGGTCCTTCTGCGTCCCGAAAGTCAGATACACGTAGTTCGCGCGAAAGACGTCGGCGGCCACCACGGTGTTCTGGTTGCTGTCCTGGACACCGACCTGAGTCTGGTTGAGGCTGAATTGAGTCGCCGTGTCCTGAAAATCCGAGCCTGCCGTGAGGCCGATCGTCGAGTACGCGCCGACTTTGCGGGAGAGGTTCAGGTGGAAGAGCGTACCGCCGTTGCTGGTTTCACCGTGGCTGGTCTCCGTGTAGCCGCCGTCCATCGATAGCGTCGTGCGCGAACCGGTGGCGTCGTAGCGCAGATAGGCCGACTTGATGCGGTACTTCTGGTTCAGCGGGTCGCTCTCGTAATCGGTCTCGCTGCCCTCGCCGTACAACGATATCCCGGTGTGCTCGGAGAGCTGACGGCTGAGACCGACAGACGCGTCGACGGAATCGCTGTTCTGCGCGGAGTCCTCGTAGTCGGCGGTGGTCCAGCGGCCGCCCACGAGGAAATCAGTGCGATCGCCGAGCGGCAGCGTCAGGTTCGGGCCGGTCGAGAACACGTTGAAGTTCTGCCGGTTGTCCGGGGTCTCGACCTGGCGGCGATCGTTCGCCACCTGGCCGAAGTTGTCGGTCGCGATCCAGGCGAGCCGTTCCTTGATGAGCGCGAAATCGAGGTTGACGTTGGCGCCGCCGATGACTTCGTCGTCGTAGCTGTTCTCGAGATACGAGCGATAGCGCAGATCCGCGTCGATATCGCCCTTGAGCCGCGGCCGGTCGACCGACATCGCGAGCGCGCCGCGCGCAGTCGCGGTCGTCTCGGCCGTCTCGTCGGTCGCCGTGCGCGCGATGTTGTCGGAGCGCTCAGCTCCGAGATCGAAACTCGCCGTCGCAGCTCCCGCCGTCGTCGCTGACAGTGCAGCGTACACAGCGCACCAGAGCGCGGTCGTGCGCACTCCACGCGCACTTCGTTTTGTCGCGTCCACGAAGCCTCCCCATTCTCTCGCTATCGTTCGTCTTGTACCGGCGGGGAGTCCGGCGCAGCACCTTCCCCTTGCTGCGCATGGCCGTACCCGTAGCGGTACCCGTAGTAGTAACCCATCGGTCCGGCCAGATCCGCGTGATTGAGCACCAGGCTCATGCGTGCCGGCTGACCGAGAATCTGCACCGTATCGCGCACTGCCTGTTGCGGCGTCGTGCCGGCCTTGACCACGACCACGATCTGGCCGAGGAATGCCGCGAGCGAGCGCGACTCGCTCGTCAACAGCACCGGCGGCGAGTCGAACAGAACCATGCCGCGACCGTAGAGCGCTGCGAGCCGGCCGGCCACGTCGCGCATGCGCGCGCTCGCGAGCAACTCGGTCGCGGCTTCGGAGCCGCCGCCGGCGGGCATCAGGTCGAGCTGCGGTACATCGGTGCGATAGATGACGCTTTCCACGCGCCGAGTGGAATCGGCCAGAAGATCCAGCAAGCCGGCCTCGCCTTCCAGGCCGAAAGTGCGGGACAGGTGCGGCTTCGGCGCGTCGGCGTCCACCAGCAGCACCCTGAAGTCGCGCTCCATCGCCAGGCTCAACGCCAGGTTCAGGCTCGTGAAAGTCTTGCCT
>DATENH010000105.1:0-5838 GCA_035275145.1 Steroidobacteraceae bacterium | reverse complement strand
CTCGCGTTCAACGAGATGGTCGCCTCGGGCGAGCTCAAGGCGCCGATCGTCATCGGCCGCGATCATCTCGACTCCGGCTCGGTCGCGAGCCCGAATCGCGAGACCGAAGGCATGAAGGACGGCTCGGATGCGGTCTCCGATTGGCCGCTGCTCAACGCACTGTTGAACACGGCGGGCGGAGCGACGTGGGTCTCGATCCATCATGGCGGCGGCGTCGGCATGGGTTACTCGCAGCACGCGGGCGTCGTCATCGTATGCGACGGCACGCCGGCAGCGTCGCGGCGTGTCGAACGAGTGTTGTGGAACGATCCCGCGATCGGCGTCGCGCGGCATGCGGATGCGGGCTATCAGGAAGCGATCGACTGTGCGCGCGAGAACGGCTTGAAGTTGCCGATGCTATGAACGTCTACGAATTCCATCGCGGCACCTCGCCGCTGCTCATCAGCATTCCGCATTCGGGGACCGAGCTGCCCGAGGCGCTCGCGCATCGCCTCACCGTCGTCGGGCGCGGTGTGCCGGATACGGACTGGCATGTCGACAAGCTATACGACTTCGCGCGCGGGCTCGGCGCGTCGATCATCAAGGCGAACTATTCGCGCTACGTGGTCGATCTCAATCGCTCGCCGGACTCGGCGTCGCTGTACGTCGGCAATCCCACCTCGCCGGTGTGTCCGACCGAGACGTTCGGCGGCTCGTTCATCTACATGGCGGGGCAGGAGCCGGACGACCGCGAGATCGCGGCGCGCATCGAGCAATACTGGCGCCCGTATCACGACCGCATCGCGACCGAGCTCATGGCGCTGCGCACCGCTCATGGCCGGGCGCTGTTGTGGGACGCGCACTCGATCGCGAGCGAGATCCCGGGTCTGTTCATGGGCGTGCTGCCCGAATTCAATCTCGGCACGCGCGATGGCGCGAGCTGTCCTCGCGGTGTCGGCGATGAGTTGCTCGACATCGTCCTGCGCGATGGCGAATACGGTTCTGTGCTCAACGGACGCTTCAAGGGCGGCTACATCACCGATCACTACGGCAAGCCCGCGGAGGGTGTGTATGCCGTGCAGCTCGAACTGGCGCGGCGTGCGTACATGAACGAACAGCTCGAGCAAGTCTGGGATGAGCAGCGCGCCCAGCGCGCTCAGGTCTTGATCGACAAGCTACTACGTAAGTACCTGACAAATAAATAAAAATCGGCATCGTTGCTCGCGTCGGCCAAACAGGGACCCGGCGGGCTCGGCCGCGCGTTGCATCGACAGGCCCACTTCGGCCGCAGCTCGTCAGGAGGCACCTCATGTGCCTTGCAGATGTATTCGGAACTCACGAAGTCATCACCGCGGCGGCAACAGCGGAAGTGCCGGAACACCAGCCGGCGATCTGCGGAACAGTCACGGTGCACTGTGTTGACGGTGACGAGACGCTGCGCCTGACCATGCCGATGCCGGACGCACTCCTGTTACTCAACTCGCTGCGCGCAATCGAAGAAGAGTTCGAGCTGCAAGGCTGGGCCGAGCAGATCGGCTGCAGCGCCGTCGCGATGGAAGAAGTTGCCGCCGAGCTCGCGCAATTCTCCGAGGACCTCAACCGCCCCAGCGCGTCCCTGAACTAGGTCGGCATCAGCTTCACCGCATTCTCGAGGGCGGTGATGACGTCCGCTGGCAGGAAGGGCTTGCCGACGAACCCCAAAGGCTGCAGCTGCTCCGCCTGAGCGCGCGTCGCCGGATCGAGATTCGCGCTGATGTAGATCGAGCGCACCCCCCAGCACTCGAACAGCATGCGCGCCGCTTCGAGGCCGCTGCTGCCGCCGTGCAAGCGGATATCCATGAATGCAAGGTCGGGCCGCTGACGCGCCGCAGCCTGCACGGCCTCCGCGGGGTCGCGCGCTATTGCCAGCACCCGGTGGCCGGCCCCTTCGACGAGATCGCTGAGGTGCCACGCAATGAGCATCTGGTCTTCGACGATCAGGATGGTGGCCGCCATGACACCGCGGACTGGAGCGGGAAAGTGACGTGTACGGCGTACGTGCCTGGCGCACGCTCGATGCCGACGGTGCCATTGAGTTGCCGTGCCAGCATTCTGATGAGCTGCGTGCCAAGGCCCGTGACCTCGGACGAAGACTGCTCCGCGGTTGCACCGTTATCCGCTACGCTCAGCCGCACCTGTTCCGTGCCGAAGCGCATCAGCACCACGTTGATGACCGCAGGGCCGTTCGTCGGCTGCGCGTGCTTCAGCGCGTTCATCACCAGCTCGTTTACGACCAACGCCACCGCGACGCCGTGTTCGGTCGGCAGCCGCATCTCTTCGACCTGGATCTGCAAGCTCGCCTTCGCGTTGTCTTCCATGCCCGACGCGCGCACCAGCTCCGCACACAGGCCGGTGAGATACGTGTGCATCTCGACCGTGAGCGGATCGGCGTCCTGATACAGCCGCTCGTGGATCGCAGCGATCGCGGTCACGCGCGAGATGGCCTTGGTGAACAGCTCGCGCGTTTCCGGCTCCTTGAAGCGATGACCCTGCAGGCTGAGCATGCTGAGCACGAGCTGCAGGCTGTTCTTGACGCGATGGTTCACTTCCTTGAGCAGCAACTCGCGTTCGGCGACTGCGCGCCGCAGGGCGGACTCGCTGCGATGCAGCCGCAGCAGCGCGCGCGACACCGCTTCCAGCTCCTCCGGCTCGACCGGCTCCACGAGAAAGCTATCGGCGCCTGCAGCCAGCGAGTTGACCCGATCGGCCACCGCGATGTTGGTCGCTGACATCTGCAGCACCATCGTCGAGGCCGTCGTGGGGTCGGACTTCAGGCGTCGGCAAACTTCGACGCCGCTCATGTCGGGCAGGTTGATGTCCATGATGACCAGCGGCGGCATGTCCTCGCGGATGATCTGCAGGGCTTCGGTGCCCGTGCCCGCTTCCAGCACCTTGAAGCCGGCACGATGCAGGATGCGCGTGGTCGCGTAGCGCGCCGGCTCGTTGTCGTTGACGTTGAGAATGGTGTCAGGTGTTTCGTGCATGATCGGTCTCCGTCTGCCCCCGGACACGCTGCATCGTGCTCGTGACGGTGTCACGCGACAGCTCGTTCTTCAGCAGCAGCGCATCGGCGCCCGCGCTGCGCTCACGATCGACCTCGCGCTCCGGCATTTGCGACGTGAACAGCACGACCGGGATGCGTCGCGTGTCTTCGATGGCCTTGAGCATCTTCAGCACTTCGAAGCCGTGGATGTCCGGCATCATCAGGTCCAGAAAAATCACGTCCGGCTGCGCCTGGCGCGCCAGCCGCAGGCCGTCGTAGCCGCCGGACGCCTCGATCACCTCGTAACGGCTGGTCGAGAGGAACTGGCGCAGCGCATAGCGCTCGATCTCGTTGTCGTCGATGATCAGTACGCGGTCGAGCGCCATCGGCGTCACGGCTTCGCTCGCGACGAGCGCAGCCACGCGCTCGCCGTCGAGCCGCAGCGGAATCGCCAGCGTGAAGGTCGAGCCATGGCCCAGCGTGCTGCGAATCTCGATGGTGCCGCCGAGCAATCCCGCCAGGCGTTGCGATAGCGGCAGGCCGAGGCCCGTGCCCTTCACCGTGGTCTGCAATGGATTTTCCACCTGCGAGAACTCATCGAAGATGCGCCGGTGATTTTCCGGCGCGATGCCGATGCCGGTGTCTGCAACTTCGAACAGCATCGCCTGCCCGTCCGGCGCGAGCCGGCACGACACGCTCACCGAACCGCGCACCGTGAACTTCAGCGCATTCGAGATGAGGTTGCGGAGGATTTGCGCGACCTTGCCCTGGTCGGTACACAGCTCGGGCAGATCGTCGGGCTCTTCGATCAGCAGCGCGACGTTGTCGTTGGTCGCGAGCGGCTTGAACATGCCACGCAGTGCCGCGAACAGATCGGTGGCCGTGAACTTCTCGACGCGCAGCTGGATCTTGCCGGCTTCCACTTTGCGCAGGTCGAGCAGGTCGTCGATCAGCGTCGCGAGCTGGTCGGCCGCCTGGAAGATGTAGCGCACCTGACGCTCCTGCTCCTGCGTGAGCTCGCCGTCGAGCCGGTGCAGCAGGATCTTCGACAGCGCCAGGATCGAGTTCACGGGCGTGCGGAATTCGTGGCTGACGCTCGACAGGAAGCGCGTCTTGGTCTCGTCCGCGGCGCGCAGATGCGCGGCGCGCTCGTCGAGCTCCGAGTACAACGCCATCACGCCGCGGTTGGTGTCTTCGAGCTCGGCGTTGAGCCGCGTCAGCTCTTCCTGGCGCAGCCGGAGCTCCTCCAGGCTGCGCAACAGATCGCGATTCTGTTGCTGGACCTCAGCGTTTGCGTCGGCGCTGCGCTGTGACTGGACGGAGCGCACCAGAGCCTCGACGCGTGCACGAGTGAACGGGTCCGCGCGGCGCGGCACGCTCTTGCGCAGCGTGATCGAAGTGCCACGCTTCGGTTCCGAATCCATCTCGAAAGCGTCCATCAGACGTCGCGCGGTCACCAGCCCGAGCTTCGGCTCGCCCGTCGGCGTGCTGCCGCCGATCGCGGCTTCGAAGTCGGAGATGCCCGGCCCCTGGTCGACGATGGTGATGGACAACGCCGCATCGCGGCCGCTTTGCTCCTCGAGCGCGAACTCGATGCGTCCGCCGCCCCCGTGCCGCACGGCGTTGCGCGCGACCTCGGAGACTGCGGTCGCGATGCGTACCTGATCCTGGGCGTCGAAGTCGAGCAGGGCGCTGATGTGGCGCGCGCGCTGGCGGGCGGCGATCATGTCGCGGTCGGTGGTGAGCTCGAGCTCGAGCAGTGGATGTCTCATGTCGTCGTCCGTCGCAACGCAACCACCATCGAGTCGTCGCGGCCGCGCTTGCAGTCACGATACAGCACTCCGGCGATCACGGCGCAGGGATGCTGCATCAGTCCGGGATAGCGTTCGGGCTGCCACGAGGTGGTCAGGCCGTCGGAGTGAAAGATGACCGTAGCAGCCGGGTCGATCGGATAGCTCAGCTCGCGGATCCGCGGCGTCGCATAGCCGACGATGCCGTTATAGGACGGAATGCGTTTGGTCGCAGCGCTGTCGACGATGGCTGCGACCAGGTTGCCGATGCCCACCGCCAGGAGCCGGCCCTGGTCCCAATTGATATCGAGCATGATCACCGCAGCGCCGCGTGTCGTGCGCAACGCCGTGTGAATGCGCTCGAGCACCGCGCCCGGCGGGCGCGTTTTTTCCGTCATGAAGACATCGCACGCAAGTTTTGCAGCTTGCGAAGCCGTCAGGCCATGACCGAGTCCATCGACCCCCATGACCAGTGCCCCGCCGGCGCGCTCGACGAAGCACCAGGCGTCGCCGCACTCGACTTCGTTGGGTGCCGGGACGACGATGGCGCCACATTCCATCGGTGCGGGGCGGGGCGCGCGTGCGTCGGGCCAGAGCTGCGCGAGCACCACTGTGCCCTGACCGGGCTGCGAATACACGTCGAACACCTGCGACAGCCGGCTGATCGCGCCCAGACCCGTGCCCGGCGAGCCGCCGGTCGAGAAGCCGTCGCGCAGACTCCTGGCCAGATCGTCGATGCCCGGGCCTTTGTCGAGACCGATCAGCCCGACGCCGCGGCGCTCGTCGCGCTCCAGCGGTTGCGCGATCAACTCGCCGCCGCCGCCGTGCTTGACCAGGTTGCTGCAGATTTCCATCGCGACCAGCGCGGCGCGGCCCGCATCTTCTTCGTCGAAGCCCTGGCGTGCCGCCAGCGCAGCCACTGCACGACGCGCTTGGGCGATCTGGCTCGATTCCGTGACGATCAGGCTCTGCACGATCACTTCCAGCGCGTGATCGTCACGCGCGTGCCGGCACCCGGCTTGGACTGAATGTCGAACTCATGAGAAA
>DATENH010000104.1:0-9549 GCA_035275145.1 Steroidobacteraceae bacterium | reverse complement strand
GCGTGAAGCGCGCGGCGAACGGTTAGAGCGGAGTCAGGCTTTAGCCTGACTCCCGGGTTCTGGTAAACTTCCGCACCTCCGCGCACCGAGGGGCGCTGCAGCAGGGCCAGGAGTTCATCCTCGCCGACTGTCAGGCTCGGTACGCAATTGCCAATAACGGCAACGGCGCCCTCCTAAACTTTGTGAGTACAGGAGACTGAGCATGAGCGCAGTTGCTAACGTTGCTTCGAAAAACGATTTCCAGGTCGCCGACCTGGCGCTGGCCGATTGGGGTCGCAAAGAGATCCTGATCGCCGAGACCGAGATGCCCGGCCTGATGGCGATTCGCGAGGAATTCGCGAAATCGCAGCCGCTGAAAGGCGCGCGCATCACCGGTTCGCTGCACATGACCATCCAGACCGCGGTGCTGATCGAGACGCTGCAGGCGCTCGGCGCACAGGTGCGCTGGGCCTCGTGCAACGTGTTCTCGACGCAGGATCACGCCGCCGCTGCAATCGCAGCACGCGGTACTGCCGTGTTCGCGCACAAGGGCGAGTCGCTGGATCAGTATTGGGACTACACCCATCGCATCTTCGATTGGACTGACGGCGGCTATTCGAATCTGATCCTCGATGACGGCGGCGACGCCACGCTGCTGTTGCACCTCGGCGCTCGCGCCGAGACCGACGCGAGTGTCATCGCAAAGCCCGGCAGCGAAGAAGAGACCTCGCTGTTCAACTCGATCCGCGCCAAGCTCAAGGTCGATCCGAAGTGGTACTCGACGCGCCTGAAGCAGATCAGGGGCGTGAGCGAGGAGACCACGACCGGCGTGAAGCGCCTGTATCAGATGGCGAAGGACGGCGCGCTGGCGTTCCCCGCGATCAACGTCAACGACTCGGTCACGAAGAGCAAGTTCGACAATCTGTACGGCTGCCGCGAGTCGCTGGTCGACGGCATCAAGCGTGCGACTGACGTGATGGTGGCCGGCAAGATCGCAGTGGTCTGCGGCTACGGTGACGTCGGCAAGGGCTCGGCGCAGGCGCTGCGCGCGCTTTCTGCGCAGGTGTGGATCACCGAGATCGATCCGATCTGCGCGCTGCAGGCGGCGATGGAAGGCTATCGCGTCGTGACGATGGACGATGCCTGCGACAAAGCCGACATCTTCGTCACCGCGACCGGCAACCTCCATGTGATCACGCACGAGCACATGAAGAAGATGAAGAACAACGCCATCGTCTGCAACATCGGCCACTTCGACAACGAGATCGACATCGCGGCGCTGAAGCAGTATCGCTGGGAGAACATCAAGCCGCAGGTCGATCACGTGATCTTCCCGGACGGCAAGCGGATCATCCTGCTGGCCGAAGGTCGCTTGGTGAACCTCGGCTGCGGCACCGGTCATCCTTCGTACGTGATGAGCTCCTCGTTCGCGAACCAGACGCTGGCGCAGATCGAGCTGCACGTGAACAACTCGAAGTATCCGGTCGGCGTGTACGTGCTGCCGAAGCATCTCGACGAGAAAGTGGCGCGCCTGCAGCTCGCCAAGCTCGGCGCGAAGCTCACGCAGCTCAGCACGGAGCAGGCGAAGTACATCGGCGTCGCGGCGGACGGCCCCTACAAAGCCGACCACTACCGCTACTGATGCTATGACAGCAAAGATCATCGACGGCAAAGCCATTGCAGACCGCCTTCGCGCGGAATACCGGCTGCGCGTCGATGATCTTCGCTCGCGTCACGGTGTGACGCCGGCGCTCGCCGTCATTCTCGTCGGCGACAACCCGGCCTCACGCTCGTACGTGCGCGGCAAGATCACCGGCTGCAAGCAGGTCGGCATCCGCTCGGAGCCGATCGAGCTGCCGGTGGGCGTCAGCGAGAGCGAGCTGCTCGCGCGCATCCAGGCGCTGAACGAGGACCCGGCCATTCACGGCATCCTCGTTCAGCTGCCTTTGCCGCCGCACATCCGCGTCGCGAGCGTCGTCGAGAAGATCTCGGTGGAGAAGGACGTCGACGGCTTCCATCTCTACAACATGGGCGGGCTCGTCACCGGCAACACGGTGTTCTCGCCGTGTACACCGTACGGCGTGCAGAAGATCCTGGAGATCGAGCAGATCCCCGTGGAAGGCCGCAACGTCGTGGTCGTCGGCGCGAGCAACCTCGTCGGCAAGCCGACGGCGCTGATGTTGATGCAGCAGGAAGCGACGGTGTCGATCTGCCACATCAAGACGCGCGATCTCGGTCAGTACACGCTGCTCGCGGACATTCTCGTCGTCGCGGCCGGCGTGCCGAATCTGATCGTGCCGCAGATGGTGCGCACCGGTGCGGTCGTGATCGACGTCGGCTTCAACCGCCTGCCGGACGGCCGCATCGTCGGCGACGTGGACTTCGACCGTGTGAAAGAAAAGGCGTCGTACATCACGCCGGTGCCCGGCGGCGTCGGTCAGATGACTGTGACGATGCTCCTGCATAACACGATCCTGTCGGCCGAGCGCGTCACTCGAGCAGTCGCGTCACCGTTCCGCAGAGTGTCCTGAGAACACCGGCGGATACTTCTCGCCGAACTTCAGCTCCGCATCCAGGTTATTTGTGAGGACCAGCGGGCAGTTGAAGTAGTCGGAGTGCGCGCACAGGAAGCTGTACGCAGTGTTCAGATCGAACGTGATCGTCTGCGGCGGCGATCCCTTTGGAATATGGATGTCCACGACGCGGCCGCCGCCATAGGTCGTCTTGCCGGACGTGCGATCGCGCAGGAGCAGCAGGAGTGCGTCGATGTCGTTCCAGTTCTTGCTATAGCTGTAGGTCTTGAGGTCATACGTCTTGTCGCCGATGCGTGCCTGCAGCGTGCCGACAACGTACATCGTGCCGGCCTGCTCGCGCGAGTCGAGATAGCTCATCGCAACCGGCTGCTCGTTGCGGCGGAATGCTCCCGTGATGACGCCCGCTGCGTCGTACGGAAAATAATCGAGCGCTTCGAAACCCTTCTGTGCAGGCAGCTTCGCGTTGTACAGCCAGAGCTTCAGGGTTTTGTCGCGCAGGAGCGTGCCGACGACGGTCAGCCCGTTAGGCAGCGCGAGTTCCTTGCCAGCGGGCGCCAACAGATCGCGTTGCTCGATACCCGGCCCGCTGATCAGCGCGTGCCGATCCTTGAACCGGTCGGTCCGGCGACTTCTTCCGCAAACTCGTTCTTGAACTCGAGCCAGGCTCGATACTGCGGAGAATCTGCGACTCCTGCGCGGAGCTGGTACTGGATTCGATAGATGTCCGCGCGGCCGCGACCATGCTCCTGTTCGGAGGTGAAGTAGAGCACTCCGGGCTCGTCGGCCGAGATGGACGGCCCGAGCGTCCACGCTCCCTGCTTCTGCGAATTGACCGCAGCGGGCAGGCGCTCGCGTGGCTCGAAGTGACCGTCGCGAAACGCCGCGAAGTACAGCGCCACGGCGTCGCTCTCGAAATTGCCCGAGGTGTAGACGACAGAGACGCCGTCGTGCAGGAACGTCGCGTCGAAATCCTCGTCCGGCGTGTTCAGCTCGGCGAGATTCTCGATCTCGCCCCAGCCCGTCCCGCGGCGGTGAGCAATGAAGAGATCGTGCTTGCCGCGGCCGCCGTGCCCATCGCTCGCGAACATGAGTCGCTTGCCGTCGGACGACACGACCGGCGCCCATTCGTCGCCGGCCGAGTTGATCGCCGCGCCGAGATTCTTCGCGGCGCCGTAGTGCCCGGTGTGCGGGTCGAACGGTGCGAAGTAGATGTCGTCCTTGCCGAACCCGCCGTCGCGATTGGAGAAGAAATACACGCCGGAGCCATCCGGCGCGAACGACGGATCGAAATCGTTCGCGGTGGAATCGAACGAGACCGTGTGCGGCTTGCTCCAGCCACTGGTTGCACGTTCGCTCTCGTAGATGTCCCAGCCACCGACACCATCGCTCCACCCGATCGCGCCCCACAGCATGCGCTTGCCGTCGGGACTGAAGGTGATGCGCACTTCGGACTTCGGCGTCGAGACCTGGTCGGGCAGCCACAGCTGCGCCGGACTGACCAGCAGCAGGGCACAAACGAACGGTGCGGCTCTCATGGGCCGCTAGGTTAACGTCAGCGGCCGCCCTCCGCGCGCCACTTTTGTTCGAGGCGTTGCGCATCCTCATCCGATCGTGCTTTGACGCCGATAAGGATCGCGCCGTCGCGCACCGCGGTTTCGTACTCGTTCACGCGTTCCTGCGGAATGCCCCAGTCCTTGAGCGCACCGATGAGACCTCCCGCGAGGCCGACCGCACCGGCAGCGGTCAGGGCAATCGCGATCGGTCCGGCGAACACGAGACCGGGAATCAGCACTGCTGTTCCGACGGCGGCGATGATCGGCGCGATCGTGCCGAACGTGCCGCCGGTCGGACCGCCGAGGTCAGCGCCTTTCGTGGGCTGCTCCTTGCTCTCGGCGGCGTTGCCGCTGAGCCGCGGGTGACGTGCATCGGCAAGCAGGCGGTCACGCGTCGCATCCGAAACGACGACGTTGATGTCTTCATCCTCGTAGCCGAGCGCCGCGGCTGCGCGATAGGCGCGCTCGGCGGCGTCGGGACTGCGGAACAACGCGGTGACGAACCGCGAGTCCGCGGGCTTCGGTTGAGTAGCCATGTCCAACAAACGCAAGCTCGCCGGGCTTCGTTCCTTGCGGCATCATGCGCACCGACAAGAAAATATGGGGAGAACGTTCATGCACAGATTTCTCGCTTGCTGTTGCCTGCTCGGCCTGAGCGTTCTCCCAGGGCTCGCCGGCGCAGCGGCCGAAGGGCCGCCGCCGAAGGTGGCGCCGGCGCCGCCGCGACAGGAAGGCGAGGGTCCGTATTCGCAGCTCGTCCTGCGCAACGCGACTGTGATCAACGGCACCGGCGCACCGGCGTTCGGGCCGGCCGACATCGTCATCGAGGGCAATCGCATCGTGCAGGTCATGTCGGTCGGCGCACCGGGCGGCACGAAGGAAGATCCGCATCGGCCGAAGCTCAAAGCCGGCGGGCGGGAGCTCGATCTGCGCGGCAACTACGTGATGCCGGGCCTGATCGACATGCATGGACACATCGGCGGCGAAGAGCAGGGCGTGCCCGCGACCTACGTCTACAAGCTGTGGATGGGCCACGGCATCACGACGATCCGCGATCCGGGCTGCGGCAATGGCGTCGAGTGGTGCGTCAGCGAGGAGCAGCGCAGCGAACGTAACGAGATCACCGCACCGCGCATCTTCCCGTACGTGTTCTTCACGCCCGACCCGCCGATCACCAAGCCCGAGGACGGGCGCAAGTGGGTGCGGGACATGAAGGCCAAGGGCGCGGTCGGCATGAAGTGCTTCGGCTATCGGCCGGACGTTCTCGAGGCCGTGTTCGATGAGCTGAAGAAGCAGGGCATGCGCAGCGCGTGCCACCACGCGCAGCTCGATGTCACTCGCGTCAACGTTCTCACGACCGCGCGCTGGGGCCTGACGACGATGGAGCACTGGTACGGGTTGCCGGAAGCGCTGTTCGACGATCGCACCGTGCAGCACTATCCGCCGGCGTACAACTACAACAACGAGCAGGACCGCTTCGGTCAGGCCGGCCGACTGTGGAAGCAGGCAGCGCCGCGCGGCAGCGAGAAGTACGAGTCCGTGATCAAGGAGCTGCTCTCGCTCGACTTCACGCTCGACCCGACGTTCACGATTTATCTCGCGTCGCGCGATCTGATGCGGGCGCGCCGCGCGGACTGGCACGACGAGTACACGTTGCCGCAGCTCTGGGACTTCTACACGCCGAACCGCGACAACCACGGCAGCTTCTTCTTCGACTGGGGCACCGAGGACGAAGTGGCGTGGCGCGAGAACTATCAGTTATGGATGTCGTTCGTGAACGATTACAAGAATCGCGGCGGTCGGGTGACGGTCGGCTCGGATTCCGGATTCATCTATCAGCTGTACGGCTTCGGCACGATCCAGGAGCTGGAGCTGCTGCGCGAGGCCGGCTTCCATCCGCTGGAAGTACTGCGTTCCGCGACGATGTACGGCGCGCAGGCGCTCGGCGCTGCTGACCGCATCGGTACCGTCGAGCCCGGCAAGCTCGCTGACCTGGCGGTGCTCGACGAGAATCCGCTCGCGAACCTCAAGGTGCTGTACGGCACGGGCCACATCCGTCTCGGCGACGACGGCAAGGCCCACCGCGTCGGCGGCGTGAAGTACACGATCAAGGACGGCATCGTCTACGACGCGAAGCGTCTGCTCGCCGACGTGCGCGCGATGGTCACGGAAGAGAAGCGCAAGCGCGGCATCACGCAGCTCACGCAGCCTTGAGTTGGTGCCGGGAGAAAAATCGAGGGAAAACTCAGCGGCGCAGCAATTGCTGCAGTGCTGACTTTCACTCTCTTTTTTCTCCCGGCACCGTCCTGTAAGCGTAAGCGGCGAGTTGCGAGCCGATGGCGCTCGCGACGAAGACGAGCTTGTGGTTGGCGGCCAGCTTGTGCAGCCAGTCGAAGGCGCCGCCGTCGATCAGCGGGATGTCGTCGCCGCTGACGCTGTTGGCGCTGATCATGAAGCGCAAGCCGTCGTAATACTGCTTCTCCAGCGGCTCCATCGACACCGGCACTCCCTCGATCGAGTCTGCGATCCGGCGCGCGAGCGGTGCGCGCTGTGGGATTGCGAGCAAGCGCACGCGGCGGTTCGGGAAGCGATAGCCGTGTTGCTCCAGTCGATCGAGCCCCTGCAAGTGCGTGCGGATGTGATGGGTCAACGCATCGGTCACGAACGTCTGATCCTTGCGCTCGTGAGCCGCGCTGGTCATGCAGAACATGCGGAAGTGCGCAGCGAAGCCGGGCACCTTGGGCACTTCCTGCGCACGAACGCAGCGATGCGAAGTGCAGAGGCGCACGACGCGCGTCGGATCGTCGCGCAGCCGCCGTGCGCTTTCGAGCGCGAGGACGTTAGTGGGATCGGATACGACCTCGGTGCCGCGCGCCGTCGAGACGACGCGGTTCTGCGTCGTCAGCGCGATGCTCGACGTCGAGCCGAGCGGTGCGAGCGGCGACAGCTCGACCGCCTCGAAGTCCGCTGCCGCGGCGAGCAGATGCAAGTCGAGCTCGACCAGCGTTCGTTGGTCGATGTATGAGAGCTGCACGAAGCGGTCGCGTTCCCACTGCTCGGTGAGCGCGCGGGCAGTGCGGCTTTCGGCGCGCTCACGCAGAGCGCTCAGCAGGAGCGACCAGACTTCCGATGCCGGCATGCCGCGCGCGAGTGCCGCGTACGCAGCCTCGCCGACGCCGGACGTCGCCCAGGAGCTCTCTTTCGTATCCATGACGGTCCCCTACCGTACACCGTCATGGATCCGAATTCATTCATGCACGGAGCACGACCGATTCGGCCGAGCGCTGCGCCGGCCCGTGGTACACGGCTTCGACGTTGTTGCCGTCGGGGTCGAGCAGGAAGGCGGCGAAGTATCCCGGATGATATTTGCGCTCGCCGGGTGCGCCGTTATCCCGGCCGCCCGCGGCGAGACCGGCTTGGTGGAAGCGCCGTACGGCATCGGTATCCCGGGCCTGAAAAGCCAGGTGCACGTGTGTAGCGGAAGGGCGGTCGTTGCCGAGCGCATCGATCCACAGCTCGTCGCACTGCAGGTGGGTGTCGTCGTCGGAGTTGATCGGCTTGTCGAGCGCACCGAGCACGGCGCGATAGAAGCGCTTGCTGGCGGCGAGATCGCGAGCCCGGAGGTGAACGTGGTCGATGAGACGTCCGATGTGCCATTCGCGCATGGAGATGCTCCGTGAAGTAGAAACGCCGGCGCAGGGCGCCGGCGTTGTACAGATGTCAGGCTGAAGCCTGACCCACAAGTCTTCCGACGTTCCAGTTCCTATTGATCCTCGGCCGTCATCATGCGGTCGTGGCCGGCCTGGACCTCGGCGGCGCTCAGCTTGCCGTTGTGGTCCTTGTCCATCTTCTCGAACATCTTCTTGGCGCCGGCCTGGTGCTCGGCAGCCGTGATCGTGCCGTCACCGTCCGTGTCGATCATCTTGATCTTCGCAGCGGCGGACTTGTCGTGATGCATGCCTTCGCTCTTGCCGAGGCGGCTCGCGTCTGCAGTATCCGACTCGCCCGTGCTGCCCCTCTGCGCCGTCGGCATGTCCTTGTGGGCAGCCTCCATTTCCTTGGCGGTCACGATGCCGTCGCCGTCCGCATCCATCTGCTCGAACATCTTCTTCGCGCCGGCTGCGTGCTCGGCCGCGGAGATGCTGCCGTCGCCGTCCGTGTCCATCATCTTCACCTCGGCCTGACCCGAGCCGCCGCCGGCGTAGGCGCCGGTCGCAAGCGCGAAGCCGCCGACCACGCACATCAGCATCTGATGAGGAATTTTCATGGCGTGCTTTCTCCAATTGATTGCGGTACCCGCGCAACGCCATCGCGGTCGGAACGGTTCCCGCAAGTCAGCCGATCCCGACCGGCTGCAGGACTGCACCTAGTGCTTGCCCGCCAGCTCTTTGATCAGCACGTACCAGTGCGTCAGCTCGCCGTAAAACGATTCGACCGGCAGCCGCTCGTTCAGGCCGTGACTGAAGCTGTCGCTCGCCTTGATGAAGGAACCGGAGACGCCATAGGTGGGAATGCCCGCCGCACGATAGACCGCGCCATCGGTGGCCCACGGCACCATGCCGGGCACGACGGGAATGTCCGGATATTGCGCATGCGCCGCCTTGGTCAGCGCGGCGAGCACATCTTTACGCAGCGGCGACGCGCCCGCAGGCGGTGTGCTGCCCAGGAAGCGCACTTCCACATTCTTGCCGACCACTTGTTCCAGCGTCGCCTTGACCTCGTCGGTGCTGGTGTCGGGGAAGATGCGGCAGCTCACCGTCGCAGTTGCATTCTGTGGCAACGCATTCGATGCATGACCGCCGCGGAGCATCGTCGCGACGCAAGTGGTGCGCGTCTTGCCGACTTCAGTCGGCACCGTCGCGATCGTCGCAGCGGCGTCCTGGTCCTGGGGATTCGCGGCAAAGCGCGTCATCGCTGCGCCGAGCGGACCGGGAGTCACCGGACCGGTAGCCTTGAAGCTGCCGATCGTCCAGTCGTTGTACTTCACCGGAAAGCGATAGGCCTGCAGCGCTTTGAGCGCATCGGCGAGCTCGTAGATGGCGTTGTCGGCGCGCGGTGCGGAGCTGTGGCCGCCCGGATTGCGCACAGTCAGCTCGTACGTCGCGGAGATCTTCTCGGCGCCGACGAAGCTCAGGTATTGCGGCTTGCCGGTAGTTTCATCGAGCTGGCCGCCGCCGTCGTCGCTGTTGAGCGCGTATTCCGCATCCACCAGCGCGCGGTTCTTGTTCGCCAGGTCGGTGGCGGTCAGCATGCCGGTCTCTTCGTCGCCGCTGAACGCGATGATCAGGTCGCGCGTCGGCACGAAGCCCTCGCGCTTCAAACGCAGGAACGTGCTCGTCAGCACCGTCACGCCCTGCTTGTTGTCGAGCGTGCCGCGACCGAAGAAATAGCCGTTCTCCTCGATCAGTGTGAACGGATCGCGCTGCCACTCCTCGGGCTTCGCGGTCACGACGTCCATGTGAGCCAGCAGCAGGATGGGCTTG
>DATENH010000103.1:0-2949 GCA_035275145.1 Steroidobacteraceae bacterium | reverse complement strand
CTGCGGCGCGGCGCGCTGTATCGCTACGCCAGCGAGAACGGCATCACCAAGATCGCGCTCGGCCATCATCGCGACGACATCGTCGAGACGCTGTTCCTCAACATGTTCTTCGGCGGCAAGCTCAAGGCGATGCCGCCGAAGCTGCGCAGCGAAGACGGTCGTCACATCGTCATCCGGCCGCTGGCATACGTCGCCGAGCGCGACATCGAGCGCTACGCCCGCGCGCGGGAATTTCCGCTGATTCCGTGCACGCTGTGCGGCTCGCAGGAGAAGATGCAGCGCAAGGAGATCAAGAAAATGCTGCACGAATGGGAGCAGCAGTATCCGGGCCGCACGGAATCGATCTTCTCCAGTTTGCGCAACGTGGTCGCTTCGCATCTCGCAGATCCGCGCGCGGCTGATTTCTCGACGCCGACAGATGGGGATCCCTTCGCGTGAGCAGCGGCCCTTACATCGTGTTCTCGCACGGCCAGGACGGCGAGCCGTGGGGCGCGAAGATCGTTGCGATGGCCGAAGTCGCCCGCGCGCGCGGGTACAGCGTCGAGTCGGTCGACTATCGCGGCATGGCAGATCCGGCCGTGCGCGTGCGGCGGTTGCTCGAAGTCTGCAAAGGGCTGCCGGGCAAGCTGGTGCTGGTCGGCTCGAGCCTCGGCGCACATGTCTGCATGACTGCGGCCGGCGAGCTGCCGGTGCGCGGCGTGTTCGTGCTGGCTCCGGCGTTCTTCATGCCGGGCTACGAGCAGTACACACCGAAACCGCCGCCGGGTTGCCCGGTGACGATCGTCCATGGCTGGAACGACACCATCGTTCCGCCCGAAAACAGCGTGCGCTACGCGCAGCAGTACCGAAGCACGCTCCATCTCATCGACTCGGATCATCGACTGACTGCGAACGTCGACGAGGTTTGCGAGCTCCTCGACCGGTTCCTGCGGAGACTGCCGCAGTGAGGCTGTAGGCTGTAGGCTGTAGGCGGTAGCCAGAAGGAGAAGAATCATGGTCGCAATTCAGCGGGTGGGGTCGATGCTGCTCGTGTCGTTGCTGCTGGCTGCGTGCGGCTCGGCGGATGAGCCGAGCAAGCCGCCGCCGCCGGTCGACGAAACGGTGTTCCGCGACACGGTGAAGCCGATGGAAAAGGCCAGGGACGTCGAGAACGTCTTGCAGAAGGAGAAGGAAGCTACCGACCGGGCGTTGGACGAGAATCAGTAGCTCGCCGCCGGCATGGCAGATCTGTCCGGGCTCGATCGCTTGTGGCTGGGGCTGCTGCGCGCGCCGCTGTCGTGGTGGGCGCGGCCGCACGTATTGCCCGACGATCTGCGCAAGCGCTACGCGCAACACGATCGACCGATCTGCTACGTCCTCAACGTGCTCGGCGTCGCCGACCTGATCGCGCTGGAGAAAGCCTGCACGCGTCATGGTCTGCCGGAGCCGCTCGACGGCCTGAAGCCGCCGCTGCCGTCGCACTCCGTGTTGTTCCTCGAGCGTCGCACCGGCTTCTGGGGCGATCGCATCGATCACCGCATCTCTCCGCCGATGCGCCAGCTCGTGGCTGCGGCGGCAAGCGATCGCTCGCTCGAAGTCGATCTCATTCCCGTCACCGTGATGTGGGGTCGCGCACCGGACCGTGAAGGCTCGTGGCTGCGCGTACTGCTGTCGGAGAACTGGGAGCGCGTCGGGCGTTTCCGTCGCTTTCTTTCCGTCGTCGTCAACGGCCGCAACCTGTTCGTGCAGTTCGGCGATCCGGTGTCGCTGCGTGCTGCTCTCGATGACGGCGCAGATGCGCCGCGTGCGGTCCGCCGGCTCACTCGCACGTTGCGCCTCGCGTTGGCTCGGCAGCGAGCGGCGGCGATCGGGCCCGACCTGTCGCATCGGCGCACGATCGTCACGCAGGTGCTGCGCGCCAGCTCGGTGCGCCGCGCGATGTCCGACGAGATGCGCGCCAAGAAGATCTCGCGGCGCGAGGTGCTGAAGCTCGGGCAGGACTACGCGGCGGAAATCGCCGCGAACTACTCGCACGTTTTCGTCGCCATCATGGCGCGCGTGCTCACGTGGTTCTGGACGCGCTTGTACGACGGCGTCGAGCTGCACCACTTCGATCAACTGCAGAAGATCGCGGACGGCAACGAAGTCGTCTACGTGCCGTGCCACCGCAGTCACATCGACTACCTGCTGCTGTCCTACGCGATCTACTACAAGGGTTATGCCGTGCCGCACGTTGCGGCGGGCGTCAATCTCAACATGCCCGTGCTCGGGCGTTTCATCCGCAAGGGCGGCGCTTTCTACATCCGCCGCAGCTTCAAAGGCAACACGCTCTACACGATGGTGTTCATGAAGTACCTCGGGCTGATGATGGCGCGCGGTCACTCCATCGAGTTCTTCATCGAAGGCGGTCGCAGCCGCACCGGCCGCCTGCTGCAGCCGAAGACCGGAATGCTGTCGATGACTCTGCGCAGCTACCTGCGCGAGCCGCGCCGCCCGGTGGTATTCGTGCCCGTGTACTTCGGTTACGAGCGGCTGGTGGAAGGCAAGACGTACGTCGGCGAGTTGTCCGGCGCGGCGAAAGAAAAGGAATCGGTGTTCACCCTGCTGCGCACGCTGCCGACGCTGCGCCAGCGGTTCGGCAAGGTGCACGTCAGCTTCGGCGAGCCGGTGCGGCTGGAGAAAATCCTGCAGCAGCACGCGCCGGACTGGCAGAGCGAGAAGAGCGATCGGCCGCCGTGGCTGCCGCCGGCCGTCGACGATCTCGCGGCGCGCATCATGACGAACATCAACAGCGCGGCGTGTGTCGCGCCGATGAACCTGCTCGCGCTGGTGCTGCTGGCGACGCCGAAGCAGTCGATGCTGGAAACCGACCTGATCAGGCAGCTCGAGCTGTACGCGTCGCTGTTACGACAGGCGCCGTACTCGCCGCTGATCTGGATCACCGATGCGGACGGCAATTCGATGGTCCGT
>DATENH010000102.1:0-26582 GCA_035275145.1 Steroidobacteraceae bacterium | reverse complement strand
GCCAGCGTGCAACTCGCGTTTCGCGTCCGCCGGGAAGAAGTCGACGCGGCCGAAGCCGCGCTGCGCGAGGAAGGTGTCACGATCCTCGCGCCCGCGACCGATCAGCGCTGGGGCCATCGCACGATGTTTTTCCGCGATCCCGACGGCAATCTGCTGGAGATCTACGCGGACATCTGAAGCTTTCGCAGCGCTACAGCTGCGCGTCCAATCTGAGCGTGCGGGCGAGCCAGGCCTGGAAGCGACGTCCCCACGATGCGTGCGGCTCGTGGTCGACCGTTTCGCGGCCGTCGGTCCAGCGCAACTTGCCGGCGTCGAGCGAAACGCGCCACGCGTGCTCGCCGGCAGTCTGTCGCTCGAATATCTGCTCGAGCTGTAGCGCAAGCGGCTCGCTCTGCGCGAACACGCCCTGTTCGCAGTTCAACCAGGTCGAGCGCGGATCGAGGTTGTAGCTGCCGACGAACAGCCCGCGGCCGTCCACTGCAAATGCCTTGGTGTGCAGGCTTGCGCCCGATGAGCCGAACAGACTGCCGTTGTCTTCCATGCCCGGCAGCGGCTTGAGCTCCCAGATCTGCACGCCGCCTTCGAGCAGGTCTTTGCGATGGCGCGAGTAGCCGCCGTGCACGGCGGCGACGTCGTTGGCAGCGAGCGAGTTCGTCAGGATGCGAATCTGCCTGCCATCCTTGACCGCAGCGCTGAATCGCGTCGTCAGTTCCTCGCCCGGTACGAAGTACGGCGAGATGATCGACAGGCGGGTCTGCGCGGCCGCAATCAGGGGAACGAGTGTCGCGCCGACGTGGGTCGTCTGCGCATCGCGCTTCTTCATCGTGACCTTGAGCGGGTCGTCGGAGACGAACCGATAGTTGTCCGTCCATTGCATCGGCCACTCGCCGCCGACCATGCGCTTGATCGCATCGTCCTTGCGCAGCGCCTGTGCGTAGCGACTCTCCTCGGCCTGTGCGACGTGCGAACGAAGCTCTTCGCGCAAGCGCGTCAACGCAGCTTCCGTCACGGCGTCGGGATCGAGCGTCTCGATCGGGTACGCCGCGGGCGAGTTCCAGTAGCGGTCGAACGAGGCCGATGCTTCGCGCACGACCGGCCCGACCATCGCGAAATCCAGATCGACGAAGTTCACGTCCTCGCTGGCGCCGAAATATTCGTCGCCGACGTTGCGCCCGCCGACGACTGCAATGCGGTTGTCGGCAATCCAGCTCTTGTTGTGCATGCGCCGGTTGATGCGCTCGAAGCTGGTCGTCGCCTCGGCGATGAAACGCAGCGCGCCGTGGCGCGAAGCAAACGGGTTGAACGTGCGGACTTCGATGTTCGGATGAGCGGAGAGCGCGGTGAAGATAGCGTTCTCGTTGCGCGCATCCATGTCGTCGATCAGCACGCGCACGCGCACGCCGCGGTCCCCGGCGAGCAGCAACTCCTCTACGAAATAGCGGCCCGTCAGATCCATGTGCCAGATGTAGCTCTGCACATCGAGGGTGCGCGTTGCCATGCGGGCGCTCTGCACGCGGCTCACGAATGCTTCCGTGCCTTCGACGACCAGGCGGAAGGCAGATTGGCCCGGATGATTGGCTTCGAGCGGAGCAGCGAGTTGATCGAGCGGCGAGGTTTGCGCGGGAGCCAGCGCAGTCGTATGGGGTAGAGCGGGGCGGGGTGGCAGCTGGGCGCAGCCTGCGAGCAGCGAGAGCAGCAGGATGGAGATGTGGGCTGCCGGTTTCACCGGTCGCGGCCGGGCGCTGCCTTCTGCTCGTTCTCCGCGCCCTTGCGCGTGATTTCTTCGTACAGCTTGGCCATCCGGTCGACGATTTCCTGATATTGCGGCAGCTTCGCCGCCAGGGAGCGCGCCTCGGCTCCTTCCTTGATCCCGCGCTTCACGAACTGGGTGTCGAAGTCGGACAAGCGCTCGCCGCGATCGACCTTGTCCTTGAGCTTGAGCGCGTACGGCAGGCGCTCCGCTTCGAGCCGCATCAGCAGCACTTGTGCGACGCCCTTATCCCGCGACTTTTTGCGCGACTCATCCATCGCGACCAGTCTGGGACGAATCCGCCGGACTATGGAATACGGACTGCGGGCATCCGCGTGGACAGCACCAAAGCGCCGAGCGCGAGGACTGCGAGCGTGACGGCGAAGGCACTGTCGGCGACGAGCGAATCGAAGGTGCGCGTCAGCACGGCGACGGCAATGACCGGCAATGAGTTGCCGATGAAGCAGACGATGAAATACACCGAGGAAACACCCGCCCGCTGGTCCGCAGGGGCGATCTGGTTCACGACTTGCAGGCTGCCGCGGTAGCCGAGCGCACCGCTGATGCCGCTCAATGCCGTTCCCAACAACAGCAACGGCAGCGATCCCTCTGCTTGCGCGGCGATGAGCAGCGCCAAGGTAGGCACCAGCAGGATGAGAGCCAAGCGCATGCACACGCCGCTTGCGAGCCGGCGTGTGACGATGATCGTCGCGGCCGCTACCAATCCCAACTCGAAGACGACGGCGCCGCCGATGGCGCGGTTGGACAGATGCAGGCTATCGATCAACACGCCCGGTGCCAGAGAAAAGTAGAAGCCGTAAAGTGAGAAGACGGTGAACGCGGTGATCGCTGGCGCGATGAAGCGCGCGCGGATGGATCGTGGGACCGCGACCGAGCGGCGTGCCGTGTTCGGTGCCGAGTGATTGTTCACAGTCTCGGGCGATCGTGCGATGAACACGGCCGTGATAGCCACCACGCCTATATATATGAGAAAGGGCAGATGCAGCGGACGCGACGAATATTGGGCGAGCAGCCCGGAGATCAGCGGACCCAGCCCCAGGCCGGCGAAGTTGCTGACGACAGCCACCAGTGTCGCGCGCGTTCTGTCCTCCGCGTCCAACTCTGCAATCCACGCTGTCCCGGTGCCGGCGCCAAGTCCGATCGAGAAGCCGCTCAACACGCGCGCGGCCACGAGCCACGGCGTACTCGTGGCGAAGAGATAGATACCGGTACTGACTGCCGCGAGAGCCATTGCCCACAGCACGACGCGGCGACGTCCAGCGCGATCCGACACGCCGCCGAAGAAGAACAGCGAGACCAGATTGCCGATGACGTACGCGGCATAGATGAGCGTGAGCACGACCGGCGAGAAGCCGAACTGCTTCGCATACAGCGAATACAGCGGCGTCACGATCGTGCTGCCCATGAACATTACGGCGATCATCGAACCGACCGCCAGGGTGGCTGGCTTCATCAGGGGGATCTCCGCGGAGCCGAACAGACTGGACGCAGTATGCCCGGCCGCGGTTCCCCATTTGTCACTGCGCTGGCGGTCGACCGTACGGCGTCTTGAAGTTCTGTGTCTGCACGGGTCGGGTCGGATCGTCGCCGGCTTCGCGAACGGCTGGCAGGATGTACTGCGGCACGTACTCCTGCTGCAGAACCAGGCTTACGCGGTCCGCATAGTTGGCGCCGTAGGTCGCGATCACCAGGTCGAGCTCCGGCACCACCATGACGAGCTGACCGCCGTTGCCGCCGGCGAAGTACGCGCGCAGTTTGCGATCCTTGTACGGATATTCGATGTTCCACCACAGGTAGCCGTATTGGATGCGGTTGAGCTCATGGAGCGGCGAGCCCGCGCGCTTGGCGAAGTCCGCGTCGAGAATGCGCTTGCCGTGCCACACGCCGCCGTCGAGCATCACCTGGCCGAGCTTCATGAAGTCGCGCGGCAGGACGTACATTCCGCCGCCGCCATAGGGTTGCCCGGCGCGATTGATCGGCCAGCCGTACGTGCCGAATTGCAGCGGCTCGCCGAGCAGACGATCGTGCAAGTCCAGCAACGATTCGCCGGTCGCGCGATTCAGCATGCCGAGCGCAAGGTTGGGATCGATGCTGCAATAGACGCCTTTCGCGCCGGGCTCGCGATCCAGCGGCAGGCGCAGAGTGAAGCGGTAGTAGTCGGGCTCCTCGGTCTGTTCGTGCATCGTGTCTTCGTTGCCGGGCGCGTCGGGGTTCGAGTCGTCGCAGAAATAACCCGAGCGCATCATCAGCAGATGCTCGAGCGTCATCGAACGCTTTTGCGGATCGAGGTCCGCGGGCAGCTTCCCACCGTTCATCGCTGCGTAGACCGGGGTCGACAGTTGCAGCGGAGCGTGTGCGTGCATCGCCGCGCCGATCAGGGTCGCCGTCAGGCTCTTCGCCGCCGAGCGCGTGTCGTGCAGCCGGTCGCGATGCTCGCCGTGGAAATATTCTTCGAACACCAGCTTGCCGTGCCGCGCGATGAGCACGCCATGCACTTGCGGCGTGTGCACGGATTCCATCGGCATCTCGATCAGCATCTGCACGAATTTCTCGATCGCCGGGCGATCGATCTGCACTTGCTCGAGTGTGCCGGTCGTCCAGCCATCGGCGCGCGCAGGCGGTGCGCGATAGACATAGCGCTGCGGAGTCTTGCCGCGCGGGTAGAAGTCGCTGCTGTCGCCGTCGCGACGGAAGTCGTACGTGCCGCCGCGGTAGGGATTGGCGATCGACAACAGGTCGCTCTCGCTGTCGTAGCTGCCCTCGAACAATGCCTCTTCCGTCTTCTGACCTCTGCGATGACCCATCAGTCGCACGCTCTTGCCGTCGCGGGCGATGTGGGTGACGTCGGAAAACACGCCATCGTTGCGATCCGGATTACGGAGATAGGCACCGAGCGTCCCGTCGGGCTGCTGCTGAACCATGAGGAACAGCGTGTACGTGTCGTCGCGCGGTGTGACCACGCCACGCCAGCGATCGGCACCGGCGGACGTCAACGTTACAGGCGAGGCATAGCGGAACCCGCTCGTGCGCGAAGGCGGAGTGGTCCACTGTCCGGTGATGCGATTGCCGTCCAGGTGTCCGTCGAATTTCCCGGCGTCGTCGGGCAGCGCGAAGTGCAGCTCACTGCCGCGCGATTCCACGGCAAGGGAACGGCCGACGAAGTCTGCCGTCCATCCCGCCTTCGTTCGCTCGATGAGCAGCGGTCCGCGTGCAGAGGGGCCGAACCACTGCTGGGCTTTCCACAAACCGGTCAGATCCTGCGCGTGCAGATCCACGAACAGCAGCAGGCCGACGATGCCGAAAAGCACCTTCGCGAGAGAGAGCGTTTTCATTGGATTGGATCGATTGGAGATATGGGCTCGATTGGCGGTATCGGCGGCACCGGCTGTAGCGGCATCACCGGCGTTTCCGGTGTCGTCGGGATCTCCGGCAGCGTCGGCGTTTCCGGCGGAGGAGATTGCGGTGCTGGCGGCGGTTCGACAGCTACAGTGATCGTTGCGAGCAGCATCGTGACCGCGAACAGCGCCGCACACACTGCAGCGACGCGAATGCGTCGCGGACGCGAACGTGTCGCCTGCGGGTCGAGGATTGCCACGATGCGGGTGCGCAGCGATGAGCCATGCGTCATGCCGAGTGCGCGCGCGAAGCGGGTCGCACCGCTCTTGTGTGCGGCGACATCCAACAGGAACTGGGCATAGTCGGAAGGCGTCGCGCCGGCACGCAGCACCGCATCGTCGCACGCACGCTCTTGCAAGCTGCGGATGCGTTCGGCGGCGAGCCAGACCAGCGGGTTGAACCAATACACCGCACACGCGAGTCGCGCGACGAGGATGCTCACAGCATCGCGTCGTTCGATATGTGCAAGCTCGTGCATGAGCGCCGCGTAACGCGCCGACTCAGGCCACGAGTCACCCGCCGTCGGCAGCAGCAGTACCGGCCGCACGAAGCCCCACGTGCAAGGGCTCGCAACGGACTTCGATTCGAGCACTTGCAGGCGCTGATGATCGAAGCCGACGCGGGCGAGCGTTGCGAGCCAGTTCGTCGAGGTGAGCGGCGCCGCGAGTCGACGCCAGCGAGACAAGCCGAACGCTGCAAGGAGCTCGCGGAGTAACACGAACGAGGTCCCGGTCAGCCACATCGCCAGAATCACACCCTCCCATTCCCTCCCCCGCACGCCGGGGAGGGGTAGGGTGGGGGCGCTTCGCAGGACAGCGACCTCGTGCGATGGCAGCACCAGCACGCCCAACGGCATCAACACACACAACGCCAGAGCCACTGTCCACACCACATGACCGAACGCTGCCGACTGCCGTCGCAGCGCGAGCGCGAGCAGGCCCGCCGCGGCGACAACGAGACTCGTCTTGAGTCCGATGCTGATCAGCACCATGAGATCAGTCATGTCAGCGCCCCTGCTTGCGAGCGTTGTCGATGAGCGTGCTCAGTTCTTCCAATTCCGCCTTCGTCAACTTCTTGCCATGCGTCGAACCGAGCAGAGCGGCGGCGGCGCGCGCGGCTGAGCCTTCGAAGAAGTTGTCGACCACACCGGCGAGTGCCGCAGATCGCGCCTTGTTGCGGGAGACAACAGGCGCATAGACATACCTGGGACCGTCCGCGCGATGCTGCAGGTGTTGCTTCTCCACCAGGATGCGCAGCAGCGCGCGGATGGCGGAGTAGCTGGGCGGGTCCTCGATCTGCTCGAGGATCTGGGCGGCGGTGGCTTCGCCGCGGCGATAGACGACATCCATGATCTGCCGCTCGCGGCGGCTGAGACGGTGCGGGCTGGACATTCTGCGCCTGCTAAATTATTAGCACGTGCTAAGAAACTAGCACACGGCCGGCACAAGTCAATCGCGCCGGTTGCGCGGGTCAGTTCTGTGCGCTGAGCGACAGGCCCGGGACGCGCAGCAGCTCGCGGGAGATCTGCGCGCTCAGCTCCTGCAGCAGCGGCAGGCGATCGCGGACCAGCTTCGTCTTGGAGATCTTCTTCGAGTGGCTCGAGCTGTTCAGCGCCGCGACGACGCGCTGCGACTGATCGTAGACGGGCACGGCGACCGCGACCACTCCGTACGCCAGTTCGTCTTCCACCGCCGAGTAGCCGACGCGCCGGCATTCCTCGATGAGTTTCATCAGCTTGCCGGGATCCGTGACGGTGTGACTGGTCAGTGCGACGAACTGCGCGGCCGCGAAATATTTCTCCAGCCGTTCGGCGCTGACTCCCGCCAGCAGGACGCGGCCCATCGAAGTCGGATAGGCGGGAAAACGGCTGCCGACGTGCGCTTCGAGGCGCATCAGCGTGCGCACCGAGGTACGCGCGACGTAGACGATTTCCGTGCCGTCCAGCACGGTGAGCGCGGCAGAGTCGCCGGTCCGGCGCGCGAGATCTTCCAGGTAGGTTTTGGTGAGCGTCTCGATGTTCATCGATTCGAGATAAGCGGCGCCGAGCTCGAGCACCTTCGGCCGCAGCAGGAAATTGCGGCCCGACTGCATGACGTAACCGAGCTCCGCGAGCGTGAGCAGGCAGCGACGCGCGGTAGCGGCGGGCAGGCGCGCGTGCGCGGCAATCTCGCTCAGCGTCAGCGAGGGCGATTCGCGCGTGAAGGCGCGGATGACATCGAGTCCCTTCGCGAGCCCGCCCATCGCTTCGCGGCGTGGCGTAGTGGTACGGCGTTTCATGCAGCCACTCTATTTCGCTATCCGAAAAAATCACAGGCCGAGCGGCGTCGCTTGACGGTGAGTCCCTGCGCGCGGGACGATGTTCGCATGGCGAAGCTGATTTCGCTATGCGAAAAATTTGAAGCATGAAGATCGGCCCGCAAACGCACAGCAGCTCCGCAATCTCGTCCTCGAACGAAGACACGATCCTGGTGCGCGGTCGCGACTTGTGCGGCGAGCTCATCGGCCAGGTCAGCTTCACCGATCACGTCTGGTTGCTCGTCACCGGCCGCATGCCGAATGACGCGCAACGCCGAGTTCTGGATGCAACGCTCGTTGCGATCGCGGAGCACGGGCTGGTACCGAGCGTGCAAGCGAGCCGACTTACGCTGGCCGCCGCGCCGGAAGCGCTGCAGGGCGCAGTCGCTGCCGGAATCCTGGGCTGCGGCTCAGTGATTCTCGGCGCGACGCACGAGGCCGGGCAGCTCTTGCACGAAGTCGTCACGCGTGCCGGCGCGGGATCGCTCGACTCGGCGGCGCAGGAAGTGGTGAAGGAGTATCGCGGCGCGCGGCGCGCGATCCCGGGCTACGGCCATCCGTTACACAAGACCGCCGACCCGCGTGTCCTTCGCCTGTTCGAAGTCGCTGCGGCGGCTGGCTGTCGCGGGCGACACGTCGATGCAGCGCATGCCGTCGAGCGGGTCCTGCCAGCTGCGACCGGCAAGCAACTCGCGATGAACGTCTCGGCGGCAATTCCATCAGTGCTGCTCGACGCGGAGTTTCCGCTGGCCGCGCTCAAGGGCGTGCCAATCCTCGCGCGCACCGCCGGGCTGATCGCACATCTGCTCGAAGAGCAGAGCCGCCCGATCGGCTTCGTGCTCTCGCACGCGGGCGCGGCCGCAATCGACTACGACGGTCCGGCGCCCGCCGGCTTCGTGGCTCGCGACCAGTAGCCATGCCATGAAATCCGTACTCTCGGGCATTCGCGTCGTCGAGCAGGGCACCTTCATCACCGGCCCGTGTGCCGGAATGATGCTTGCCGACCTCGGCGCCGACGTCGTCAAGATCGAGAGTCCCACGGGCGATCCGTATCGCGCCTACCAGGGCGGACAGTTCTCGCCGCACTTCCAGGCCTACAACCGCAACAAGCGCAGCATCGCGCTCGACCTGAATGCCGCCGCGGATCGCAGCATGTTCGACGACCTGATCGCGAACGCCGACGTCTACATCCAGAACTTCCGCCCCGGCACTGCCGAGCGTCTCGGCGCCGGCCGCGATCGGCTGCAGCAGCTCAATCCGAAGCTCGTCTACTGCTCGATCAGCGGTTTCGGTGCCACCGGGCCGTATGCAGATCGCCCGAGCTACGACTCGGTCGCGCAGGCGCTGAGCGGTTTTCTCAGTGTCGTCGTCGATCCCGATCGTCCGCGTTTTCTCGGGCCCGCGCTCGCCGACGCGATCACCGGCATCTACGCGGCCTATGGCGTGCTCGGCGCGCTGTTCGAGCGCAGTCGCACGGGGACCGGCAGGCTCGTGGAAGTCTCGATGCTCGAAGCGATGGCGCACTTCGCGGTGGAGCCGTTCGCAGCCTTCTTCGCTCTCGATCGCGCGCCGCAGTCGAGCGATCGCCCGCGGCTCGCGCAGGCGTACATCCTGCGGACCGCTGATGGCGGCCTGATCGCGATTCATCTCTCTTCGCTCGAAAAATTCTGGGAAGGTCTGGTGAGCGCACTCGCTGCGCCGACGCTCGGCAGCGACCAGCGCTTCCGCACACGCCAGGCACGCATCGACAACTACGAGGCGCTGGGTGCGCTGCTCGATGCGCAATTCTCGCTGCACCCATTGCAGCACTGGATCGAGCGCCTCGGCGCGAACGATGTGCCGTTTGCACCGATCAATCGCATCGACCAGGTCGTGCAGGATCCGCAAGTGCGGCATCTCGGCCTGTGCGTGCCGGTGCAGGGAGCGCACGGCGGCAAACAAGCGGTTCGTCCGCCGGTGCAATTCGACGGCCAGCGTGCCACTCACGTGACCACGGCGCCGCTGCTCGATGAGCACGGTGACGACATTCGCCGCTCACCCTGGAACTCGTAGCGATGCTGTTTCCAACCACACTCGTCGGCAGCTATCCGCAACCTGAATGGTTGATCGATCGCGAGAAGCTCGCGGGCCGCTTCCCGCCGCGCGTGCGCGCTCGCGAGCTGTGGCGCGTCCCGCAGCAATGGCTTGCGCAGGCGCAGGACGATGCAACCGTTCTCGCGATTCGCGCCCAGGAGCAGGCCGGGCTCGACATCGTCACGGACGGCGAGATCCGCCGCGAGAGTTATTCGAATCGCTTCGCGACCGCGCTCGAAGGCGTCGATATCGACAATCCGGGCATTGCGCTCGATCGCAGCGGCCATCCCAATCCCGTGCCGCGTGTCGTCGGCCCGATCCGCCGCAAGCACGCAGTGCAGGTCGAAGATCTGCTGTTCCTGAAACGGCACACCAAGCGCTTGGCGAAAGTCACCGTGCCCGGTCCGTTCACGATGGCACAGCAGGCGCAGATCGAATACTACGACGGCAGTCGCGAGCTGGCGGCGCTCGACTATGCCGCTGCCGTGAACCAGGAGATTCGCGCTCTGTTCGCGCATGGCGCCGACATCGTGCAGCTCGACGAGCCGTACATGCAGGCGCGACCCGATGAGGCGCGCGCTTATGGGCTCAAGGCGCTCAATCGCGCGCTCGAAGGCGTGAGCGGCACGGTCGCCGTGCACATCTGCTTCGGCTACGCCGCGATCATTCATCAGCGGCCGTCGGGCTACTCGTTCCTGCCGGAATTGTCGGGCTGCAGTTGCGCGCAGGTCTCGATCGAAACGGCGCAATCCAATCTCGACTGCGCCGCACTCGCCAAACTGGCCGGCAAGAAGATCCTGCTCGGCGTGCTCGATCTCTCCGACATGAATCCCGAGACGCCGCAGCAGGTCGCCGCGCGCATTCGCCGCGCGCTGCCGTATGTCGATGCAGAGAACATAGTCGTCGCGCCGGACTGCGGCATGAAGTACCTGCCGCGGGATGTCGCAGACGCGAAATTGCGCGCGATGGTCGAGGGAGCGCGCATCGTGCGCAACGAACTGGCGTGAATGGGGGAACACACATGAAAAGCGACAAACGTTTACTCATGTTCGCGTGCGTGAGCGCGCTCTACGCGGCCTCGCCGGAGCTGCCCGCACAAACTCCGAGTGCGACGAGCAGCCTGGAGGAAGTCATCGTCACCGCGCGCAAGCGCGATGAGGCTTCGCTCAACGTGCCGGTCGCCGTGAACGTCTTCACCGCGGCGGATATCCAGGCGGCGGGCATCGAGCGGCCGCAGGACTTCATCGATCTCACGCCGAACATGACGATGGTGCAGACGCAGAACCAGGGCACGTCGTTCGTGACCGTGCGCGGCATCTCGCAGGCGCGCAACAGCGAGCCTTCGGTCGCGGTGGTCATCGACGGCGTAGCGATGGCCAATCCGTCGCAGTTCAACCAGGAGCTGGTCGACATCGAGAGCATCCAGGTGCTGAAGGGTCCGCAGGGTGCGTTGTACGGGCGCAATGCCATCGGCGGCGCGATCATCATCACGAGCAAGCAGCCGACCGATCAGTTCGAGGGGCGAATCTCTGCAGGCTACGACTCCGGCCCGGGCTATCGCGTCGGGGCGACAGTGAGCGGGCCGATCAGCGACACGGTGAAGTACCGCGCGACGGTTTCGTATCTCGACACCGACGGCTACATCGACAATCCGTTCCTGCACGAAGAAGCCGATCCGTATGAGGATCTTTCGGCGCGCGGCCTGCTGGTCTGGGAGCCGAACGACGGTTTCCGCGCGGACCTGCGTGCCTATGTCTCGAACGTCTCGACCCAGGCGCTGTACTTCAACATCGTCGAAAGCGTGAACGACACGCACCTGCCGGTGCGGGTCAACAATCCGGGCGTCAACGATCGCGATCTCGCCGGCGCCTCGCTCAAGCTCGACTGGAACGCGAGCTGGGGCACGATCACGTCGGTGACCGCATACGACGAGCTCGAGGAGATCCTGACCGGCGATCAATTCAACTTCCTGCCGATCCAGGAATCCGTGCTGTTCCAGTTCTTCGGCGCCGACCAGGCGCAGCATCAGTTCCTCGACGTCGACGCGGTGAGCCAGGAGCTGCGCTTCACTTCGCCGGCCGACAGGCCGGTGCGCTGGATCTTCGGTGCGTACGCGATCTCGACCAATCGTTACATCTCGACCGGCAACGTCATCGACATCGGCGACGGCATCGTGCCCGAAGTGAAGCGCACGCCGTTGCCGAAGTTCGTGTTCCCGACGTGCTTCCCGCCTGCCTGCAGGCAGTTCAGCTATCTCGCGGACTCGCAGGACAACTTCGCCTGGGCAGTATTCGGCGATGTGGACTTCGACATCACCGATCGCCTCGAAGGCTCGGTGGCGCTGCGCTACGACGAAGACGAGCGCGAGAACACGACCGAGACGCCGGCAGAATTCCTGCCGACGCCAACGGCGTTCCCTGGCCAGGTGCGTAAGCACACCTGGGACGAGCTGCAGCCTAAAGTGACGTTGCGCTACAAGCCCGCGGTCGATCGCACGCTGTACATCGGCTACAGCCGTGGCTTCCGCAGCGGCGGTTTCAACCAGACCGGCGTGGGTGCTGCGAACATTCCCGGCATCCAGGACCTGTTCGACAAGGAAACGGCCGACACGTACGAAGCCGGCTTCAAGGGCGAGTTCATGGACCGCCGGCTCGCCACGAACCTGAGCTTGTACTACACGCAGGCGAACGGCTCGTACTACTTTGTCTTCGACCCGAACACGAGCACGCAGAACCTCGGCAATCTGGGCGACGTCGACTACAAAGGCTTCGAGGCGGAGATCACCGGACGCGTGACCGACAACTTCGACGCGTATCTCGGCGTCGGTTACACGGACAGCGAGATCAAGCAGTCCGATCGCGCTGCGAGCGACGTCGGCAACCAGGCGCCGCTGGTCTCGGAGTACAGCGTCAACCTGGGCCTGGCCTATCGTCACCAGCTCGCGGCGTTCGGCGGCGCCAGCGCCTTCGTGCGCGCCGACCTCGATGTGACGGGTCCCACCTGGTTCTACCCCGACAACTTCACCGAACGCGATACGGTCAACGTGCTGAATCTGCGCCTCGGACTCGACGGCGGGTCATGGTCGGTGACCGCGTGGGCGAAGAACCTCAACGACGAGGACTACAATGCGGAGTGGTCGCCGGGTCCGCAGTTCTTCCCGAACCCCGGCTACACCAACAACTTCGTGTTCAAGGCGCAGCCCCGGCGCTGGGGCGTCGACCTCGCCTATCGTTTCTGACCAGGAGCTTTGAGTATGGCTACCCCGCGCAAACTGCCTTCGCGCCTGCATCACACGGCATACGTCTCGAAGAATCTCGAGCAGACCCGCAAGTTCTACGAGGACATCATCGGGCTGCCGCTGATGGCCACGTGGTGCGAGTCGGACATGCTGTTCGGCGCCGAGCGCACCTACTGTCACTTGTTCTTCGGTCTCGGCGACGGCGGCGCGCTGGCGTTCTTTCAGTTCGCCAACAAGTCGGACCAGGAGCTGTTCGGCCCGAAGATGCCGGAGACGCCGTTCCATCACATCGCGCTCAAGGTGGATGCGGATGTGCAGAAGGCGATCGAACAGCGCCTGCACGCCGCAGGCTACACGGAACCGAAGACGTTCGTGCTCGAGCACGGCTACTGCCGCTCGCTGTACGCGGTCGATCCGGACGGCATGATCGTCGAGTTCACGGTCGATCACCCGGACGTCGAGAAGATCAACGCGACGCGGCGTGCCGATGCGCACGCGGAGCTCAAGCGCTGGCTCGCCGGCGACCATACTTCCAACAACATGTATCGCTGACCGTCGAGGACCATTCTTGAAAGCCAGCAGCGAACGAATCCTCGTCACTCACGTCGGCAGCCTGCCGCGCTCGCAGGCCGTGACGGACGTGCTGTTCGCGCGTGACCGCGGCGATACGGTCGACGCAGCCGCCGGCCATGCCACGATCGCCCACGCCGTGCGCGAAGTCGTGCGCCGACAAGTGGAATCCGGCGTCGACGTCGTGAGCGACGGCGAGATGAGCAAGATCAGTTACGCGACCTACATCAAGGATCGACTGACTGGCTTTGCAGGCGACACGCCGCGCGAGCCCGGACAGGACCTGGTGGAGTTTCCGCGCATTCTGAAGCGACTGGCGGAGGGCGGCGCGACAGCGAAGTACCAGCGTCCGCGCTGCGTCGGCGAGATTCGTGTCCACAGCCTCGAGCCTGCCAAGGCGGATGTGCAGAACATGCAGGCGGCGGTGTCTGGCGCCGCCCCGAGCGAAGCATTTCTGAACGCGGCTTCGCCGGGCGTCATCGCGCTGTTCCAGCCCAACGAGCACTACAAGTCGCAGGATGACTACCTTGAAGCAGTCGCCGAAGCGATGCGCGCGGAATATGAGCTGATCACCGCATCCGGCTTGCTCGTGCAAATCGACGCGCCGGATCTCGCGATGGGCCGCCACACGATGTATCGCGACCGCAGCGTCGAGGAGTTTCTGAATCGCGCTGCCAAGCACATCGAGGTGCTCAATCACGCGCTGCGTAACGTCCCTCGGGATCGCGTGCGCATGCACGTGTGCTGGGGGAATTACGAAGGACCGCATCATCACGACGTGCCGCTGGAGCGCCTGCTGCCTGTAGTCGCGCGCGCGAAGATCGGCGGACTGCTGATCGAAGGCGCGAATCCGCGCCACGCGCACGAATGGGCAGTGTTCCGCGACGTGCGCGTGCCCGAAGACTGGATCGTTATCCCGGGCGTGATCAGCTCGACGACCAACTACATCGAGCACCCGCTGCTGGTCGCGGAACGCATCGGCCGCTACGCGGACCTGCTCGGTCGCGAGCGCGTGATCGCGGGTAGCGACTGCGGCTTCGGCACTTTCGCCGGCTTCGGGCCGGTCGATCCGGACGTCACCTATCTCAAGCTGCGCTCCCTGGCGGAAGGTGCAGCGATCGCATCGCGCCGGTTATGGGGTCGCCGCTGAATGAATTCGTCGAGGTCCGCGGCGCACGACTGCGCGTGCGCGCTGCTGGCGCAGGGCCGGCGGTGCTGCTGCTGCACGGCTGGGCAATCGATCTCGACATGTGGGCGCCGCAGTTCGCGGCGCTCGCGTCGCGCTATCGGCTGATCGCTTTCGATCGTCGCGGTTTCGGCTATTCCTCGGGCACGGCTGGGATCGAGCACGACCTCGCAGACATCGAGCAGCTGCTCGACAAGCTCGACATCGACAGCATCGCGATCGTCGGCATGTCGCAGGGTGCGCGCGTCGCGCTGCGTTGGGCGCTGCGCTCGCCACACGCAACGAATTGCCTGATTCTCGATGCGCCGCCGCGCGACCTTCTGGCTGCGGGACGGCCCGAAGGTGAGATCACGCTTGCTGCGTACCGTGCGCTGGTTCGCGACCAGGGCATCGAAGCATTTCGCACGCAATGGCTGCGGCATCCGCTCATGCGTCTGTACACGAACGAGCCGCGCGCGCACGAATTGCTGCGAGAGATGGTCGGTCGCTATCCGGGGCGGGATCTGCTGGGCGATGAAACGGCGCAACTCCCGGGGATCGGTAGCCTGCAGCACCTGGATCTACCCATCCTGATCCTCAACGGCGAGCACGACACCACGGTGCGCATCGGCGCGGGTGTGGAGCTCGCGCGAGCGCTGCCGCATGCGCAGCTCGCGATCATTCCCGGCGCCGGACACCTCTCGAATCTCGACAACCCCGTCGCCTACAACCAGGCGCTCGACCAATTCCTGACGGCATCGCATCGGCCACATCGGAGTACTTGTCATGCAGACTAGAGTGGGAGTCATCGTCGGCAGTCTGCGCAAGGGCGCTTACTCGCGCATGCTGGCCCGGGCGTTGCCGGAGCTGACGCCGTCGTCGTTGCAGCTCATCGACATAGGCATCGGCGATCTGCCGCTCTACAACTACGACCTCGAGACCGACAAGCCACCGCCTGCATGGACGGCGTTCAGGACTGCAGTCAAATCGATGGACTCGTTGCTCTTCGTCACGCCCGAATTCAACCGCAGCATGCCGGGTGCGCTGAAGAATGCGATGGACGTCGGCTCGCGACCGTGGGGCGACAGCGCGTGGAATGGCAAGCCGGCCGGTGTCATCAGTCTCTCGCCGGGCGCGCTCGGCGCGATGGCGTCGAACCATCATCTGCGCCAGGTTCTGATGGCCGTGAATCTCGCGGCGATGCCGTACCCGGAGGCCTATATTCCCGCTGCGGGAACGCTGTTCGACGAGTCCGGCACTCTGACGAACGCCGATACCCGGCAGTTTCTGCAGACCTTCATGGAAGCATTCGCTACGTGGATCGGCCGTTTCCGCGCACCGCGCTGAAACCCGGACCGCTCGCAGCGCGCCATCGACCGCTCGACACGTAGTTTGCGGCGCCGTCGCCGTTGGACGTAGATTCCCGCCACTTCGCTCACGGGGATCTCTCCATGCGGCTTCTTGCAACGACCACTGCTCTCGTCCTGTCAGCGTACGGCTCCTGCGCCGTGGCCGAGGACGCTCCTGCGCCTCAACTCACGCGCGCCGACGTCGAGGCATGGCTGGACGGCTACCTGCCGTATGCCATCAACTCCGGCGACATCGCGGGTGCAGTCATCGTCGTCGTCAAGGACGGCGAGGTGCTGGCACAGAAGGGCTATGGCTACGCCGACGTTGCCACGAAGAAGCCTGTCGATCCGGAGCGCACGATGTTCCGCGCCGGCTCGGTTGCGAAGCTCGTGACGCACACGGCCGTGATGCAGCTGGTCGAGCAGGGCAAGCTCGATCTCGATGCCGACATCGCGCAATACCTGGATTTCCCGATCGAGGCGGCGTACGGCAAGCCGATCACGCTGCACAACCTCATGACGCACACCGGCGGCTTCGAGGAGCTGGTACGCGGTTTGATGGCGAGCGACCCCAAGATGCACATGCCGCTCGAAACGTATGTGAAGGCAACGCATCCGTCGCGGATCTTCCCGCCGGGCGAGGTGCCGTCCTATTGCAACTACTGCGTGACTCTCGAGGGTTACATCGTGCAGCGCGTGTCGGGCGAGAGCTTCGACGACTACCTCGACAAGCACATCTTCGCGCCGCTCGGCATGAGCAGCTCCACCTTCCGTCAGCCGCTGCCGAAGCAGTTCGAAGAGCAGATGTCGACGGGCTATCCGAGCGCGTCGCAGCCGGCCGGCTACTTCGAGCTGGTCGGCCCGGCGCCCGCGGGCAGCCTGAGCACCACCGGCGTCGACATGGCGCGCTTCATGATCGCGGAGATGAAGGCCTACTCGGGCGCCGATACGACGCTGCTCGGGAAAGAAGCCGCGCAGCGCATGCAGACGAGGATGTTTCGGCCGGTGCCGCCGAGCGCCGGCATGGCCGTCGGCTTCTTCGAGCGCGATCGCAACGGTCATCGCATCCGCGAGCACGAGGGCGACACGCAGTTCTTCCACAGTCGGCTGGCGATGTTCATGGATGACGGCGTCGGCGTCTTCATGTCGTTCAACAGCAGCGGCAAGGAGGGCGCGGCGTACAAGATTCGCGAGTCGCTGCTCGCCAAGTTCGCGGATCGCTATTTCCCAGCGCCGTTGTCGGAGCTTGCGAAGTCGCCGGATGCGCTCGCGCATGCGCAGGTCGTGTCCGGCCGTTACGCGGCCTCGCGACGCGCGGAGACGACGTTCTTCAAGCTGTTCACGTTGCTTGGGCAGTCGAACGTGATGTCGAAGGCGGACGGCGCACTGACCGTGCCGGGCCTCGACGGTCTCAACGGCCAGCCGCGCGAGTGGTACGAAGTCGCGCCGTTCGTGTGGCGCGACAAGAACGGTCCGGAGCAGGTAGCCGTCAAGATGGACGGCAATCGCGTGCAGATGCTGAGCGCGGACGAAATCGGCGGCGTCCTGGTGATGCTGCCCGTGCCGTGGCAGCAATCCAGCGCGTGGATCCTGCCGGTGATCGGCATCGCAACGGCGATTCTCGTGTTGACGGTTCTCGCGTGGCCGATCGCGGCCTGGCGCAGACGTCGGCGCGGCACTCCGCTCGCGTTGTCGCCGCGCGAGCTCTCGATTTACCGGATCGCTCGGGTGGTCGCACTCATCGACGTGGCGTTCCTGCTGGGTTGGATGGGCATCGTCTCCGCCGGCAACGCCGATCTAGCGGCCTACGATGGTCGCCTCGACACGTGGTTCTATGTGCTCCATGCGCTCGGGCTGATCGGCGCCGTGGGTGCCATCGTCGCGCTCTGGAATGGCTGGCTCGCCGTCGCTGGCAAGCGCGGCTGGAGGGCGACGACGTGGAATGTCGGCCTCGCGGCTTCGTGCGTGGCCGTTACGTGGTTCGCGTTCGCCTTCCACCTCATCCGCTTCACGCTGAAGTACTGACCTATCAGACAGGAAACGCGTTGAAAAGCAGCATCCAGTACGACAAACCCCGAAATCACGGGCTAAGGCTGTCAAACCTGTTTGACAGGTTTGTAGGTGAACGGTAGAGTCCGCTCCGCCACTTCGGAGGGGACATGGCTCAGCTTCACTCGCTGCCGACGCTTCAAAAACCAACTTTGTCGGCCCAGGTTGCGCGTCACTTGCTCGACCTCGTCGCCAAGGAAGGGCTGCGTCCCGGCGACTTCGTGCCGAGCGAAGTCCAGATCTGCAAGACCCTGAAAGTCAGCCGCGGCAGCGTGCGCGAGGCCTATCGGACCCTCGCCGCGCTGGGCATCCTCGAAATCGAAAGCGGCCGGCGGCCGCGCCTGCAGTCCATGAATGCAGGCGTGCTTGCGCAGGTCTTCGGCTACGCACTGAGCACTGCGCAGCTGAATCCGACTCACGTCATCGAGACCCGCCGTGCGATCGAGGTGCAGGGGGCGCAGCTCGCGGCCCGTAACGCTACCGACGCGCAGAAGGTCACACTGAAGGACCTGGTCGCACAAATGCGCTCGGCGATCGGCGATCGCGATCCCGTGCGACGGGTCACAGCCGACATGGCCATTCACACGACGCTGGCCGAAGCGAGCCGCAATCCGCTCAATCCGCTGCTACTGGCAGCGCTGCGCACGCCGCTCGAGCACGTGATGATCATCGACCACGGTAGCCGTCGCGATGCGGAGCTGGTCCGCCTCGTCGACGCTCACGACGTGATCGTCGAGCGCGTCTGCACGGGCGACGCCGTCGGTGCGGGCGTTGCGATGGCGATGCACTTCGATCTGTCGGTCGGTTCGAAGGACGAGCACCCTGCGGTGCTGCCGACATGACGACACTCCGGCTTCGGTCCCGGACCGAATTCTTTCGGTAACCTCGGCCCGCGTCCGCCGGCCGACGCCGGTCACGACACGCTGTTCGCGCTCCAGAAGTGGGTGGAGGAGGGCGAGAGCTTCGTTTGCAAGTAGCTGCGCTAGACTAGGGTGAGTGAAAACCCTGCTCGCACTGCTGCTGCTGGTCGCGTCGAGCATGTCGTGCTTGGCGGAGTCGAAATACACCGTCGTTCACGTCGACGACCCGCAACGCCTGGCGCTGTTCCTGCGCGACGATACGGGAGCGCCGTTCCATCGCTTCGACAAGCTCGGCGCGTGGCTGCAGGCAAGGAAGCAGCATCTGCGCTTTGCCATGAACGCAGGAATGTTCGAGCCCGACTATTCGCCGGTGGGTTTGTTCATCGCGCAGGCGCAGCAGCTCACGCCGTTGAATCTGCGCGCCGGCCGCGGCAATTTCTATTCGAAGCCGAATGGTGTGTTCCTCGTCACGAGCGCCGGCCCGCGGATTGTCGAGTCGTCGAAATATTCGGAAAGGCCCGCCGACGTGCTGCTCGCGACGCAGTCGGGTCCGCTGCTGATCGAGCACGGTGTCATGCATCCGCGCCTGAGTGCAGTATCGAAGTTCATTCGCAATGGCGTCGGCGTGAAGGATGGCAGAGTCACGTTCGTGATCAGCAATGAGCCGGTCAGTCTGCACGAGCTGGCGATGTACTTTAAGGACGAGCTCGGCTGCGGAGACGCACTGTATTTCGACGGTACCGTATCGGCGCTCTATTCTTCCGAGCTCGGCCGGAGCGATTCGACCGTCGACCTGGGCCCGATCATCGGGCTCGTGGACTAGTGCGTCATGGAAACCGAACAGCCTCAGCCGATCGTCATACCCCACCGCGAGCTTTCGGCCGAAGCGCTGCGCGGCGTGCTCGAGTCCTTCGTGCTTCGCGAAGGGACGGACTACGGCGATCGCGAGGTTTCCCTGGAGCAAAAGGTCGCGCAGGTTCTCCGGCAGCTGGAGCGCGGCGAGGCGCAGATCATCTTCGATGCGACGGTGGAAAGCGTCGACATCGTCGTGTCCAAACCATCAAGGTAACAGCGAGTTTCGCAAGGGAGTCGTCATGGCACAGATGCGCGTGGATGCTTATGAGGTGCTGTACTCGGCGAATAGTTTTCCGCCGCGTATTGCGCTCAAGAACGCCGGCAATTACATCGGCCAGATGATCTTCCTGCCCGACGGCGCAGCGCTGCCGGCCGACACCGTCGTGAACAAGCAGGCGCAGCTGCACTATCACCTCGATGACTTTCAGAACGCCGTCGACCTGCTGCGCAACGAGAAGCCGATCTACATGTACTACAACGGCTCGGGCGGCGGCTTCGAGAACGGCATCAGGACGATGAGCGAGAAGGTCGGCGAGGGCGAGATCTCGCAGCAGGATTGAGGACAGCGGCGCCGGCGCTGCGCACGGAACAGCGGGCAGCGCGGCGCGTTTCGTGAGTCTATGCAAGTACAGGTCAATCACGACAACAGCGTCAGGATAGGCGCGGAAGTGGCGGAGCGGCTCACCCGAGTGCTCGAAGGCTCGCTGTCGCAGTTCGCCGATCGCATCACGCGCATCGAGATGCACCTGGGCGATGAGAACGCGAGCAAGCACGGCGCTTCCGACAAGCGCTGCATGCTGGAAGCAAGGCTGCGGAACCTCGAGCCGATCGCGGTCACGCATCGGGCGGAGTCGTTGCAGCTGGCATTCGATGGTGCACTGGAAAAGCTCGACCATGCGTTGAGCCATGCGGTCGGTAAGCTCGAAACGCACTGACCAGAAGTCACTGTGGCGGAACCCGCCCGCTGGCCGGGCATTGCGATCGTATGATCGCCAGAAATCACGCGCTCGATGACGGTGACGATCGCGACCGGGGACGATCAGCGCGGAGCCCCGAAGAAATCCCACGACGCGGGTGGTGGGACATCGCAGTCCGCGTCAAAAAAGAGATGACCAAGGACAACGTGGACATCATCGCCAGCGGCCTCGCCCTGTACGCGCTGCTAGCAATATTTCCAGCCCTTGCGGCCGCGGTCTCGATCTACGGCTTGTTTGCTTCACCGGCGGATATCGCCAGTCATCTGCAGCTCGTGGCCGGGCTCTTGCCGCAGGATGCCATGCGAATTCTCGAGCAGCAGTTGAACCAGCTGGCGCAGCACTCTCAGGGCACGTTGAGTTTCGGCGTCATCGTCGGCATCGCGCTGGCCCTCTGGAGCGCCCGCAAGGGCATGGTCGCGCTGATGAAGGTGACGAACGTCGCGTATGACGAAGAGGAAAATCGCGGCTTCTTCGAGCAGTTGTTCGTGTCGATCGCGTTTACGATCGGTGCGGTCATCGGTTTTCTGGCAGTGCTGCTTCTGGGTGTGGCGGTGCCGCTCGTCTTGTCGCTCCTCTCGCTTGGATCGGCGACCGAGATAGTGCTGCTGATCACGCGGTGGATTCTGCTGTTCGCCGTGGCGGTGACCGGACTGGCAATCGTGTACCGATTCGCACCCGATCGGCACCCGGCCCAGTGGCGCTGGGTTACGCCCGGCTCGCTGGTGGCAACGACATTGTGGGTGATCGGCAGCGCGCTGTTCGCACTGTACGCTCAGAAGTCGGGAAGTTACGGCAAGACCTATGGTGCTCTGGGCGGTGTCGTAATCCTGCTCATGTGGTTCTATCTGAGCGGGTACATCATCATTCTCGGCGCCGAGATCAACTCCGAGGTCGAGCGGCAGACGAAGAAGGACACGACCACTGGAGAGCCGCAGCCGATGGGAGAACGGGGCGCTTACTCTGCCGACACACTGGGGCCGACATCGGAAGAGCTCGACTCGGCACAGCGTTGAGTTCTTGGCATGATCTGCGCATGGCGGCACGGATCATTCAAATCAAGGTGACTGTGCGCGCGCGTGAATCATCGCTCACTCAACTGCCAGACGGCACGTGGGTGGCGAAGCTGAAGTCACCGCCGGTCGACGGCAAGGCGAATGCGGAGCTGATCGCGCTGGTGGCGAAGCAGTTCGGCTGCAGCAAGGCTGCGGTGTCCATCAAGTCCGGAGCGTCGGGACGCCTGAAGCTCGTCAGGATCGAAGCCGCGTCGGACACTCACGCCTAATCTGTGATCCACAGCGGACTGCGCCACGCCGCGAGCGCTTCCAGGAACACACTCAGACGCAACGGCAGAAACTTCCGGCTCGGATACACGGCGAACACCGGAATCGGCAGCGATGTCCACTTCGGCAGCAGACGCACGAGCCGGCCGCGAGCGATGTGCTCTTCGCAGTGAGTCGAGGGCGCGAGGCCGATTCCATGGCCGCGCAGCACGAACGTGCTGACCGTATTGAAGTCGCGACTCGAGATCGGGCCCGACACGTGCACGCGAGCTTTGCGTCGACCGCTCACGAGATCCCAGTGAGCTTCGTTGTTCTTGGCGGCCAGCATGACGCAGTCGTGGTGCTCGAGATCCGCGGGTTCGCGTGGCAGCTCGCGGCTTTTCAGGTACTCGGGAGCCGCGACGATGTAGCGATCGTTCCTGCCCAGACGCCTGGCCACGACGCTGGAGTCCCGCAGATCGCCGAAGCGCACCGCGACGTCGATATTTTCTGCGACGAGGTCGAGAAACGTGTTCGTGATGTGCAGATCGACGCGGACCCCGGGGTTCGCGTGCAGGAACCCGGAGAGGAATTGCAGAAAGGATTCGTGGCTCAGCACGACCGGGACTGTAATTCGCAGCAATCCTTCGGGCTGCTTCTGTGACTGGGTGAGCACCCGCTCCGCTTCCTGCAGCAGGCTCAACGGCTCCTGACACTCGTTGAAGTATTCACGTCCCTGCGCAGTCAGGCTCACGCGCCGTGTCGTGCGCCTGAGCAGTGCCACGCCGAGCTGCGACTCCAGCACCGAGAGCCTGCGGCTCACCGTCGAGATCGGCATGCTGAGCGCTCGCGCCGCGCGACTGATGCTTTCGTACTGCGCCACCTTGACGAAGATCAGGATGTTGTCGAGATCGGCCATGGGCCCACTTTGCCACTAATGCAAAACAGATTACAGCCTTTCCCATCTAATCAAATCTGACGGAAGCCACGACACTGTCTGCCACAGGTAACTCGTTCAGGAGATTCAGATGGGCACACAACGCAAGACGGTCATCGTGACTGGCGCATCGCAGGGCATCGGGGCTGCAGTGGCGAACCGGTTCCTCGATCGCGGCTACAACGTCGTCGCGAACTCGCGGCGTATCACTCAGAAGAACGAGCTGCAGCGCTCGGAGAACCTGGCGCTGGTCGACGGCGACATCGCGTTGCCCGCGACGGCCGCGAAGCTGGTCGACACGGCCGTGAAGAAGTTCGGCTCGATCGATGCGCTCGTGAACAACGCCGGCATCTTCATCGCGAAGCCGTTCACGCAGTACTCGGCGGAGGACTTCCGCTCGCTCACGTCCACCAACCTGGACGGTTTCATCCATGTCACGCAGCGAGTCATCGAGCGGTTGGTCGAGCAGAAGCGCGGCGGCAGCGTGGTGAGCATCACTGCCTCCATTGCGGATCGTCCGCTCGCGGCGCTGACGGCCTCCGTGTCGATGATCACGAAGGGCGGTCTGAACGCGATTTCGCGCAACCTCGCGATGGAGTACGCGAAGCAGGGAATACGCGTGAATGCGGTGGCGCCGGGACTGGTCGATACACCGTTGCTCCACGGGCTGTCGAAGGACTTTCTGCAGTCGCTGTCGCCGATGGGCGAGATCGGCACGACCGAGGACATCGCCGACGCTGTGCTGTATCTGACCGAGGCGCCCCGAGTGACCGGCGTGGTCCTCAACGTGGACAGCGGCGCACATCTGGGTAAGTGGTGAGGAGTATCGACATGAACAAAGGGATCGAGCTGCCGCCTGCGCCGAAGCCGCTGGGAGCTTACGTCGAGGCCGCGCAGGTCGGAGATCTGTTGTTCGTGAGCGGGGCGCTGCCACTGGAGGGCGGCGTTCCGAAGTTTCTCGGACGACTGGGCGCTGAGATCGGCATCGAAGAGGGGCGCAGAGCTGCGCGATTGGCAGCGCTCAATGCGTTGGCGTTGGCGAAGCAGCATCTCGGTTCGCTGGACAAAGTGCAGCGAGTCGCTCGTCTGTTTGTGTCGCTCGCGGCCACAACGGAGTTTCGCGAGCACGCGAAGGTGGCCGATGGTGCTTCGGAACTGTTCGCGGAGGTATTCGGCACTGAGCTCGCATCGACTCGCAACGTCGCTGGCGTGACGAGTCTGCCGAAGGGAGCGTGCGTGGTCGTGGAGATCGTCCTCGCTCTGCAGCCGTGACAAAAGGCTGACCGATTCCGCTGAGTGCGGGTTGCGGTTCAGCCAACGTTCACGTCGTGGGCAGCAACCATGTAGCGTCGGAGACAACAACAACGAGGACAAACTTATGCGTTCGATCTGGCGCGCTGACTTGTCTCGAGCTCTGCTTCTTGTTGGCTGTCTGCTTGGCGTTTCATGCGCCTGCCTCGGCCAAGGTCTGGAGGAGGTCGTCGTCACGGCGACTCGCGGTGAAGGTGATGGCGGCCTGCCGGGAACGTTCCTGCGAAAGACCGGCGACTTCCTGCTGCTGCAGGTCAACGTCCGTAACGATACGCGTGAAGCGCCGGCGAGAAAGGAAGAGATCTACGGGACGCTGCGCAATGCGCTCGCGAGCGCCAATCGGGATGGCAGCATCGAGCTCAGCGTGGTCGATGAGAGCGATCTGGTCATTCCGCTCAAGGTCGATTCCGCAACGGTCGTGCTTCTGCCCGGCGACAGGCCGGATACGAGCGTCACTCGCATCAGCGTGAAGACGCGCATCCCGGCTGGAGCCAATGGCCAGGCGCTGATCAGCAAGCTCAAGGATTTCACTGCGGGCATCAAGGAAGTCGGGCGTACGAAGCTCGAAACCGGCGGCAGCGTGGACATCAGCATCGTCGCGCCGCATCGGTATCGGGATGAAATCATCGCGCTGTACGCGGCGGACGCGAAGAAGGTCTCCGGCGCGCTCGGCGATGACTACAAGGTCGTGACGTCCGGTATCGATCGTCCGGTGCGCTGGGTGCGAATGGGACTTCTGGAGCTGGCGCTGTTCGTGCCGTACACGTATCAGGTGGTGCCATCGAGCATTCAGTCGGTGATGGTCGCTACGCAGCCATGACCTCGTGCTCGTAGTACGGAGTCTGTCGATCGCTCAGTAGAGCCTGAAGCTCGTCATCGCTGCGGCCCTGCGGCGTGAGCCACGCTTCCACATTCTCGCGCCGCAGATTGATGATGCACCGATCATGTCCCGCCGCTTTGATCTCCGGCGGCGGCTCGTCCGTCACCGCCGCGAACGACAGCAGACGGCCTTCTTGCGGATCGCTCCAGTCGGCATACAGACACGCGACCAGCATCTGGTACGCGGGTCGCGGCGTGAAGTGCAGCACGACGTTCTTGCCGTCGCGCTCGACGTTTTCATAGAACGAGTCGACGACCATCAGCGCGTGCGTGCGGCCGAACTCGTTGCGCCAGAAGCGATCGAGGTTGTCACGACGCGCGTTGTACAGGCCCGGGAACTTCTGATCCGTGAACGCGGGCTTGCCTTTCTGGCGCAGGTGATAGCGCGCCAGAGTAATAACATTGCGCCCGTCGCGCTCGAGGATGATCGGCGCGTAGGTCAGCGGAAAGATCCGATGATCGTCCTCGTGCGGCTGTGTGCCTTTCAGCAGCGCGATACGTTCGAGCGAGTCCTCGATCTTGGATGTCGCGATGCGCCGCTCGTTGAGCGCCGCCTTCGTTTCCTTGACCTTGAGCTTGCGCTCGGCGTCGCCGAGGCGCTTCTTCTGCTTGAACACTTCCTGCTCGAGCTCGGCCACTTTCTTCGATTGATACTCTCGCGTGAGCTCGTGGATGCGCCGCTCTTGCGCCGACTGCGGATTGGCGAAATTCCATTCGAAGCCGCGCGCGAGGCGGATCGGCCGGCCTGCCAGGCGCTCCATCAGCAGGCGCTCGACTTCCGAATAGTCCATCGTCGCGGCGAACTGGCGCGCCAAGTCTTTGATGTTCTGGGCAACCTTAGCGGAGTAGCACATGGGTGGGTCGTACCTGGGTTGCGAGCATTGTAGTCGCGAAGCGGAGGGGGTTGCGCAGGATACCGTTGCTGTATATAACAACAGTCACCGGAGGAACCCCCGCATGTTCATCGAACCGCGTCAGCTCATTGCCGAGACGATCGACCAGCTCGAGACCGTCGCCACTTTTTTTGCCGACGAAGTCGACGAGCGCATCCGAGCTCCGGAGAAATTGTCCGTCGAGGCGTTGGCCGCGAAGGAAGCGTTGCAGACAATCAAGATCCTGATCCCAAAGCTGCGAACTGCACAGGGCAGTCTCGCGGCCACCAGCGCGCAGCTGCAATTCCGCGAGTGCCTGCATTGCGAGTGAATGCGTCATGCCAGCGAAGCATCCCCCGCCGGTCGGGACGCTGGCATTTCTCGCAGAGTGCGGTCGCACCGTTTATATCGTGTGCAATCGCTGCAATCGCTTCGTCGTGGCCCAACTGCAGGACATCGCGAAGCACGTCGGTTGGCGCGCCAATGCTCAGGAAGCGGGCAAGCGGCTGCGTTGCAAGGAGTGCAACTACGTGGGCGCGAAGATCACTATCGAGCGGCCACAGGTCGGGCAGCGTGTGTGTCCGCGGTGCTTGCGGCCGTTCTACTGAGAATCCTGAAAGCCAGCGCATGGGTGATCAGCATCAGCGGAACGAGAACCGTCGGGATGAAGTAAGCGGCACCTAACTGGCCTGGCATCAGTCCGGAAGTACCGCCGTCGTAGAAGGC
>DATENH010000101.1:0-14801 GCA_035275145.1 Steroidobacteraceae bacterium | reverse complement strand
GTTTCCCCATAGCCTGGGCCGCCAGCAAGGCTTATTCTTCGGACCATGAGCGCCGCGATCCAAACGCCCCGGCCGGCTCAACCGGGTGAAGACGACTTCGGCCTGCCGGGCTGGATTTATCACGACCGCGATTTCTTCGAGCTGGAAAAGCGCGCGATCTTCCGCACGAGCTGGCAGCTCGTCTGTCACAGCAACGACATTCCCCAGGTAGGCGACTATCACCGCTTCGACCTGCTCGGCGAGTCGGTCGTCACGGTGCGCGGCAAGGACGGGCAGCTGCGGAGCTTCTACAACGTCTGCCGCCATCGCGCGTCGCGCTTGCTGGACGCGCAGAAGGGCAACTGCGGCAAGCTCATCGCTTGTCCGTATCACCATTGGAGCTACTCGCTCGAAGGCAAGCTGGTCGGCGTGCCTCAGCGCACTTCGTTCCACGGGCTCGACATGGAGAACCGCGGCCTGGTCGCGCTCGAGCAGGAAATCTTCATGGGCTTCGTGTTCGTGCGCTTCGAGCCGGGTCTGCCGAGCGTGCGCGAGATGGTGGCCCCGTACGCGCACGAGCTCGCTGCGTATCGCATGGAGGAGCTCGTTCCGCAGGGTCGCGTCACGTTGCGGCCGCGGCAGGTGAACTGGAAGAACGTCGCCGACAACTATTCCGACGGCATGCACATTCCCGTCGCGCATCCCGGGCTCACGCGCCTGTTCGGCCGCAGCTACGCGATCGAGGCGCAGGAGTGGATCGACAAGATGTCCGGCGTCCTGCAGGACGAGATCAGCAGCAACTGGTCGGAGCGCAAGTATCAGCAGCTCCTGCCGCAGGTCGCGCATCTGCCTGCCGAGCGGCAGCGCTTGTGGACCTATTTCAAGTTGTGGCCGAACGTGGCCTTCGACATCTATCCCGACCAGATCGACTTCATGCAGTTCATCCCGGTGTCGCCGACCGAGACGATGATTCGCGAGATCGCGTACGTGCACCCCGACAACCGCCGCGAGATGCGCGCGTCCCGCTACCTGAACTGGCGCATCAACCGGCAGGTGAACGTCGAGGACAAAACGCTGATCGAGCGCGTGCAGGCCGGCATGGCGTCCAGCAGCTACACCGTCGGGCCGCTGAGCGAGAACGAGGTGTGCCTGCGCAGTTTCGCGCGGCGGATGCGGGCGATGATCCCGGAATCCAGGCGTCCAACGAAGTAGCGCCGTCGCGTCATAGTTTCACCCGCGTTTCCGATGTCCCCCTTGAAGGGGTCGTGCCTCGGGGCGGGTGGGTCATGAGGGGATTATTGGTCGAGCGGCTGCGGCCGTTCGCGCTGGTTGCATCCGGCGCCGGCGCTGTGCTGCACCTTGCGCTGGTTGTCGGTGCCAGCTTTGCTTTGCAGTTGCTGCAGCACCTGCCGATCCTCGGGATCGTCGTCTTGCTCGCTGCGCTATTGCTGTATACAGCTGACTGCGTGCGGGGCGATGCGCTCGCATCGGCCGGCCGCGCAGTCGATCGCGACCTGGTGCCCGAAGCGATTGCGAATTCGCTCGAGGCCCTGCGTGACCTCCGTCTCCTGCGCACGTTCCTGGGCAGTCCGGGCATGCTCGCGCTGCTGGACGTGCCGTGGATGCTCGTCTATTTCCTCGCGATCGCGTGGCTTCATCCGCTGCTCGGCTTCGCTGCGCTGCTGGGTGCCGCGCTGCTGATCGTCGGCCTGGCAATCGCCGGCGAGATCCAGAAGTCGGAGCGGAGCGATTCGATGTTGGCGGCGGCACGCCTGGCCCACGACCAGGCCGAGGATCTGGTGCGCAATGCCGAGACGCTCGTCGGCATGGGGATGTCGCGCGCGGCGATTGCCGCCTGGCGCGAGCGGCACGAGTACTTCGTGTCGTGCCGGCAGCACGGGGATCGCGGCGCTGCGCGACTCGGTGCATTGGCGCGAGCCGGAAGCCTCGCATTGCAGGTCGCCATGCTCGCAGTCGGAGCGGTGCTGGTCGTCGATTCGAGACTCGGGGTTGCGGCCCTGATCGTGGCGGCGCTGTTGTTGAACAGAGCGCTGCAGCCGCTCGAGCAACTCATCGGAAGCTGGCCATCGATTGCTACGGCGCGCGCTGCGTGGCTGCGATTGAACAGAAGCGCGCCGCGCATCGTCGTGGCAGGTACCGATGCGCCGATCGCGGCCGGCAGAGTCGAGCTCGAACGGGTTTGTTACGCGCTCGCGGGTCGACCGGCATTCATCAAGAGCGTCACGCTAAGTCTCGCCCCGGGCGAAAGCATTCTGATCGTCGGGCCGAGCGGGTGTGGCAAGTCCACGCTGGCGCGACTGCTGCTCGGCGTTGTGCGCCCACACAGCGGCACTGTGCGCCTCGACAGCACCGATCTGCCGCGTTGGGATCGCGCGGCGCTCGGACAGTGCGTCGGTTACGTGCCGCAGGAAGTCCATCTGTTCGCGGGGACGATCGCCGACAACATCGCACGGCTGGGGGCGCTCGATTCCGCGCGTGTCGTGCAGGCTGCGCGCCTCGCGAATGCGCACGAGATGATCGTTCGCATGCCGGAGGGCTATCACACGGAAGTTGCCGAAGGCGGCGCCGCGCTCGCAGCGAGTCAGCGACGTCGCATCGCGCTCGCCCGCGCGCTGTACGTGAACCCACGACTCCTAGTGCTCGACGAACCCAATGCCGATCTTGACGCGGAAGGCGAGCTTGCGCTGATCAAGACGCTGGTGCAGCTCAAGGAGCGGGGCGTCACCGTGGTGATCGTCGGGCAACGCACCAGCCTGTTGGAGCATGTGGACCGGATGGCCTTTCTGCGAGACGGCACGCTGCAAGCGGTCGAGCGCAGGGAACTGCCGCCGTTGCCAGCGGCGGGTGCCGTCGTTCCCTTGCATCGCCCGACGCCGCAACCGCTGTAAGATGCGCCTTCGCGCCGCAGTCGCGGCGGTCGAGGGCTTTCGTGGTCGATCCTGTGCCGGCCGAGCTGCTGGCGCGCTGGACATCGCAGTCCAGCGCGCGCAACGGCATGCGGCTGTGCATCCGTCCGCTGCGGCCTGACGATCGCGAGCGCGAGATCGAGTTCATCAACTCGCTGTCCGAGCGCACGCGCTTCTATCGCTTGATGACGCCGCTGAAATTCCTGCCGCCGCATCTGCTCGACCAGCTCATGGATATCGACTACGACCGCCGCATGGCGTTCGTCGCCGCGGCCGAGCAGGACGGCTGCGAGCGATTCGTCGGCATCGCGCGCTACGGCGAGACCGATCGTCGCGATAGCGTCGAGCTCGGCATCACGGTGAGCGATCGCTGGCAGCGTCAGGGTATTGCGCGCTTGCTGATCGCCGAGCTGTTGCGGTTCGCGCGCTGGCGCGGCATCCGCCGCATCGAAGGGATCGTGCTCCACGACAATCAGCCGATGATCGAGCTCGCGAAGAGCCTAGGCTTCCATGTTGCCCACGACTACGCGCAGCACGTCGTGGTGATCTCACAGACGCTGGGGGAACCATGAGAGAGACGTCACGACGCGAATTCATTGCAGGCACGGCCAGGCTGGCAGGTGTTTCGGCGATTGCAACGGTCGCCGCTGTGCCCGGTGCCGCGCTCGGGGCAGTGCGCGAAGGCGCGGGCAAGTCCGGAATCACGACGCCCTCGAACGCGATCGTCGAAACTTCCGCCGGCAAGGTTCGCGGCTACGTTCGCAACGGCGTCTTCACCTTCAAGGGCATTCCGTACGCAGGCACGACAGCCGGCGACGCGCGCTTCTTGCCGCCGCAGCCGGTAACTCCGTGGACGCAGGTGCGCGCGTCGATGAGCTACGGGCCAGTGTGTCCGCAGCCGGTGCGCGGCGGCTGGGCGATCGACCGGCTCGCATTCCTATTCGATTGGGATGATGGCCACCCCGGCGAAGACTGTCTGCGGCTCAACGTGTGGACGCCGGCCGCCGACGATCGCAGCAAGCGGCCGGTGATGGTCTGGCTGCACGGCGGCGGTTACGAGGCGGGCTCGTCGCAGGAACTGCCGTCCTATGACGGCGAGAATCTGAGCCGCCGCGGCGATGTCGTCGTCGTGAGCATCAATCATCGGCTCAACGTCTTTGGCTACTTGAACATGGCAGCGGTGGGCGGCGAGAAGTACGCGCGTTCCGTCAACGTCGGCATGCTCGACATCGTCGCGGCGTTGCAGTGGGTGCGCGACAACATCGGCCGCTTCGGCGGCGATGCGGCGAACGTGACTGTCTTCGGACAGTCCGGCGGCGGCGCGAAAGTCAGCACGCTGATGGCGATGCCGTCGGCGAAAGGTTTGTTTCACAAGGCGATCGTGCAGAGCGGCTCGCAGCTACGCCTCGCGACTGCGGAAGCTTCGGCCGCGCAGGCTGCAGCCGTCCTGAAGGAGTTGCAGGCACAAGGGATCGGTATGGAGCAACTCACGCAGGTGCCTGCAGCGCGGCTGGTGGAGATCGCAACTGGCGTGAAGAACAAGCTGCAATCCACGAATCCGCGCGCATCGATCTCCGAACGGCTTGGCTGGCAACCGTGGCTCGACGGCACGATCGTGACTTCGCATCCGTTCGATCCGCAGGCGCCGGCGCTCGCGGCGAAAGTGCCGATGCTGATCGGCACGACGATGCACGAATTTTCGCCGGCCGGGGCGGCGCCGGATCCGCGGGCTCTGACGGACGAGTGGCTGGTGACTGAGGTCGGCAAGACCTACGGCGATGCGGCGCGCGGCATCGTCGCGGCGTTCAAGCAAGGGCATCCCGGAGCGCTGCCGTTCGAGATCGCGGCGGTCATCGGCGCGACCGCGACGTTCCGTATGTCAGCGGTGCGCCAGGCGCAATTGCAGGCTGCGAATGCGCCCGCGTATCTCTACTGGTTTGCGTGGAAGACGCCGGTGCTCGATGGAACGCCGCTCGCCTATCACTGCTCCGAGCTGGCGTTCGCGTTCGACAACATCGATCGCTGCGCCAATGCGACGGGCGGAACGCAGGAAGCACGCGAGCTGGCGGGGCAGGTGAGCCAGGCGTGGATTCAGTTCGCGCGCACCGGCAATCCGAATCACTCGGGATTGCCGCGCTGGCCGGCAGTCTCTGCCAGCGCGTTGCCGACGATGATTTTCGATTCGCGTTGCGAGGTAAAGGACAACCCGGACGCGGATGAAAGGAAGACGTTGGCGTAGTGACCTACACGTGACAACACGCCTCGATGTTGTTTCCATCCGGATCCAACACGAACGCGCCGTAATACTTCTCGTGATAATGCGGCCGCGGGCCCGGGCCGCCGTTGTCGCGCCCGCCCGCCGCCATCGCCGCCTTGTAAAACGCATCGACCAGCGCCCGCGTGTCCGCACGGAACGCGATATGGATCGGCGGTGAGTTCGGCTTCTCGTTCTGCGCCAGCCAGAAGTCCGGTTTCGGCGGCACGCCGAATCCCGCGACGCCACGGCCACCGGTGACTTCCTTCGGCAGTTCCATCATCAGCTGATAGCCGAGCGGCGCCAGCGCGCGGCTGTAGAACTGCTTGCTCTTCTCGTAGTTCGTGGCGACGACGCCAGTGTGGTCGATCATCTGTCTCCTCCCGTTATCCGAACTGCGCTATCCGAACTGCACTGTGAGCATGGAAACCGAGCCGCCATCCATGCCTTCGACCGGAAATGATATCGCGTCATCGGCGGCAGCCGCGCCGAGCACGTACAACAATGGCAAGTAGTGATCAGGTGTCGGCACGGAGAGCAGCGCGTCCTTGCCGAGCGAGCCGTAGTCGATCAAGGGCGGGTGTTCGCGTGCCGCGATGAGGTCGCGCACTCGCGACTCGAACCGCGTTGCCCAATCGTACGGTTCGACGGGATGCCCGCCCCACGCGTACGCGTGCAGGTTGTGCACGATGTCGCCGCTGCCCATGATCAGTACGCCGCTGTCGCGCAGCGGTCGCAACTGCTGGCCGATTTCGTAATGAAAGTGCGGCGCGCGCGTTTCGTCGATGCTGAGCTGTACGACAGGTATGTCGGCATTCGGAAAGACGTGACACAGCACCGACCACGTGCCGTGATCGAGGCCCCAGCGGTCGTCGAGCTCCACCTCGAGCGGTTCCAGGAGCTGCTGCACCTCCCGCGCGAGAGCCGGGTCGCCGCGCGCCGGATACTGAACGGCGAACAGCTCGCGCGGAAAGCCGCCGAAATCGTGAATCGTGCGCGGCGCGGCCATCGCCGTCACGGCGAGTTGCGGCACATACCAATGCGCCGAAATACATAACACGGCGCGCGGGCGCGGCAGGCGAGTGCCGAGCGCCGCCCAGGCGCGGCCGTACTCGTTGTTTCCCAGCGCATTCATGGGATTGCCGTGACCGAAGAAGATCGTGGGCTGGCGCGAATTTACAGGTGCCATGGCGTGCGTCGCGGGGTTTGCCGGAGCTGTGCGCGGCGGGGGGCTGTGGCATCATAACGCCGCTCGCTTATTCAAAGATTCGAAGTTGAGTGTTGCTCGATCGAATGGGGGTGATTGAGGATGCAGGGCAAGCCCACCTCAATTGATATTGCTTACCTGGCCGGTGTGTCGCAACCGACGGTCTCGCGCGCCCTGCGCGGCAGTCCGATGGTCAGCGAAGAGACGCGGCGGCGCATCGAGTCGATCGCGCAGCAGCTCAATTACAAGGTCGACAAGAACGCTTCGAACCTGCGCTGCCAGCATTCGAACACGCTGGCGTTGCTGCTGTTCGAGGATCCGACGCCGGACGATTCGCAGATCAATCCGTTCTTCCTCGCGATGCTCGGCTCGATCACGCGCGCTTGCGCACAGCGCGGCTACGACCTGCTCGTGTCGTTCCAGCAGCAGTCGGGGAATTGGCACGTCGACTACGAGGACAGCCGCAAGGCAGACGGCATCATCCTGCTCGGCTACGGCGACTTCCTCGAATATCGCCTGCGGCTCGAGCAGCTGGTGAAGCAGGGCACGCACTTCGTGCGCTGGGGCGCGGTCATGGAAGGGCAGCCCGGCCTCTCGGTCGGCTGCGACAACTTCCACGGCGGGCAGGAAGCGACTCAGCATCTGCTGCAGCTCGGTCGCCGCAAGATCGCGTTCCTCGGCCACGCGTCAGGTCACTACCCGGAATTCTTCGAGCGCTATCGCGGCTACAGCGAAGCGATCAACGCTGCGGGCGCGACCCTCAGCACAGCGCTGCAAGTCGATGCGATCACGATGGAGCAATCCGGCTACGAGGCTGCGTGCGAGCTGCTCGCGCGGGGCGAGGCCTTCGACGCGATCGTCGCTGCGAGCGATCTCATCGCGATCGGCGCGATTCGCGCTCTGCAAGAGCGACGCATCGATGTGCCCGGCGCGGTGTCCGTCGTAGGCTTCGACGACATTCCGGCTGCAATGCTCGCGAATCCGCCGCTGACGACGGTGATGCAGGACACTCGGCTCGCGGGTGAAGCACTCGTCGATAGCCTGCTGCGGTCGGTGCAAGGCGAGCCGGCGGAGAACAAAGTATTGCCGACGCGGCTGGTCGTCCGGCGTTCCTGCGGAGGATAAGAGTTCTTCTTACTCTTCCGGCACTCTGAGAACCAAGAGTCCCGCCAGGATGAAGCTCCCTCCGCCGAGCACCAGCGCGAAGATCGGCGCCCCGCCGAACAGCTTGTTCAGCAAGAACCCGAGCACGCTCGCCGCCACGAGCTGCGGGATCACGATGAAGAAATTGAAGATGCCCATGTACAGGCCCATCTTCTGCGCCGGCACGCCGTTGGACAGCAGGGCGTAGGGCACGGATAGGATCGACGCCCATGCGAAGCCCACTCCGACCATCGACAGCAGTAGCCACGACGGATCGTGGATGAAGCGGAACGAGATCAGCGCGAGGCCGCCGAGGAACAGGTTGATCAGATGCGCCCTGCGCAGCCCGACGCGCGCAGCAACGATGGGGATCACCGCAGCAGCGAGCGCGGCGAAGCCGTTGTAAGCACCGAATAGCACGCCGACCCAGTTCGCGCCTTCGTTGTACGCCTCCGACTGCGCATCGGTCGCACCGAAGTGAACCTGCGTGACGGCGGACGTCGTGTAGATCCACATCGCGAACAGCGCCAGCCAGGAAAAAAATTGTACGGGCACGAGGCGGCGCATCGTGTAAGGCATCGCTTCGAAGTCGTGCATCACGCTGCCGAACACGCCGGTCGGACTGGCGACACTCTGCAGCAGCAGCGCGATTCCCCACGCGAGCACGAGGCCGCAGAGGATGTAGAGCTGCTGATCGAGCGCAGCGATGCGCACGATCGCGACGCCGAGAATTCCAACCGCCGTCCACGCCAGTCCTTTGCCGCGAATCGCCGCCGGCCGCGACGCGACGATCGGCGCCGCAGGTTCCGGTTGCGCGGCAGCGAACGAGCGCAACGCCTCGGGTGGATATTCGCGCGAACGCAGCACAGTCCAGCCGACTGCCGCAAACAGCACGATCGCACCGATGTAGAACGAATAGTGAACGGTGTCCGGGATGCCGCCAATCGCATCCGTGTGATTGCTGACACCGGCGCGCGTCAGGAGCCACGGCAGCATGCTCGCGACGATTGCGCCCACGCCGATGAAGAAGCTCTGCATCGCATACCCGGTCGGCCGCTGGGCCGTCGGGAGCTGGTCGCCGACAAATGCGCGAAACGGCTCCATCGAGATGTTGATCGACGCGTCCAACACCCATAGGAGCCCGGCTGCGACCCACAGCGTCGACGAGCGCGGCATCAGCACCAGCGCGATCGACGCCAGCATGGCGCCCACCAGGAAGTACGGCCGGCGGCGGCCGAGGCGCGTCCAGGTGCGGTCCGAGAAGTAGCCGACGATCGGCTGCACGATCAGTCCGGTGAGCGGCGCCGCAATCCACAGCAGCGGAATCTGCTCCAGGCTCGCACCGAGCGTCTGGAAGATGCGGCTCACGTTGGCATTCTGCAACGCAAAGCCGAACTGAATGCCCAGGAAGCCGAAGCACATGTTCCAGATCTGCCAGAACGACAGCGCCGGGCGGGCGGCGGCGGCGGCGGGCGGCGAGGAGGCGGCGACTGCGTGCATAGGGGTTCGTTCGGGGCTTTCGTGTCAGTTGAATACGTATGCGCGTGCGCGAGCCACATGAATACGTATGCGTGCGGTTGGCTTGTGCGTGCGCTCCGGCCGAGACTGCGACCCATCAAATCGGCGCTCAGGGGTAAACGCTGCCGGACTGTAGGGGACCGGAGCGCGCCGAACAATCGAAGTGCGAGGAGTCATCATGAGAATTTCCAGTCATGCGACCGGTATCGGCTGCGCCCTCTTGCTTTCCGTCGGCACCACTACGGTCGCGATGGCGGCCGAAGGTGACAATATCGAAGAGGTGGTCGTCACCGGCATCCGCCACGGCATCGAGGATGCGATCGAGATCAAGAAGGACAACAGCAGCATCGTCGAAGCCATCTCGGCCGAAGACATCGGCAAGCTGCCGGACACCAGCATCGCGGACTCCATCTCGCGCCTGCCGGGCCTCACTTCGCAACGCGCCGAAGGTCGCGCCTCGGCGATCAGCCTGCGCGGCACCGACCCGGGCTTCACGACCGCGCTGCTCAACGGCCGCGAGCAGGTCAGCACCGGCGACAACCGCAGCATCGAATTCGATCAATATCCGTCCGAGCTGCTGAGCTCGGTCGTCATCTACAAGACGCCCGACTCGGGCCTCATCGGCCAGGGTCTCGCGGGCACGATCGACCTGCGCACCACGCGGCCGCTCAATTACGGCCGGCGCACGATGGCGTTCAACCTGCGCGGCGAAGCGAACTCGCACGACGATCTCGGCGCGGACTCGGACGACAAGGGCTATCGCGCCAGCATCTCGTACATCGATCAGTTCGCGGACGACACGATCGGCGTGACGTTCGGCGTCGCGCGCCTGGTGTCGCCGCTCGCCCAGCGTTCCGCGGGCACCTATGAGCCGTGGCATGCGAACGGCACGCCCGGCGCCGGCGTGAATCCCGGCGTCGGCCCGGACGTGTTCGTGACGGACGGCATCAAGGTCCGCAGCGACATGGGCGAGAACCGCCGCGACGGCGCGATGGCAGCGTTCCAATGGCGGCCGAGCGAGAACTTCAACAGCATCTTCGACGCGTACTACACGCAGCGCGAGCAGGTCGACAATGCGCGCAGCCTCGAAGTGAACCTCGGCGGTTATCCTGCGCCGTGCTGCGATGGCACGTTCCCCCCGGGCACGCAGTTCGGCTACTCGAATCCCACGATCGTCGACAACACCGTCGTCGCCGCGGATCTGCTCCAGCGCGTGCCGCTGGCGCGCAACTTCCTGTTCAAGACGCAGGACCGGATCCTCGCGCTCGGCTGGAACAACGAATGGCTCGCCGGCGACTGGACCTACACGCTTGACGTCAGTCACTCGAAGGCGAAACGCAACGAGCAGCAGTACGAGACCAACGCGCAGATCGCCCCGCTGACCAACGTTCCGGCAGGCGCGCCGCGCAATGTCTACGACACCGGCACGTTCTCCATCGCCGATCACGACGGCATGCCGCGGCTGAGCTTCAACCGCAACTACGCCGATCCGGCGGCCGTGCAAGTCGGTCCGACGATCTATGGCGCGGGCTACAGCAAGATTCCGCGCATCACCGACGAGCTGACCTCGGGTCGCATCGACGTCGGCTACCAGTTCAATCGCTGGTGGATGTCGGACATCCTGTTCGGCGTGAACTACGCCGATCGCGAGAAGGACAAGTTCCAGCCCGAAGGCGGTCTCAACACGATCGGCGGCGGCTACTTCCAGATCGCTCCTGAGCACCTCGAGTCGCCGACCAATCTGTCGTACGCCAGCGCCGGCAACGCGCTCGCGTGGAACGTGTCGGAAGTGCTGAACGCCTACTACCAGCCGATCGTCTACGGTTCGCCGACGACGCCCGGCTTCGACTACCTGATCGGCAAGAACTGGAACGTCACCGAGAAGGTCACGACCGGCTTCCTGCGCGGCAATCTCGATCACGAGCTCAGCTCGACAGTCACCCTGCGCGGCAACATCGGCGTGCAACTCGTGAACACCGATCAACAGTCGAACGCGACGCAGAAGGTCAATGGCGTCGTCGAGCCGTTCGAGGACGGCAAGGAATACACCGACGTCCTGCCGGCGATCAATCTTGCATTCATGCTGCCGTCCGACCAGGCGGTGCGTGTCGGCCTCGCGCGCGAGCTGGCGCGCGCGCGCATGGATCAGCTCAAGGCCTCGAGCGAAATCGGTTACGACTCGGCGACCGGCATCCCCGGCGGCTCCGGCGGCACGCCGCTGCTGGATCCGTGGCGCGCCAACGCGTTCGACCTGTCGTACGAGAAGTATCTCGGCAGCGGCGCGTACCTGTCGGCCGCAGCGTTCTACAAGGATCTGAGCACCTACATCTACAACCAGACGGATCAGAGCTACGACTTCTCCGGACTGCTGGCGGATCTGCCGCCGAACTACTTCCAGCCCGGCGTCACGCCGCAGCCGACCGGCAAGTTCACGCATCCACTGAACGGCAAGGGCGGCAATCTGAAGGGCATCGAGCTCTCGACGTCGTTGACCGGCGATCTGATCGGCGACGCGCTCAGCGGCTTCGGCTTGATCCTCAGCTACGCGCACACGGAGAGCAGCATCACGATCCAGGATCCGCCGGGCAACAACTTCATCACGGGCAACGGCCTCGGCACGATCCCGCTGCCCGGTCTGTCCGAAGACGTGTGGAGCGCGACGATGTACTACGAGCGAGCCGGCTTCTCGGCGCGTGTCGGCACGCGGGCCCGCTCCAAGTACATCGGCGAGGTCACGAACTTCGCGAACGATCGCGCGCTCAAGTACGTGAAGGGCGACCAGATCACCGATGCGCAGATCGGCTACGAGTTCGGTCCGGGCCGCCTGCAGGGGCTGTCGCTCCTGTTCCAGGTGAACAACCTGACCGACGAGCCGTACATCGCGTACGCTGTGACGGAGACGCGCCAGCAGGACTTCCAGGAATACGGCCGACAGATCCTGCTCGGCGTCAACTACAAGCTCTAACTAGAAGCGGTTAGCGGTTGGCGGTCGGCGGTTAGTGCGGAATGCGACTAACCGCTGACCGCGGCTGCCCGGCTATGACGTCTCCGATGCGCTACCTGTTGCTGTTGTTGTTGTTATCGTTCTTCGGTGGCACTGCGAATGCCGCCGATGCCGTGCGCGATCGCGCGCCCACCGACGAGGTCATCTACTTCGTCCTGCCGGACCGGTTCGAGAACGGCAATCCGGCGAACGATCGCGGTGGGCTGCGCGGCGACCGCTTGCAGCACGGCTTCGATCCGACATCGAAGGCGTTCTTTCATGGCGGCGATCTCCAGGGCCTGACTGCGCGGCTCGACTACATCCAGGCGCTGGGCGCGACGGCGGTCTGGCTGACGCCCGTGTTCAAGAACAAGCCGGTGCAGGGCGGACCGGGCCAGGAGTCGGCCGGCTACCACGGTTACTGGATCACCGACTTCACCACTATCGATCCGCATCTCGGCGACGAAGCGCAGATGCAGGCGTTCGTGCGCGCCGCGCATGCACGCGGCATGAAGGTGTATCTCGACATCATCGCGAATCATACCGCCGACGTGATTGCGTACCGCGAGTGTCCGACCGACAAGTGCCCCTATCGCTCGCGTGCCGAGTACCCGTACTCGCGGCACGGCGGGCTGCAAGGTGAGCCGATCAACGAAGGTTTCACCGGCAGCAATTTCGAGAAGCTCACGCGTCCCGACTTCGCATACACGCCGTACCTGCCTGCGGGCGAAGAGCACATCAAGGTGCCGCAGTGGTTGAACGATCCGCTGCTGTATCACAACCGCGGCAACACGACCTTCGAGGGCGAGAGCTCGGAGATGGGCGACTTCGTCGGCCTCGACGACCTCATGACGGAGAACCCGCGTGTCGTGCAGGGAATGATCGAGATCTACGGCGGCTGGATCGATCGTTACGGCGTCGACGGTTTCCGCATCGACACCGCGCGGCACGTGAATCCGGAGTTCTGGCAGGCATTCGTGCCTGCAATGCTGCAGCGAGCGGCGGCGCAGGGCATTCCGCACTTTCACATCTTCGGCGAGGTGTCGACGTCGGACATCGATGTTGCGTTGCTGGCGCGGTACACGCGCGTCGCGAAGTTGCCTGCGGTGCTGGATTTCGCATTCGCGAACGCGGTGCGCGCGACGGTGGCCGGGAATGCCGGCACGGACAAGCTGGCGCGATTGTTCGCCGATGACGCGCTTTACGAAGGCGGGGAACAGACAGCCCTGCAGTTGCCGACCTACGTGAGCAATCACGACAGCGGCCGTTTTGGATTTCACGTCCGCGCGGCGCGGCCGCAGGCCAGCGATGACGAAGTGCTGAAGCGAGTGCTGCTGGCGCACGGAATGTTGCTGACCCTGCGCGGGGTGCCGGTCGTTTACTACGGCGACGAACAGGGGTTCACGGGAGCGGGTGGGGATCAGGATGCGCGGCAGGACATGATGAAGAGTCAGACGCAGTCGTATGTGGAGGATCGAAGAGTCGGGCTGAAGCCCGACCGACAGCGCAACGACAACTTTGATTTGAAGCATCCGATCGCGTTGCAGATTGCGAAGCTGTCGGCGCTGCGGCGAGCGCACTCGGCGTTGCGCGGCGGGCGGCAGGTGGTCCGCAACTATTCCGATTCTCCGGGGCTGTTCGCGGTTTCGCGCATCGATTCGGCCACCGGCCGGGAGATTGCGATCGCGTTCAACACTTCGGTGCAGCCGCTCTCGACCGTGATGGAGGTCGACGCGGGCTCGCGCCGTTTCACCGCGCTGTACGGCAGTTGCGAGCGCGAAGTGAGTGCCCCGGGCTCCTATCGCGTCAGGCTGGCGCCGCTCGACTTCGTCGTGTGCGCCGCCGGAGACGGAACATGAGCGCGTCCCCCCAGCCGGTCCCACGCGTCGCTCCAACCCCCGGACGCGCGTGGTGGCTCGGCGCGCCGATCTACCAGATCTACCCGTACAGCTTCGCGGATTCGAACGACGACGGCGTCGGCGATCTGGCGGGCATCGCGTCGCGGCTCGAACACGTCGCCGCGCTCGGTGTCGCCGCAGTCTGGCTGTCGCCGTTCTTCACTTCGCCGATGAAGGATTTCGGCTATGACATCGCGGATTATCGCGACGTCGATCCGCGCTTCGGCACGCTAGCGGATTTCGATCGGCTGATCGAGCGCGCACACGCGCTCGGCCTCAAGGTCATCATCGACCAGGTGTACTCGCACACTTCGGATCAACACGCGTGGTTCCGCGAGAGCCGCACGAGCCGCGACAATCCGCTCGCCGACTGGTACGTGTGGGCAGATGCGCGGCCTGACGGCTCGCCGCCGAACAACTGGCAATCGGTGTTCGGCGGGCCGGCGTGGACTTGGGACGCGCGGCGCCGCCAGTACTACCTGCACAATTTCCTGGCGCAGCAGCCTGACCTGAACGTGCACAACTCGCGCGTGCAGGACGAGTTGCTGGAAAGCGCGCGCTTCTGGCTCGATCGCGGCGTGGATGGCTTCCGGCTCGACGCAGTGAACTACGCGATGCACGATCCGCAGCTGCGCGACAATCCACCGGCGCCTGCCGATGGCAGAGTGCGGACGCGGCCCTGTGACTTTCAGCTGCCGGTGCACAACAAGTCGCATCCCGACATCCCGGTGTTCATCGAACGCATTCGCGAGCTCGTCGACCGCTATCGCGATCGCTTCACGGTCGCCGAAGTCGGCGGCAGCGATGCGGACGCGGACATGAAAAGCTTCACCGCCGGCGCGAAGCGTTTTCACAGTGCGTACGGCTTCAACTTCCTGCTGGCTGATCGACT
>DATENH010000100.1:0-12910 GCA_035275145.1 Steroidobacteraceae bacterium | reverse complement strand
GGGAAATTTTCTGGAGACGCGTGAAACGCTATGAGGAGGTGTGTGGGCCCTATACACCACCACCTCCGCTAAGAGACATCTATTTGAAATAGTGAAAGCGAGATGTTGCGTGATCCACTGATAGCGTTTGTGCTTCGGAATGGCGGGGCCGATGCCGCGCTCGCTCTATTGGCCGAAAGCGCCAGGCCGACACAGGATGCTCCGGTACTACAGGCCGCTACTAGGCAGCTGCGGGAAGCAGGTACGGCGGGTTCGCCCTTTGCGATGTGCATGTGTTCGAGACTCTCTCGGGCTGGCATCGGCACATTGAAATCAGATCACGACGCATACATGTGGGCCCAGAGAGCAGCCGCGGTTGGGTTCCCACCCGGTTTGTATGAGCTTGGGCAGTGCTTTGAGAACGGCATTGGGGTAGCTCGGGACATTCACCGGGCGCAAGCGCTATACGAGCAAGCTTCAGGAGGTGGATACGGATTCGCCGCGCAGCGCCTTGGCCGTGCCTACTACGACGGCGACTTCGGCGTCAGAGACCTGGAACAAGCTGTGCGCTATATGGAACGCGCGGCTGGCCTGGGCGAATCACTAGCAGCTCTTAACTTGGCTGAATGGTATTCCTGTGGAGAGCATCTAGCAAAAGACCATGCAGCCGCGGTCCGTTGGTATCAGCGCGGTTCCGACTTGGGTGATCCGTTGGCAACGCTTCAGCTTTTCCTTGCCTACTCCCAAGGCGAACTCGGATTGCGACGAGACCTAACCCTCGCCAACAGATACAAGGAACTTGCAGAGCAGCAGGACAAATAGATGCTGCGCCACGTGCCTGAGGAGGACCGCGGCGCGGGCCGGCTCCTCCACTCCTTACTCAACAAGGTTCAGACCTTAAAGTCCTCCGCCGCAAAAGCGGCGGAGGAGAGTCGTCGCCTCAGGTCGCATGCAAAAATCGCGGTTCTTCGACTCTGTTCGGTGACGCAAGCGCATCGAGCAGCGGTGAAATACGCACCGAGTCGAGTTCCTCTGCGCTCTTGTTGATGAGATTGCGCGCGACGTAAGTTGCCTGTGCGTATGAGACTGCTTCTGCGTAATCTGCGTGCAGCAGGACTTCGTACAAGCAGGTGAGCACGCCGTGTGCCTGGAGTTGCAGTTGGCGCTGAGCTTCGATGGTCTGTTCCAAGCGATTGAGAGCATTCAACGAATCCATGTCACTCTCCTAAACAGGGTGGCTGGTAGACGCTCGGCGGTGTTGTCGCACCGTCGGGCGTCGCTTCTCTGGTGCTCTTGTGAGCACGGTGGAATTGTAAGACGAAACGGCGGGTTCTGATCTTATTTACAGTTGTGATTCGCGCAGAAATGCGAGGAGGAGTCGGGATGAAGGTTCGACGCTTTCTCTCGCACGGATTGTCGGGCTGAAGCCCGACCTACAGGTCGATAGCAGGCGTCAACGGAAATTCGCGAACGGGGTCCCAGAGGCGATTCAAGGTTCTTGAATGTGGCGGATGCGGGCGAGGTTGGCGTCGAGTTGTTTGAGGCGGCCGTCGCCGTCTTCGCAGAGCAGGACGAAGATCAAATCGAGCAGATGCTGGAGCGCTGACTGGTAGAGCAGTGGCTCGATGTGCGAGCGCTCGTCGTGCGCTGAGACGAGCAACGCCGCGTCCGAGTGCGCGCGCAAGGGATTCGACGTGTGGCGCGTGACCGAAATCACCTTGCCGCGTCGTTCGCGGAACTGGCGGCAGATCTGATAGAGCGTCGGCTGCTTGCCCTGCTCTGAAAACACGAGCAGCACATCCTTGGCGGCGACGGTCGAGATGCCCGAGCTCATCAGCACGGGATCCGCGTGATAGACGACGATGAAGCCCAGCAGCGAGAGCTTCGCTGCGAAGGCCTGCGCACTGACACTGTCTTCACCCAACCCGATCAAGAAGACTTTCCCCGCGGCGCCGATCAACGACGCGATCTCATCGATCTTATCCGGCGTGTTGATCAGCCGCGTCTCTTCCTCGGCCTTCGCCTTCGCACGCCACAGGCTGTCAGCGAGCGCTGTGTGGGGGTCGGCCTTCACCTTCTGTGCCGCCGCGCCGCCGTTGCCACCATTCGCGCGCGCGATCTCCTCACCGACCGACAGCTTCAGATCCGGATATCCCTTGAACCCCAGCTTCTGGCTGAACTTCACGACGCTCGACTGACTGATGCGCAGCGCATCCGCCAGTTGCTGCGACGAGTAGTCGCGCAGCAGGTGCGCGTTTTCCAGCAGGAAGTCCGCGATGCGGCGCTCGATTGCGCTCATCTGGTCACGCTCCGAGCGAATTTTGAGCAGCGAGCTCATGGGATCACGCAGCGGCCAAAGCCTGCATGCCGCGGACCTCTTTGATGCCGAGGCCGGGCGCTTGCGTCACTGAAATCTCGGACTCGTTAAAGATCACCCCGCCGACGACCGGGTTGAACTGGCACAGCGACGGGCCGTCCAGGTCCACCTTCGTGATCACGCTCGACTTGGCAACCGCCAGGTGCACGGCAGCCGCGACACTGACGCTCGTCTCGACCATGCAGCCGATCATGCACTCCATCCCGTACATCCCGCAGATATCGGCGATTTGAATCGCGTTCGACAGTCCGCCGGTCTTCATGAGCTTGATGTTGATGATGTCGGCGGCGCGCATGCGGATCAGCTCGATCACGTCGGTCGGGCCGAACACACTCTCATCCGCCATGATCGGCGTGTGGACGCGCTCGGTGACGTACTTCATGCCTTCGAGATCCTGCGCCTTCACCGGCTGCTCCACCAACTCCAATCGCACGCCCGCGTCTTCCAGTGTCTGCAACGCGAATACAGCCTGTTTCGCAGTCCAGCCCTGATTCGCATCCACCCTCAGCAGTGCGCGACCTTCGACTGCGGCATAGATCGCCTTCACGCGCTCTATATCGACACCAATGTCCTTCCCCACCTTGATCTTCAACGACTCGAACCCACGCTCCACTGCATTGATCGAATCCGCAACCATCTTGTCAATGTAATCGACGCTGATCGTGATATCCGTCGTGATCACCGGATCGCCGCCACCGAGCAGCTTGTACAACGGCGCGTTGTAGAGCTGACCGAACAAATCATAGACCGCGATCTCCACCGCCGCTTTCGCGCTGGAGTTCTTCTCGAGCGATCCCTGAATCAGCTGCGTGATCCGATTCAGATTCGCGACGTCCTCGCCGATGATCCGCGGCGCGATGTACTTCTTGATCGCCTCGACGATCGAGCCGTGCGTGTCGCCGGTGATCACGGCCGTCGCCGGCGCTTCGCCGTAGCCGACGTTGCCCTTGTCGGTATGCACGGTGACGATGACGTCTTCGATCGTGTCGACGGTGCGCAGCGCCGTCTTGAACGGCGTCTTCAGCGGCACGCGCAGCATGTTGAAGCGGATATCCGTGATTTTCATGGATGTCTCAATTCGGTTGGCTCATTTACGGATGCGTTGGATGCTGTAGATGCGGTCGACCCGGGACACGTGCTCTTTGCCGTCGAGCAGCGGTAAGAGCGGCGTGACCGACACGCCGTTCAAAAGAACGCGGGTGACCGTGCCCTCAGCATCGCGGTAGGTGATACCGGTGGTGTCGTGGATGACGTACGGCCCGCCGCCGTCCTGCCCGATCACCATCATGACGTGGCCGGGAATGTAGACCAGGTCGCCCACTTGCAGCTCGCGCAGCACTGCGAGCCGCTTCTCGTGGTCGTCGTCGGCGGTGAAGGCGATGCGATTCAGCGCGGGGCTCACAGCCTGGTCGCGAGTATTACGCGGCAACTGCACGCCGAAGCTGCGGTAGACCTCGGAGACGAAGCCGCTGCAATCGCGGGCGTTGTATGAATTGCCCCAGCCGTAGCGCTCGCCCAGGAACTTGAAACCCTGGTGGATCAGGTTCGCGCGAGTCAGCGGCAGATAGTTGGTCGCGACGTCCGAGGTTCGAGGCAACAGCGCCGGTGTGAAGTGCAGCGAACCATCGGCAGCACGCATCGGCAGCTCGATCACGTGCGCAGTGTAGGGATGCTGACCGTTTACGGGCTTCTCTGCCGGCCAATCGCTCAGCACCGGAACGCGCTGACCCATCTCCAGACGCAGGTCCGAGACTTCGGGCCGTTCCGGCGTGAACACGGTGTGCGCAGTCGGGCCGGTGATGACGACGTACGGTTCCTTGTGTGTGTAGGCGAGTACTTCATCCCGCGAACCTTCAGCGACATCGTTGCGCGAGATCCACGCTGCGTACCGCGGGCTGACGATGAACCACCATTCGCCATCGCGGCTCTCGTGCACGATCGCGACGGGCGTGCCGGGGTAGAGGCCGTCTTCCTGAAACTGATCGATGTCCGTGCTGTAGGTATTGCTGAACACCCGCGTGCGCGTCGGGAACGTGCGCAAGTCGGAACGTCGCACGACCATGCCGAAGCGCGTCGGCTGCGTCGCCGGAATAGCCGCGACATTCGCGTTCGAGACGATCGCATCGATCGCAGCCGCCTCGACGACCTGACCCTTCTCGTCGTAGAGCGTGTCGTCCGGCCGCTCCGATAGGCGATCCACCCACGCATGCACCTCCGCCGCCGAAAGCGTGCTGGGTAGCGCATCGATGTCGTGTATCGACTTGTCGAGCTGTTTCATCTTCTCGTTCTGCGCTTCGATGGCAGCTTCGTCGAGCACGAGCCGCGGGCCAGCGCCGCGGTGGATCCAGAACTCCGGATCGAGCTGCGCTTCGGTCACGCCGATCACGCCGTGCGCCGGAATCACCGGCTCGCGCGGCGCCGACGCGCAGGCGGCGAGCGACGAAACTGCAATGGCGATGAGGATCGAGTGCTTCATGGGGCCATCGTGGACAGTACGCTCGCCATGAACAGTCCGATACCCGTCCCGAGAACAAAGCCGAGCATGCAGAGCAGCACCGCTATCGGCACGAGTACCGGCGTGTAAGTGGCGGCAAGAACCGGCGCGGACGCAACCCCGCCGATGCCGGAGAGCGAAGAGATCCCGCACAGCTGCAGGTCGAAGCGAAACGTGCGGGCCGCAAGCGCGAGCAGCCCGATGTGAATCAACATCGTCAACAACCCGCACAGGACGAACAGAGGCGCGCTGGCCAGGCCCTGGAAATTACTTTGCGACGCGAGCACTGCGACCAGCATCGCAAGGAGGGCGCTCGCCAGCGGCCCGGGGCCGGGAATTCTCGCGAGCGGGGTGCGCGCGACGACCAGTCCGGCGAGCGTCGCTATCAGGACCGTCCACGAGGTTGTGGTCAACATCATCGAGACCGGCAGCGATGTCGCGAGCTGAGCCGCGCCAAGTCCGACGATCAGCGCAATGCCGAGCCACAGCAGAATGCCGCCCGCGTTCGGGGCCTCCGTCGTCGGCGCCTTGAGCTCCGGATACGGCCGCGCATCAGCGCGCGTCCAGCGATTGAATCGCGCGACGAACGGCCCGCTCGACAGCAGAGCAAGCACCCACAACGAATAACACAGTGCGTCAGCGAGCAGCACTGACGGCAGGAGGTTGTCGGAAAGGCCGATCGACTGTTTGACCGCGACGAGATTCGCGGAGCCACCAGTCCACGTCGCGCTCAGCGCCGCGAGCATTTTCCAACCATCCTGCGGCAGCACGCCGCGAAACACCGCATACACGACGACGATCGCCAGCAGGATGCTGCCCATCGCGCACGCGTAAACCAACAACACACGCGGACCGACTTTCAGAATCGCGCGCAGATCGCACGTCACCATCAACAGGAACAACAGCGTCGGCAGCAGATGCGCAGTCAACACTCGCTGCGCGGTTTGCACCTCACCCGTCGGCGACCACAGGCCGCCCACCGCGAGCGCCGTCACGAACAGATACGTGAGCACGATCGGCGGGAGGATCGAGAAGAAACGCCACCCATAGCGCTTCTCCAGCGACGGAAACAGCCCAGCGGCAATCAGCATGATTGCCAGGTAGGGCCATAGCGTCTCGATCATCCATCCCCCCGTGCGCGGCGCTGAGCAGGCTCTTCTGCAGGCCGGAGAATATTCGCTTCTTACTTTGAATCTGGCAAGAATAAATTATTGACGGCTGTCTTCCGCCCATGTTACACAGCGCTCACCTGGCCGCGCGTGAGAACCGACGTGCACACCTCGTTAGGAGCGCCGTTTCGTCGCTTATTGCTGGCGCCGCTGCTGTTCAGCATGGCGTGCTCGGCGGGCGGCACGGCGCCTTATGAACGTAATGCAGTGCTGCTCGACGACGTTATCGCGCATGTAGACGCCGGAGAATTCCGAGCCGCCCGTGCTTCCATCGACAAAGTGCTCGCCGACGGTGGACTCAATGCCGACGAGCGCAGCGCATTCGAGTTCGAGGCCGAACGCATGCATCGGATCGAACTGGATTTCTCGCTGAGCGAGCAACAGGCGCGGGACAAAGTCCATGACAAGATCCCGGACCTGCGTCCTGAGGAATTCACCGCGTGGGATGCGGCCGGACTGCTCGAACATCGGGTCATCGACGGCAACAAGCGCTATTTCAATCGCGCGCCTTCGAATCTCTTCCGTCTCAGTGCTGAGGCGCGCGCGCGACGCGCGCAGCAGACGCCGTTCAATGACGGGCCGCTCGAGAAAGCTCATCCGCATCATCGCGAGATTCGCGATGCGGTGCTCGCGAGCAATCGCACCAGCGTCGCGCCTCGCCACGTGCGCGTCACGCAAACACTCACGGTCGAGCCCGACGCAGTGCCCGCGGGCGAAACCGTTCGCGCATGGATTCCGTATCCGCGCGCGTTGCCCGGTCAGCAGGAAGACATCCGCTACATCGCGAGCGAACCCGCGCAGCACACGATCGCCCCCGAATCGACCTTGCAGCGAACGGTCTACTTCGAACGCCCGGCCACTGCAGGTCGGGCCACGATGTTCTCCGTCACCTACGAGCTGACGATCTTCGGCCAGTACCACCCGATCGATCCCGACAAAGTCACGCGACTCGAACCCTCGCGCGAGCTCGCTCCCTACCTCGGCGAGCGGCCGCCGCACATCGTGTTCACCGACGACCTGCGCAAGTTCTCGCGCGCAGCGGTCGGCAACGAGCGCAATCCGTATCGCATCGCGCAGAAGCTGTTCCTCGCCGTAGACCGCATTCCCTGGGCGGGCGCTCTCGAATATTCGACGCTGCGAAACATCAGCGACTACGCCCTGCACGCCGGCCACGCCGACTGCGGCCAACAAACGCTGCTGCTGATGACGCTGCTCCGCCTCAACGGCATTCCTTCTCGTTGGCAATCCGGAATGGTTTTCTCCGACGGCGACTACGACAACCTGCACGACTGGGGCTGGCTGTACCTCGCGCCCTACGGCTGGGTTCCGATGGACGTGACGTTCGGCAAGCTCGATGCCGGCGATCAGCAGCTCGACCTGTTCTATCTCGGCGGCCTCGACGCATACCGCATCGCCTTCAACGACGACTACAGCCAGCCGTTCGCGCCGCCGAAGCAGCACTTCCGCTCCGAGACCGTCGACCTGCAGCGCGGCGAGGTCGAGTGGCGCGGCGGCAATCTCTACTTCGACAAGTGGGACTACACGTTCAAGGCACAAGTCAGCACTGCACCAAACATCCGCACTAGTACTCGATAAAACACTGGCTCCGGGAGATCGTATGAACAACAGAATTCTTAAGAGCGCGATGTACATCGCGATGGGGATGTCGCTCGCTGCTGCGCTGCCTGCAACGGTCGCGTACGCCGCCAGCGGCGACGGCTCGCTGGTCGGCAAACTGGTCGATGCCAGCAACAAGCCCCTGGCTGACGCAGAAGTCACCGTGCTCAATCCCGAGACGGGATTCACTCGCACCGTGAAAGCCGATGCGGACGGTAACTACCGTTTCCCGCACCTGCCGGTCGGCAAGTATCAGGTCAACGCGACCAAGAGCGGCGCCGTGCTCGGCAAGCTCGCTGAAGTAACAGTTTCTCTCGGCACGGCGACGACCGCCGACGTGACAGTCGGCGCGATCACGCTCGAAGAGATCCAGGTGCTCGGCACCCGCATCGTCAACATCGTGGACGTGAAGTCGACCGAGTCGGCGACCAACATCACGCGCGAAGATCTCGAACGCCTGCCGGTCGAGCGCGACATCATGTCGGTCGCGCTGCTCGCGCCCGGCCTGAGCAAGGGCGATTCCGGCCTGTGCGCCGGCGGCAACTGCGGCGTGTCGTTCAGCGGCTCGTCGATCGCCGAGAACACCGTTTACATCAACGGTCTCAACGTCACCGACTTCTACAATCGCGTCGGCTTCTCCGCCGCGCCCTATGCGTTCTACAAGGAATTCCAGGTCAAGACCGGCGGCTACTCGGTCGAGTTCGGCCGCACCACCGGCGGCGTGATCAACGCGGTGACCCGCTCCGGCACCAACGAATTCGAGTACGGCACCGAGATCGCGTGGGAGCCGAGCTTCCTGCAATCCAGCAAGCGCGATCATTTCGACAGCTCGGGCAACCCGTACATCATCGGCAGCCACGACGAATACGACCGCACCAACGCTACGCTGTACGCGTCCGGCCCGATCGTGCAGGACAAGCTATTCTTCTTCGCACTCTACGAAGCCCGCAACTACACGCCGGACTACACCAGCGACTCGGGCAACACGTTCTACGAAGCGAAATCCGACGACGCGTTCTGGGGCGCGAAGGTGGACTGGCAGATCAACGACCGCCACCTGCTCGAATTCCTGGCGTTCTCCGACAAGAACGAAGAGACGCGCGACAGCTTCGGCTTCACTTATCCGGCCGGCACGGTGGGCTCGTTCGAGAACACGCGCTTCACGAACAGCGGCGGCCTGAGCTGGTCGACGACTTACACGGGTTATCTGACCGATTCGCTGTCGATGAAAGTGCTGTACGGCGAGAACGACCGCGACTTCTCGCGCTTCAGCAACAACGACGTCGAATGCTCGCGCGTGCGCGATCTGCGCCCCGGCGGTGCCGGCGACGTCGGCTGCACGTCCACTGCGAGTGTCACCGAGCGCACCGACACGCGCGAAGCAGCGCGCGTGGACTTCGAGTGGGAGCTCGGCGCGCACCAGCTCCGCTTCGGCTTCGACCATGAGAGCAACACCTCGGCGCACCAGCAGTTCTATCCGGGCCCGGAGAAGCTGCTGTACGAGGTGCGGAGGACCAATACCGGAGTACTGGACAACGGTTTCGTAGTGCCGGCGGGCAGCGACTACGTGCGCACTCGCCAGAACGAGGTGGATGGCGAATTCGAGACGATCAACCAGGCCTTCTACCTCGAAGACAACTGGTCGGCGACCGACCGCCTGGTGCTGAATGCCGGCGTGCGCCTCGAGGGCTTCGACAACAGGAACTCCGACGGCGACAGCTACATCAAGATCGACGACATGGTCGCGCCGCGCTTGGGCTTCGCCTTTGACGTCAAGGGCGACAACCGCAGCAAGATTTTCGGCAACGCCGGCCGCTACTTCCTCCCGGTGGCGAACGTCATCAACATCAAGCAGGCCGGCGGCTTCCTCGATGCGCGCAACTTCTATCAATTCCTCGGCTTCGAGAGCTTCGACTACAACGGCACGACCCGGCAGCGGCCGATCCTCGGCGCGCAACTCGGCCCGACGGACGATTCGCAGGGCGACGGCAGCGTCGGCGACTTGCGCGGCGAAGTCGATCGCGACATGGACCCGGTGTACCAGGACGAGCTGATCCTCGGCTTCCAGTCGATGATCGACGACAAGTGGTCATGGGGCGTGCGCGGCATCTATCGCAAGCTTCACAACGCCATCGACGACATGGAGATCACCTCCAACGGCATCCTGTGCGGCGGCGAGCCGACCGGCGTCGGCTTCGTCATGGCCAACCCGGGCGAGATGCTCACCGTGTTCACGGATACCAACTGCGACGGCGAGAACGACGCGTTCGTGAACATCGACACTTCGAAGAAGGGCTGGGCGCTGTTCGATGAAGACGGCAACTACGTCGGCGAGCGCGGCTATTCCAAGCCGAAGCGCGACTACAAGGCGCTCGAGTTCATGGTCGACCGCGCCTGGGACGACCGCTGGTCGATGAACGCCACGTACACGCTGTCGTTCGCCAAGGGCAACGCCGAAGGGCCGGTGAACTCGGACACCGACTTCGCCGATACCGGCCGCACCGAGGCCTTCGACGATCCGTGGGTCAACCTCGGCGGCTTCGGCTACCTGCCGAACGATCACCGCCACTCGATCAAGGTGCGCGGCGCGTACGCGCTGAATGAGAGCTGGGAGCTGGGCGCGACGCTGAGCGCGCAGTCGGGCAGCCCGATCAACGCGTTCGGCACCGGCAATCCGTTCGATGGCACGAGCTATCACAGCTTCTACATCCTCAACGAGACGACGGGCCAGTACGAGCTGCACGAGCGCGGCACGGAAGGCAGGACGCCGTGGATCTGGGACGTCGGCGCGAACGTGACCTTCCGCCACACCTTCTCGGTCGCCGAGTTGAACGTGAAGCTGTCGGTCTACAACCTGTTCAACCAGCAGCGCAAAACAGAGGTCGATGAGTTCCTCGATTCCACTCCTAATGGCAATCCGGACTATCTCATCGGCACCGGCTACACGGCACCGCGCTACGCTGTGCTGACCTTGAAGCTGGACTTTTGATGAATGAAGGCACGCACGATCCTGCTGATCGCACTATCTGCCGTCGGGATCGGTGCGTGTACGATTCCTACTCCTGAGCGGGAGTCCCTTCCGGCGCAGTCGTCGATGGAGCGCTCCATCGACGCTGCGTTCGCCGACGTCTACGCACGCTATCGGTTGCCGGGGCTCGCCCTCGGCGTCGTGCGCGACGGAAAGGTGATCTATGCGCGCGCGGCCGGTGAGGGCGTCGACAACGACAACCGCACGCTGTTCAAGATCGCGTCCAACAGCAAGGCGATGACGACTGGCGTGCTCGCGCGGCTCGTCGATCAGGGCAAGCTGCGCTGGGACGATCCGGTCACGCGTTACCTGCCGCAGTTCCGCATGTACGACCCGTGGGTGACGAGTCAGATGCAGGTGCGCGACCTGCTCCTGCACAATACCGGTCTCCCCGAAGGTGCTGGCGATTTGATGTTCTGGCCGGAGCCGAATCTGTTCACTCGTGCGGATGTGATCGCGGGCCTGGCGTACCTGAAGCCGACTCACAGCTTTCGCTCGCACTATGACTACGACAACTTGATGTACGTCGTCGCGGGCGAGGTCGCCGGCGCGGCGGCCGGCACGTCTTACGAAGAGCTCGTGCGACACGAGCTGTTCGAGCCGCTGCAGATGAATGGCTGCCAGGTCGGCGGTACGGCGGCCGCCGCGGGCGGCATCCGTTGCAGTCTCGACGACATGTTGGAGTGGGTGCGGATGTGGCTGGACCCGACCTCGCAGTGGCTCACGCCGGAGCAGCGTCAAACTGTGTGGACGCCGCACGTACCCATGCCGCTGTCCGAGCGGCAGCGTCGGTGGGATGGCAGCCGCTTCAACGCTTATGGTTACGGCTGGCGGATCTCCGACGTCGACGGCGTCCTGCGCGTTGCGCACACCGGGACGCTGTCAGGCGCGTACTCAGCGGTGACGCTGCTGCCGGAAAAGAAAAGCGGGTTCGTGTTCATGATCAAAGGCGAGGGCTCCGAGGCTCGCGTCGTTCTGAACGAAACACTTGTCAAGCTCTTCACGGCCCCGGGCGAGCGCCGGCGTGTGGCTGACTATGCGGCGGAGCTGGTCCGAGAGCGCCAGCCGACGCCGCAGGAGTCGAAACCGCCGGCGCTCGCGCGAACGCGGCCCGTGATAGCCGGTCTAGCTAAGCAGCTCGGGATCTATCGCGATCCGTGGTTCGGCGAAGTCGCGATCTGCGAGCGCGACGGCGCGATCGGCTTCGCCTCAGCGAAGTCGCCGCAGCTCACCGGCGAGGTGATGCAGGCGGGGGAACGGTTGCTCGTCGATTGGCGCGATGACAGCATCGATGCAGAGGCGTGGCTGGATTTTTCCGCGCCGGGAATGTTGCGTCTCAGTAAGGTCGATCCGGAAGCCGATTTCAGCTATGACTACGAGGATCTCGCGTTCACGCGCGTGGGCGATTGTTCGATGAAGCCGCAAGTCGATGCGTTGATGAAGGACTACACCGGCGACGTGCCGGGCGCGTCCGTGCTCGTGCTTCGCGACGGCGAGCCGGTCGTGCGTGCGGGTTACGGCATGGCAGACATGGAAGCGCACAGGCCAGCGACTGCTACCACCAACTATCGCCTCGCGTCCGTGACGAAGCAGTTCACTGCTGCGTCGATCCTGCTGCTGGCCGAGGAAGGTCGCTTGAAGGTCGACGATCGCGTGCGCAAATGGCTGCCGTCCCTGCCCAAGGCGGCGGAGCCGAGCACGATCCGCCATCTGCTGACTCACACCTCCGGCCTCATCGACTACGAGGACGTCATTCCCGAGACCTTCAAGCCGCAACTGCACGATGCTGACGTGCTGCGATTGCTGGAATCGGAGGATCGAACCTACTTCAAGCCCGGCAGCAGCTACCGCTACAGCAACAGCGGTTACGCTTTGCTCGCCCTGATCGTCGAGCGCGCCTCCGGCCGGACCTTCGCGACCTTCCTGCGCGAACGCATCTTTCAGCCGCTGGGCATGAGCAACACAGTCGCTTACGAGGAAGGCATCTCGACCGTCAGCAACCGCGCGTTCGGCCATACGGAAGAGCAAGGCCGCTGGACCCGAACCGATCAGAGCCAGACCAGCGCGGTTCTTGGCGACGGCGGGATCTACTCCTCGATCGACGACCTGGCGAAATGGGATGCCGCCTTGTACGACGGCCGGCTGCTGCGCCCGAGCTCACTGCAGGCCGCCTTCACTCCGGCGACCCGGACGGATACCCCGGAAGTCGAATACGGCTTCGGCTGGCGCATCACCGGCGAGACGCT
>DATENH010000099.1:0-13784 GCA_035275145.1 Steroidobacteraceae bacterium | reverse complement strand
TGGACTGGCCGGCGTCTGGGGAAGTGGATTGGGATGCGGTCTACGCGGAGCACCTGCCGCGCATCTACAACTATTTCCGTTTCCGCCTCGCGGCCGAGGCGGACGTCGAGGACCTGACCGCGCGCGTGTTCGAGAAGGCGTGGTCGGCTCGCGATCGCTATCGACGCGACCTCGCAGCGTTCGCGACGTGGCTGTATCGCATCGCGCAGAACGTCGGCTTCGATTACCTGCGGTCGCGTCGCCCGCACGCGCCGCTCGAAGATGCTGTGGAAGTAATTGCGGACGGCACGCCCGAGGCCGACGAAGAACGACGCTCTGATCTCGCGCGACTCGCAGCGCTCACGCTATCGCTGCCGGATCGCGAGCGTGAATTGATCGCGCTGAGATACGGCGCGGGCTTGAGCAATCGCGCGATCGCGCCGCTGGTAGGTTTGAGCGAATCGAACGTGGGCACGATCCTGCATCGAACGGTGCAGACGTTGCGCTCGCGATGGTAGCGGCGGAGAGCACCGATGAACGATGAATTCCTCCACGCCCTGCGGCGCGATCCACCGCCGGAGTTCGCGCGCGAGCTGCAGCGTAGGTTGCGGCGTCAGGCTGGCCGGCGAAGGCCGGGATTCGCGATTTTGCTTGCGATGCTTTTGATTGGAGGCGTTGCGGTGGCCGCCGCGTTGTTGCTGCGAAATCGAGACGAACCGCTCCGCGCAGAGGCGCCAGTGGCACAGCAGCCAGCACCCACGGCGCCTGTGCGAGAGACACAGCCAACGATAGTTGCCCAGCCTGATCGGCAACCCACGAGGAGTGCGTCCGCGCGGTCGCCGGCTGAGGCGGAGAACAAGGAAGTCCCTCTTGTGCTCGTCACGACTTCGTTGGCGCGGCCGCTGGCGCAGGCGCTCGTTGAGACGGTGACGAAGAACATGGGTCGTTTCCCCCAACCGCGAACGATGACCATGGACGATGACGAAGCCTTGCGTGCGGTGTGCAGCAATGCCGACTTCGCGATCGTGTCCCGACGCATCGCCGAAACCGAGCTTGCTCAGTGCCACAGGTTCCGCGTCGATATCGTGGAATGGAAGCTGGGTTATCAGGCGGTCGTGCTCACTGCCGGCCCGCAGGCAGACCCGACACCGCTCACGCCCCGCGAGGTGTTTCTCGCGCTCGCCCTGCGCATTCCGGATCCCTCTCAGCCGTCGCGGCTGATCGATAATCCCAATGCGACGTGGCATGACGTCGATCCGCGCTTCGACTACCGCAGGATCGATGTTCTGGCTGCCCCGGATGCAACGACCCGCGCCTTGTTCGTGCGGCTGGTGATGGAAGCGGGCTGCGAGACGTTTCCGTGGATCCGCAACCTCAGGAACAACGATCGGGCGCGCTACGACGACATCTGTCATCAGCTGCGCGGCGATGGCCGCTACCGCGAAGTCGAACTGCGCGGGACCTTCATCACGCAGCAGCTTTGGTCGGAGCCGGACTGGCTCGTCGTTCTCGGCTTTCCGTACTACTCGGAGCATCGTTCGGAGCTGCTCGGCACGAAGCTCGAGGGACCGGCAGTCACACTCGCTACTTTGACCGACGGCACTTACGCGGCCGCGCGACCTGTCTACGTGTACGCCCAGCGCGATCATCTCGATTGGGCCTCCGGCGCACGGCTGATGACTTACGTCCTGTCGCACGCGCCTGGTTTCAGTGCGCTGGGGAGCCTGCGCGCTGCAGGCCTGATCCCCATCGACGACGATCCGCGCCGCACGCAAAGAGTTCCCCCGGAATTGCCGCCCGCACTCGAATCCCTGCAGCCCTGAGGAGCACTTGCATGACAACTCGAACACGCATGAGCATCATCGCCGCAGTCGCACTGCTCACCCTTGTCGCTGCGCCTTGCGGCAGCGCCCAGGTCGAACGCAGCGACGATAAATCTCCGCCTGCGCTCGCAGGCGCCGTGCCGCTCGAACGAGTGATCGCGGCAGTCGCGAAGCGGACCGGGAAGAAGTTCATCGTCGATCCGCGTCTGCGCGGCGACGCGACTGTGGTTGGCCAGGACCCGGCGAACGTGGACTATCCCACGCTGCTGCTGATCCTGCGCATTCACGGTTTCGCTGCGATGGAGCAGGGCGGTTATGTGCAGATCATTCCGGATGCGAACATCCGTCAGTACCCGGTGCCGGTCGCGACGGGGAAGGAGTCCTATGCGGACGGCGAGTTCGTGAACAAAGTCATCGTGCTGAAGAATGCGCCGACGATGCAGCTCGTGCCGATCCTGCGTCCGATGCTGCCGCAGTCCGCGCATCTCGTGGCGATGCCGTGCAAGAACACTCTGCTGATAGTCGATACGTTCGCGAACGTGAAGCGCATCGAGCAGCTCGCACGTTCGTTCGACGTCGGCGATGCCTACGTGCCGCCGTCCTGCTCGCAGGAATGGCCGCCCAAGTAAGGGCTCATGACGCTCGTTTCATTTTTTTGGCGGTCCGGCGTACCCGAACAGGTACGCCGCGACCTTGCGCATCTGAATCTCTTCCGAGCCTTCGGTGATGCGATAGCGGCGATGGTGCCGGTAGATGTGCTCGAACGGTTTGTGGCGCGAGTAGCCGATGCCGCCGTGGACTTGCATCGCGCGGTCCGCAGCTTCGCAGCACATGCGGTTCGCCCAGTAGTTGCACATGGACACTTTGTCCGAGAGCCGATGCTCGACTTCCGGATGCGGCATCTGGTCCATTTCCCAGGCGGTCTTGCGAATAAGCTGACGCAACATCTCCGCCTGCGTCGCGAGCTCGACCAGCGGCCACTGGATCGCCTGGTTCTCGGCGAGCGCTTTGCCGAACGGCTTGCGCTCGCGCGCGTAGCGCACGCTTTCGTTGATGCAATACACAGCCGCGCCCAGCGACGAAGCGGCTTGGCGAATGCGGTTCTCGTGCACGAATGCCTGTGCGATCGGCAGACCATTGTCGACCGCACCGAACACTGCTGAATCCGGTACCCACACGTTCGTGAAACTCACGCGCGGATGATCGGTCGGCATGTTGAACGTCCAGAGGTATTCCTCGACTTTCACGCCGGGCGTCGCGGTCGGCACGAGGAATGCGGTGATGCCCTTCGCACGGCCCGCTTCGCCGCTGGTGCGCGCGAACACGACGCAGTGAGTCGCGACGTGCATGCCGGTCGTCCACATCTTTTCGCCGTCGATGCGCCAGCCGTCGACGCCGCGCGTCTCGGGCTCCGCACGCGTTTCCATATGAGTCGCGTCGGAGCCGTGCTGCGGCTCGGTCAGTCCGAACGCGACGACGACTTTGCCTTCGAGGCTGCCGCGGATGAACTGTTGCTTCTGCGCCGGGCTGCCGAAGTCGCGCATCATCACGATGAACGGAAAATTGCCGACCACGGAGTGCTCGTTCTGCAGATCGTTGTGCAGTCCGAGGCCCTGCGCCGCGAGATGCTCGCGAATCACTGCCATCCACAGGTTCGAGCCGCCTTCGCCGCCGTACTCGCGCGGCAGCGAGAAGCGATAGAACCCTGCACGGTCGGCGCGCCGGCGCGCTTCGCCGAGGAGCTCTTCCCACTCGCGGCGCGGCAGGCCGCCGCCTTCGAAATCCGTGCGCGCCCATTCGCGGCGATGATCGAAGAAGCGCTGGTTGTCGTCCTGCGCTTGCAGCGGCGCGATCTCGGCGGCGATGAAGGCATCGAGGCGGGCGAGATAGCTCACCAGGTCGGCGGGCAGCGAGAAGTCCATGGGTCAGATCCCGGTTTCGCGCCGATACGACGCGTAGGTGGGTTGATCGATCGCAACCTTTGCCAGCGTCGTCGCCCACAAGTGCTCGGCGACGCCGGGCGTTTGCAGATCGATCTCGCCGGCGGCGATGCGGCGGCTCAGCAGTGCGTTCAGGTGTTCGAGCGAGCCGTCGGTGTGCAGGAGAGCTTGGAGTCTCGCGTGTTCGTCGCGTTCGGCAGAGGGGCGGAGCTCGAGCTCGCGCTTGACGATGTCGAGCGCGTTGGCGGCAACGCGTGCGTGGAAGGAGGCGTGGCCGGAGAGTTGCGGGACGGCGACTTCGCGGAGGAAGGATGCCGCCGCTTCGAGGAGCTCGGTGATTGTTGGTGGGTCTTGCATGACTATCTCCGTGGTGCCAGTAGACGCAGCAGGTCCAGCTCGCTTTCAGAGGCTCGGCGCGCAATCGTCGCGCGCTCGACGCTCTTGTCCCTGCCGCTGCGCAGCCACTTCGGCATGTCGGCGCACATGATTCCCCATCGCAGGCTGCCGAGCACGTCCCACCACGCGAGTCGCGCGGGGTCGATCGATCTGCCGCTTGCTCGCTCGTACGCAGCCAACAAGTCCTCGCGCACACCGAAGCCGCCGACTGGTTTGTCCAGCTCGCCGAAGCGCCACGGGGGAATGCACAGCCACGTCAGATCCTCCGCAGGATCGCCGATGTGCGCGAGCTCCCAATCGAGAACCGCCTGCACGCCTTCGGCGCCGATGATCAGATTGCCGTGACGATAGTCGCCGTGCACGAGCACCGGCTTGACCGCGGGAGGCAGATGCTCGCGCAGCCAGCGAAATGCGAGATCGAAAACGGGTCGCGCCGTTTCTTGTGCTTGATATTGCGAGTGCAGGTGTTCCATCTGCCGTTCGGCGTCGAGCAGCGGCAGCTCGATGACGCGCGTGAGATCGACTGCATGGATTGCCGCAGCGATGGTGCCGAGCTGACTCGCAAGCTGCGGTCGCACCGAAGCGAGCGCTGGATCGCGCAGGATTTTTCCAGGCAGCGTCGCGCCCGCGATCCGCTGCATCAGGAATCCTTCTCCCAATCCGTCTTCGGCTGTCAGCACATGGTGGATTTCTGGAACTGGCACGTCGCGACCGCGCACGGCAGCGAGGACGCGCGCTTCCGCTTGCAGCGAGAGCACTCCCGGGCCGCGACCGACGGTCGAACGTCTGAGAATCAGCGGCGCGACGCCTGCATCGCGAACTGCATCGAGCGACCACGTCTCGTTCGTCGCGCCTGCGGACAACCGAGTGAGGTGCGTGACCTCCTGCACCTGCGGATCGAGCCGTGCCAGCACGCGACGCAGGCCTTCGCTCATTGCAGGATCGCGGCTGCTCATGTGATCGTATATACCTCAACGAGGTGGACTGTGACGCAAAAACTATTTGATCTGACAGGTAAGGTCGCCCTGGTCACGGGCGGCAACGGGGGCATTGGGCTCGGCATGGCGGCGGGGCTGGCGCAGGCCGGCGCCAAGATCGCGATCTGGGGCCAGAACGCCGAGAAAAACCGCATCGCCGAAGAGAAGCTGCGGGCCTACACGCGCGACGTGCTGGTCCAGCGCATCGACGTCGCGGACGAGCAGGCCGTGACGAGCGGCATCGCCGAGGTGATCGGCACGCTGGGACGCCTCGACTTCGTGGCAGCGAATGCTGGCGTCGGCGGCGGTGGCCGCTCGTCGTTCGCGGAGACGACGACGGAGCAGTGGCGCCGGGTCACGATGACGAATCTCGACGGCGTGTTCTGGACCTTGCGCGAAGCCTGCAAGCACATGATGACCCGCGCCGAGAGCGGCGACCCGGGCGGCTCGGTGGTCGTCACGTCGTCGACCTCCGCGATCCACGGTGCGCCGCGTAACCAGGCCTATGCTTCGACGAAAGGCGCCGTGATCGCGATGATCCGCGGCATCGCCGTCGAGTACGCGCGCTACGGCGTCCGCGCCAACGCGATCCTGCCCGGCTGGATCCGCACCGACATGACCGCGAGCCTGCAGTCCTGGGATAAGTTCAATGAGAAGGCGATCGGCCGCGTGCCGATGCGGCGCTGGGGCGAGCCCGAGGACTTTGCCGGCATCGCGGTCTACCTCGCCGCGGACGCCTCGCGCTTCCACACCGGCGACAGCTTCGTCATCGACGGCGGCTACACCATCTTTTAGCCGAAGTTTTCTTAAGATCCTGGGCGCCGGCCGGCCGGATCGCCGATACTGCCTGCTATTCCTTGCAGCGGGGAGAATAGCCATGAACCGGTTCATTACGTTCGTCGCGGCCGCGGTCACGATCCTGGGCTTCACGCGCGTCGCTTGGGCGGACGGGCTCAGCACGCAGGACTACATCGACATCGAGCAGCTCTATGCGACCTACAACCACGCGATCGATTCCGGCGACGGCGAAGCGTGGGCCGCGACGTTCACGCCCGACGGCACCTTCAACAAGTTCACGGGCCACGACCAGCTCGTCGGCTTCATCCAGGCCTGGAAGGAAAAGATGAACGGCGGCAATCGGCGGCACTGGAACACGAACCTGCGCATCATTCCGAGCAAGGACGGCGCGAGCGCTTCCGTATTCCTGATGCTGGTCGACGTGAGCACCAAGAGCATCGTCGCCACCGGCATGTACAACGACACGCTGGTCAAGACTGCCAGCGGTTGGCGCTTCAAGACGCGCGCGACCAAGATGGATGCAGCGCCGCCGCCGCCGGCAGAGGCACCGAAACAGTAGATGAATACCTGGCTACTGCACATCGCCGAGCGGATCGGCGCGACCTGGTTCAGCGTCAGCCTGCACGAGTCCTACTATGCGTACGCGTGGGTCGAGTCGATCCACGTGATCACGCTGATGATCAGCCTCGGCATGCTGATCATCATCGACCTGCGCATGCTCGGCTTGTGGCTGACGAACGTGCCCGCCTCGACGATCGCGCAGCGTCTCGACCGGCCGATGCTGATCGGCTTTTCGATCATGGTCGTCACGGGCGTGCTGCTGTACGTCGGCATCCCGATCCGCACGACGCAGAGCTTGTGGTTTCGCATCAAGATGATCCTGCTGGTCGCGGCCTTCATCAACGCGTGGCTGTTCCGGCGTCATATGCAGCAGTCGGTCGGCACGTGGGATGTAGCGGCCGTACCGCCGCGGCGCACGCGGATCGCCGCTGCGTTGTCGCTCACCTTGTGGGCCGCGGTGGTGATGTGCGGCCGCTTCATCGCCTACGACTGGTTCGACTGCGGCCAGGAGAACTCGGCATTCATCGACTGGGCCGCCGGCTGCGTCGCGGGTGAGGGGGAGGCCGGATGAGCCTGCTGCATTATTTCGAGGCGCTGGAAGCTTCGCCGATCGGCGTGTTCGTCAAGGACAAAGCCGCGACGTTCGCGATCATCGAGGCCGTGCATCTGATGGCGCTGGCGCTGCTGGGTGCCGCCGTGCTGAGTGCCGATCTGCGGCTGCTCAACCTCGTGATGCGCGACGTGCCGTCGAACACGGTCACGGATCAGGCGCACCGCTGGTTCAAGGCGGCGCTCGTCGTGCTGCTGATCACCGGGTTCTTCATGCTGGCGGGCGTCGCGACCAAGTGCTATCACAACCCGTTCTACTGGACGAAGATGATCACGCTCGGGATCGGCATCCTGTTCGTGTTTGCGATCCGCGCGCCGCTGCTGCGCAAGGATCACACGCAGCTCAACCCGATGACGCTCAAGCTGCTGGCGCTGGCGTCGATGGCGATCTGGTTCGTGGTGGCCTCGTCAGGCCGATGGATTGGGTTTTCGGGGTAGGGCTACAGCGAGCCCGCGAGCTTCACCGTCGCGACGACATCGATCAGCTGCGCGATCCAATAAACCGCCGCCGCCAGCAGAATCGCGGCGGACACACCCGCCGCGACCTTTTCCTGTGTGCTCAACCCAGCCAAGACTTACTTCTCGGTCGTGTCCGAGCCGTCTTTCGGTGCGCCGGTGCCCGACGAGCCCATGAACAGCTTGCGGCCGTCCGGGAAGGTCACGTCGCGGCCGTTGGCGCGGCACTTCGGCTTGCACAGCCCGTCTTTCGACTGGTAGCCGCGCACCACGATCTCGGTGCCGATCTGCAGCGAGTCCTTGGTGATGCCCCGGCGCAGGAGCGTGTTCGGCGTGCCGCCTTCGACCATCCACGGCGTCACGGTGCCGTCGGCGTTCTTGTTATCGATGTGGATCCACGCGTGCGGGTTGATCCACTCGATCTTGGTGATCGGCCCGCGCAGGTTCACCGGCTTGTTGGCGTCGAACTCCGCGGCGAACGCATGGTGTGCGAGCGCGGCCGCGCCTCCGAACAGTGCGGTCATAGCCGCCGCACCAGCCATCACAATCAGTTTCGTTCGCATAGGGTAACTACCTCTACTCTTTCGCTCGTTCTACTCTTTTGGCGGCGGGGCAGCCTGCGTCGTCTTCTTGCGCAGATCGCCGTACATCAGCTCTTCGACGAATTCTACGCACTTGAACTGCATCAGCTGCGCATTCGGTTCGACGCGCCGGTACAGCGGCATGCTGATCTTCCACGGCTTCGAGAAGGTCTTGGGATCCTCGATCGTGGCCTCGTACCACAGGTGGTCCGGGCCCTTCGGGGTCCAGCGCTCGGTCACTTTGAGCGCATCGCTGTGGTGGTTGCCGGCGCGATCGAACCAGGTCGAGTCGTTGAAGCCGGTGGCCGTGATCACCAGCGTGTCGCCTTCCCACTTGCCGACGGACTGGCCCATCCACGAGTCGGCGGGCGGCGGCCCCGGATCTTTCATGTAGATGTTGCGGACCGCGCCGGCGTATTCGTACGCGATGAAGACGTAGTCCTTGCTCTGGAAGATCTGGAACGGATACGGCATGTAGTTGGCGCGCGGCACGCCGGGCAGGTAGCACTTGATCTCGGGATCGGAAGTCAGCCAGTTCTTCTGGTTGTCCTTCTTCTTCTCGAGCGCGGCGGGCAGGTACGGGATCGTGTCGCCCTCGACCACACCGAGGCCGGCCGGCACCGAGCCGACCGCGCCCATCTTGACGATGTCCGGCGCCGGCACCGGCACGAACTGGCCGGGCACCATGGCGAGCGCGGCACGCGCGGCGTGCGGCTCGAGATCGAAATTCGCGGAGTTCAGCGCCTGCCAGATGCCGTTCAGGTCGGGCTTGCCGTCCTTGGTGCGCGGGCCCTTGGCCGCCGGTGCCGCTGCTCCGGCAGCCAGAGCGCCAGTGGCGAAAACTGCGGCCGCAGTCAGCAGTAGCGCGCGTGAAATTACTCGCATCTTTGGTGTCTCCCCCAGGGTCCGGCGATGAAACAGTGTGCGCTGCAGGCTGTCAATACAGCGCCGCGTCAAGATCGCATTATCTGCGGGCGCAGCCAATGAACATGTGGAGAATCGTCAGGTTAGCGGCCGATCGCACGAGATGGGCGTGCGTGCGCGGTGGCCCTCTGCAAGACTAACTCCATGAGAAAACTGGCCTGCATTCCACTGTGCGCAATCTTCCTCGTCGGTTGCAATGGTTCGAAAGCGCCAGCGGCCGCGGTTCCTGCGGCCTCTGCGCCGCCGTTTCATACCACGCTGACCACGAAGCAGCTCATGACCTGGATCATCGATCCGAACGCCATGGCGATCTGGGGCTCGGTCGGGAGCGTCGCGACCGATAAGGGGACGGAGGAGAAGCATCCGCAGACCGACGAGGAGTGGGCCACGTTCCGGAACGCCGCAGCCACGCTCGTGGAGTCAGGCAATCTGCTGATGCTCGACGGGCGCGCCGTCGACCAGGACCAATGGATGGCCACCGCGCGGGGCATGGCGGATGCCGCGGCACAAGTGCTCGAAGCTGCCGAGGCGAAGGATGTCGAAGCATATTTCGACGCGGGCGGTGCGCTGTATGAGGCCTGCACCGCCTGCCATTCGAAGTACCTGATCAAGCCGGCGCAGTAATCAAGCCGACGGCTTGTCCCTCTGATACGCCGCGAACTCTTCGCGGCTGAGCATGCCGTCCTTGTTCGTGTCGAGGCTCTTGAACGCCACGAACAGCGCGTCGTTCTCGGCGGCCTCGTTCAGGCTCACCTTGCCGTCGGAGTTCTTGTCCAGGGATTCGAAGCTCGGTTTGGCCGGCTCCGCGGCCAGTGCTGCGCCCGCCGCAAGCGTGGCAACCGTGGCGAGAACGGACATCTGAATGCGATTCATGGCGGATCTCCTGAGGTCGATCTGCGAGGTATGCTCGCGGCATGTCCAAATCTAGAGCCAAAAACATCAATCAGGCAGTGCGCGAAGTATGCCTCTGGTTCCCGGAATCCGCCGAGGTCCTCTCGCACGGCTCGCCGGACTTTCGCGTGCGCGGCAAAACCTTTGCCACCTACGTCATCAACCATCACGGCGACGGGCGGGTTGCGCTGTGGCTGAACGCTCCGGCGGGTGCGCAGGAGTTGTACACCCGGGAGGAGCCCAGGCACTTCTTCGTGCCGCCGTACGTCGGGCCGCGCGGCTGGCTCGGGGTGCAGCTCGACAAGGGTATTTCGTGGAAGCGGGTCGCGAAGCTGGTGCGCGAGGCGTACGAGAAAGTCGCGCCGCCGGCGCTGTCGGCCAAGCTCGGCAAGACGATCGAAATCGTGGCGCCGACGCAGAAGCTGACCGCCGCCCAGATCGATCCGATGCAATCGAAGCGCGCGCAAGCGGTGCTCAGAGTGATGCGCCGCATCTGCCTCGCGCTGCCGGAGAGCTCGGAGGACAAGCAGTTCGGGTTCCCAGTGTGGCGCGCCGGCAAGAAGACGTTCGCGCAGGCTTATCAGTATCGCGACACCGACCGGCTGCGCATCGCGTTCTGGGTCGGCGTCGAACAGCAGTCGATGCTCGCCGGCGACGAGCGCTACGAGATTCCGAAGTACATGGGCCACAACGGCTGGATCGCGCTCGACGTGAGCAAGCATCTCGACCAGGACGAAGTGCGTGAGCTGGCCCTGTTCAGCTACCGGCACTTTGCATTGAGTCGGATGCTCCAGCAGCTGGGCGATGGCTGATTACACCCTGATCGCGGTGCCCGCGGGCGCGGAGCGCGAGCGCTTCCTGCCGTTGTTGTTGCTCGCAGATGAATCGCTGCAGCAAGTGCGTTCGTATATGCAGCGCGGCGAGCTGTACGCATTTCTGGGGCCGGATGGAGTTCCCGTCGGAACAGTGCTGACAATTCCAGCCCCACTGGGCGGCGTCGAGTTGGTGTCAGTAGCTGTCGACACGACGCAGCAGAACCGCGGCATCGGCCGTCGCATGCTCGCTGCCGTATTCGATGAGCTACGTCGACGCGGCGTGCAACGCGCCGTTGTGGGCACGGCAAACGCCGGGATCGGACAGCTCGCCTTCTATCAGAAGGCCGGCTTTCGCTTGCTGCGCATCGAGCGCGATTTCTTCTCGCCGGCGCGCGGCTATCCCGCCGTCATGGAAGACAACGGGATTCGCCTGCGCGATAGGGTGTGGATGGATCTCGAGTTATAGATCCCAGATCAGAGATCTTTGTGCGACTCGATGATGCGCGAGACGATGCCGTACTCGATCGCTTCCTTCGCGCTCATCCAGAAGTCGCGCTCCATGTCCGCGAGCACCTTGTCGTAGGACTTGCCGGTCTGCTTCGCGACCGTGCGCGCGATGCGCTCGCGCGTGCGCAGGATCTCCTTCGCCTGGATCGCGATGTCCGTTGCCTGTCCGCCGGCGCCGCCGAGCGGCTGGTGAATCATGAAACGCGTGTTCGGCAAGCACACGCGGCGCTCCTTGTCCGCGGCGAGGAAGATGTGCGTGCCCGCGCTCGCGACCCAGCCGGTGCCGATGGTCGTCACCGGTGCGCTGATGAAGCGGATGACGTCGTGAATCGCATCGCCCGACTCGACGTGACCGCCCGGCGAGGAAATCAGCACGCGGATCGGCGCGTCCGACTGCGCCGCCATCGCCACGAGCCGCTCGCACGTCGCGCGGGCGACCGTGTGGTTGATGTCGCCGAACAGGAATACGAAGCGCGACTTGAACGACAGCTGGTCGATGATGCTTTCCGGGCGCTGCTGCTCGTTGCGCTCGGGCTTGTCGTCTTTCTCGTCGTCGGCGTAGGCGCCCATGGGGTGCTCCAGTGTCATCGGGTCGAATGCGGGCACGCAGTTTAGAACAACGCGAGCACGTTGCGCACGGCGATGACCATAAGCGTCAGCGAGCTCAGCGAAAACACCATGAACCGCACCGGCACGAAGTTCCAGGTGCACTGGATCAGCGAATGCGCGATGCGCAGGGCTACATAAGCCCAGGCCAGCCCGATGTTCAGCGGGTCCACGACGCCGACCAGGTGGCTGTAAATGGCCAGCGCGTAGAACACGGTCGGCTGCTCGTGCAGGTGGTTGTAGTTGTCGGCAATCTGCTGCACCGAGACCGGCAGCGGGTCGAGGTCGCTCTTGCGCTTGACGCGGCCGGGATCGAGCCCCGCGGCGCGCATCGCCGGGAGGCGGGTCGCGTACAGCCAGAACCAGATCAAGAAAGTCCACACGATCAGCGCGAGCACCGGGGTCAGGATCGTCGTCTGCATGGGCGGTCTCCTTCTGGTTTATTCTTCCTCCTATTATGACGACACAACTGCTGTTCCGGGACGACGCCTACCTGAAAACGGCGACCGCGCAGGTCGTGGCAGTCGGCGAGCGCGGCATCGAGCTCGATCGGACGATCTTCTATCCGCTCGGCGGCGGGCAGCCCGGCGATACGGGCGCGCTGATCCGGCAGAACGGCGAGCGCATCGTGATTGCGGATGCACGCAAGGGTGAGACCTTCGACAGTGTTCTGCACATTCCTGCGGCCGGCAGCTCGCTGCCCGAGCCGGGTGAGTCGCTGACGCTGGAGATCGATTGGACGCGCCGCTACGCGCTCATGCGCCTGCACACGGCGCTGCACGTGATGTCGTGCGTCGTCGTTGCGCCCGTGTCCGGCGGCAACATCGCGCCGGACAAAGCACGGCTCGATTTCGATATCGACATGAACTTGCTGAATGCAGAGCGCATCGAGCAAGGCACCAACGAGCTGCTGGCGCGCGCTATTGCCACCGAAACGGTGTGGATCACGGACGAAGAGCTCGATGCACGGCCGGAGCTGGTGAAGACGATGAGCGTGCAGCCGCCACGCGGCGCGGGGCGCGTGCGGTTGTTGAGAATTCCCCGGATCGATCTACAGCCGTGCGGCGGGACTCACGTCGCGAACATCGCGGAGATCGGCGCGATCCGGGTTGTGAAGATCCGGAATGAGGGGAAGAAGAACAAGCGAGTCGAGATCGCGTTGGCGTAACGCGATCACATCTCGCGTTTCAATTTGTCCAAACTTCCTGACACCGCCGACATCGACTGCGGCCGATAACTCGAATCCGCCTGCCAGCGGCGCAGCACGCTGTCGTGAATCGTGTCGGTGCCGGTAACCTGCCGCGGTGAGCGCGGCAACAGCGCGAACGGTGACTTGCTCCACGGTTGATGAATCGCCGGCCCGATCAGCGGCTCCGGCTTGTACGTCAGCGGCGTCGCGAGGCGCACACCGACTTCCGCGAGCTGCTTCATCATCCATTCGAGCGCGATGTCCGACAGCCGCGATTCCTGCGCGGGATAGCCGCCGCCGACGTCGGCGTGCGCGCCGACGAACCACACTTGCTTGATTCCCGCGCGGCTGTCCCACGCGGTGACAGGAAAGTCCATGCGCAGCTCGTCGACCGCCATCGCGTGGAAGCCGTTCTGCACTTTGTTGCTCAGCTTGGTATCGACGAAGCGGAACACGTCGTAGCGCTTGTCGCCGGCGTACGCCGGAATGCCCATCGAGCCCACCGTGTCCCACACTGCGACGGACTTGATCGGCACGTTCGGGATGAGCTGATTCGTCTTGAGCTGGCGCGCGAAGAAGCCGCCGACGAAGTTCAGCAGATGATTCGCCAGGTCGGTGAGCTTGCCGGCACCGTTCAACGACATGTTCTTGCCCTTGCACCAGGCGGCGACGCCGAGCCGATACGCCTCGTTCTTGTCAGTTGCGTCGTACTCGGCGCGATTCAGCAAGCCG
>DATENH010000098.1:0-14336 GCA_035275145.1 Steroidobacteraceae bacterium | reverse complement strand
GTTCGTCCCGACCTGTCCGTCGAACCGCTACACCCGCGTTGGCAGTTCGAAAACGAGACTATGCCCCGAATAGGGCGCGAACGGTGATGGGTCTCACATAAAAGAAGAGCCCCCTGGCCCCCTACGCGTAAAGCTCAGGGGTCGGGGGCTCTGCAGGCAGGAGCGCTGCCTGTCTATCGTGAAGCGGCGTTAGGAGTTCTTCCCAGCAGCCTTCTGCTCCGCTTCGGTCAGCTTGAACGTCACGGCGACCTGCGTATACGCCTGGATCTTGTTGGTGCCGTCGGTGGCCGCGACGAAGCGCCACTTACGGACCGCTTCCGTTGCTGCCTGGTCCAACCGCGCGAAGCCGCTGCTCTGCGTGACCTGCACGTTCGACGCGCGGCCGTTGGTATCGACCAGCACCTTCAGACGGACAGTGCCTTCCTCACCCGCGCGACGCGATGCCGGCGGATAAACGGGGTCGACGCGGTTCGCAGTCTTGAGATCCTGCGCGGGCGCGCCCTGCTGCTGCGATCCACTGATCGCGTTTGCGGAGGCCGGCACCGGCACATCGCTCGGCGGGACCACCGCTTCCTCGAACTGCACCTCAGGAGGCGGCTGGTCGTTCGCGACCGGCTGCTCGATCTGCGGCTTGATCTTGATCTCCGGCTGTTGCTCCTGCTGCGTGTCTTCGGGAATGAACACGGCTTCGATCGGCGCAACGAACGCCGGCTGGCGCACCACACCGGTCGCCACCATGAGACCGTAGACGATCAGCACGTGCAGCGCTGCTACGACGATCAGCAAGCCCGTGCGCCGTGCCGAGCCTGTGCCGGGCGCGCCGGGACGCGAAGTAAGCGTTGCCATAGGCCAGAAACCTCCGAATTCTTTCTGACAGGTTCGCTCCTGCATGCTCAAAACGAATATGCGGCGCAAAAGGTTCGACGCCGGCGGACGCGCCTGACCGACTCAACTTGGAAAAAGTTCCCGTAAACTGCGTGCATGAGTGCGAATTTGCCGGATCTGCAGCGCCGGCTATTGACCGACATAGCGCAGCGATTGGCTGGCGCGCGCGAGCACGACGCCGACGCCTGGCAGGAAATCCTCGCGGAAAAACGCGTCGCCGAGACGTTACCGCGCGTGTGGGCCTGCAGCGAGTTCGTCGCGACTGCCTGCCTGCGCACTCCGCAGTTGCTGCGTGATCTGATCGGAACCGGCGCGCTCTTCGAACGTGCCGCAGACGATGCGTTTGCGCGCGACGTTCGCGACCGGGTGAGCGGTGCGAACGAAGCAGAGGTCCTCGAATCGCTGCGTCGTTTCCGCAAGCGCCACACGGTGCGGATCGCGTGGCGCGACCTCGCCGGCTGGTCCGACCTCGATGAAACGCTCCGCGATCTTTCTGCGCTCGCCGACGCCTGCATCGGATTCGCCTATACATATATGTATGAGGCTCTGACAGCCCGCTACGGCACGCCGCGCGGCGCGGACAGCCGGCAGGCGCAGCCGCTGATGATTCTCGCGATGGGCAAGCTCGGCGGCCGCGAGCTGAATTTCAGCTCCGATATCGATCTCATTCTGCTGTACCCGGAGGACGGCGAAAGCGACGGCGCACGCGCGGTCGACAACGCGGAGTTCTTCCTGCGGCTCGGGCAGAAGATCGTCCAGCTGCTGGCGACGCCGACGGTCGAGGGCTTCGTCTATCGCGTGGACTTGCGGCTGCGCCCGTTCGGCGACAGCGGTCGCGTCGCGGTCAGCTTCGCGGCGTTCGAGCACTACCTGCAGGAGCACGGCCGCGATTGGGAACGTTACGCGTACGTCAAAGCGCGGCCGCTGACAGCGATCGAGCACTTCGACGGACTGTATAACGACGTGCTGCGGCCGTTCGTCTATCGGCGCTACCTCGACTACAGCGTGTTCGAATCGCTGCGCGAGATGAAAGGAATGATCGCGCGCGAAGTTGCGCGGCGCGAATTGCAGGACAACGTGAAGCTCGGTCCCGGCGGCATTCGCGAGATCGAATTCATCGTGCAGTCGTTCCAGCTCATGCGCGGCGGCAGCGATCGGCGTTTGCAGAGCCGCGAGCTGCGCAGCGTGTTGCCGCTGCTCGTCGGGCAGCGCTTCTTGCGGCGTGAAGCGGTTGCGGAGCTGGATACCGCGTACCGCTATCTGCGCGTCGTCGAAAACAGATTGCAGCAGTGGAACGACGAGCAGACTCACCAGCTTCCGGAAGACGAGCTGCCTCGCGCCCGGCTGGCGCTCGCGATGGGTGCAAGCGATTGGAATGCATTGAGCGCGGAGCTGGCGATGCAACGCGAGCGCGTCGCGCAGCACTTCGCGCAGACGGTGTTCGGCCCGGGGGCACTCTCGCCGGAACAGGAGAGTCGCACCGCGCTTGTCGACATGGATGCAGCGCCGCTCGATCAGCTTCGCGACACTTCTTACTACCGAAGATTGGACGAGACCGGGCGGCGCAGGCTGCACGAGTTGCTCGGACGAGTGCTGCCGCTCGCCGCGCAGTCCAAGTCGCCCGAAACGACGCTGGTGCGCGTGTTCAAGATCCTGGAGCGCATCGGCGGCCGCACCGTGTACCTGGCGCTCTTGAACGAGAACGCGACGGCGATGCGCCGGCTCGTCTCGCTGTGCGAGCAAAGCCAGTTCCTCGCCGATCAGATTGCCGCCCAGCCGCTGCTGCTCGATGAGCTGATCGACGAGCGCCTGATCGAGGCAGCGCCCAGCCGGACAGACTTCATCGCGGATCTGGCGCTGCGCCGCCAGAACATGCAGAACGAAGAGCCGGAGCGACAGGTCGAGCTGCTGCGCGAGTTTCAGAGCGCAGCCTTGTTCCGGGTCGCGGTCGCGGATCTGATCGGCGGCCTGCCGCTGATGAAAGTGAGCGACCGCCTCACCGACATCGCGGAGTTGCTCGTGCAGGAAACGCTGTTGCTGGCGCGAGCGCAGATCGAAGCGAAACACGGCGTGCCACGGTACACGGACGCGAGCGGGACGCCGGCTATCGCGAACATGATCGTGATCGCCTACGGCAAGCTCGGTGGCCTGGAGCTCGGCTACGGCTCGGACCTGGACCTGGTGTTCCTGCACGACTCGAGCGGCGAGGCACAGCGCACCGATGGACCGCAACCGGTCGACAACACGCTGTTCTTCCAGCGGCTCGGACAGCGCCTCGTCCATCTGCTCACGGTGCACAGCGCTTCGGGCCGGCTCTATGAAGTCGACACTCGGCTGCGACCGGCGGGCAATCGCGGGCTTCTTGTGCAATCGCTAGCGGCATTTCGCGACTACGAATTCCAGGACGCCTGGACGTGGGAACACCAGTCGTTGCTGCGTGCGCGGGCCATCGCAGGGCCGCAGGGGTTGTGCGAGCAGTTCGAAAGCGCACGCATCGAAGTGTTGCGCAAGGCTGTGAAGCGCGACGGTCTGCGCGACGAGGTGCGACGCATGCGCGAGCGCATGCGCGAGAACCTTTCGAAGGCGCGGGCCGGGCAGGTGGATCTCAAGCAGGATCCCGGCGGCATCGCCGACCTGGAGTTCCTGGTGCAGTTCTGGATGCTGAAGTGGGCGGATCGCTATCCCGAGATCGTCACGTTCTCGGACAACATCCGCCAGCTGGAAAGCCTCGCCTCGGGGGCGATCGTGCCGCAGGAGCGGGTCGATTTCCTGGTCGCCACCTACCGCGCTTACCGCCAGCGCCTGCACCGCCTGTCGCTGGACGGCACGAAAAACCTGGTCGACGACGATGAGTTCGTCGCGGAGCGCCGCGGCGTGATCGAGATCTGGGAGGAGGTCATGCGCGAGGCCCTGCGGTAGACAGGGTGTTCTGCGATAATCGCGCCCCTATGAGCACCGAACCCACCCCAGAGGCCGGCAAGAAGCTGATTCAACCGAACGCCAAGAATCAGTACATGGTCACGGCCACCGACCGGCCGCTGTCCTGCCCGATGCCCGGCATGTACCTGTGGAACTCGCATCCGCGCGTGTTCCTGCCCATCGAGAAGACCGGTTGGGCCAAGTGTCCCTACTGCGGCGCCGAGTACACACTGATCCGCTGAGACGCGGCACGCTGCCATGTACGTACCCCGGCATTTCGCGGAGACCCGAGTCGATGTCCTGCACGAGCTGATTCGCCGTCATCCGCTCGGCACGCTGGTCGTTGCCGCAGCGGACGGACTGGAAGCGAGCCACGTGCCGTTCGAGATCGACCCCGAGCCCGCGCCGTTCGGCACGCTGCGCTGTCACGTGGCGCGTGCCAATCCTATCTGGCAACAGATCGCTCCCGACCGGCCGGTGCTCGTCGTGTTTCAGGGCGAGCAAGGTTACGTCTCGCCAAGTTGGTACGCAGCCAAGCAGGAGCACGGCAAAGTCGTGCCGACCTGGAACTACGCCGCTGTCCACGCGTACGGCGTCGCGAAGGCAGTCGAGGATGCGGCCTGGTTGCGGCGCATGGTCGAGGACCTGACCAATCGGCACGAGCACGGCCGCGCCGATCCGTGGCACGTCAGCGATGCGCCTGCCGACTACGTCGAGAAGCTGCTCGGCGCGATCATCGGCGTGGAAATTCCCGTGACCCGCATGCTCGGCAAATGGAAGTTCTCGCAGAACCGCTCGGCAGCCGACCGGCAAGGCGTGATCGCCGGTCTGGAGCGCGACGGCACTGCCGCGCAGGCTGATGTGGCCGAGGTCGTCAAGACCACGCTCTGATCATGGCCGGCTATTCGGGTACGCCGCTGGCGAAGAAGCTCGGCATCAAGGCCGGCACCAAGCTGTTCACGGTCGCTGCGCCGGGTCACTACGACGAGTTGCTGGCGCCGCTGCCGGATGACGTCAAGCGGCTGCGCAAGATCGACGCTGCCGACGTCGCGCATTTCTTCGTCACTGCTCGCGCGCGCCTGGACAAGGAGCTGCGTGCGGCGCTGCCGAAGATGCAGCAGGACGCGGCGATCTGGATTTCCTGGCCGAAGAAATCCTCCAGGGTCGAGACCGACATCACCGAGGACACTGTGCGCGAAGTCGCGCTGCCGCTCGGCCTCGTCGACATCAAGGTCTGCGCAGTCGACGAGGTGTGGTCGGGGTTGAAGCTCGTTATCCGCAAGCAGCTGCGACAGGCACCGGGCCGCTCTCGGTCGTAAAGCCTTCGTCGAGCCAGCCCGTCATCCCGCCGATCATGATCTTCACCGGCCGACCGAGCCGCGCGAGTCGCACCGCGCCGCGATGCGCCCCGTTGCAATGGGGACCGGCACAGTAGACGACGAAGATCGTCTCGCGCGGATAGCGGCTCAGGATCGACTCGATCAACTTACGATGCGGAATGTTGATGGCGCCCGGCGCATGGCCGTTGGCGTAGAGGTCGGGGCTGCGCACGTCGACGAGCACGAAGTCCTGCCGGTTGTTGCTGATTGCGTCGTGCACGTCCCAGCAGTCGGTCTCGAAGCGGAAGGCGCTTTCGAAGTGGGCGAGGGCGGAGGTGCTGTCGGCGGGGGCAATGTCGATGACGGCGGAGGGCATGGGGGTCTCCAGTGCGAGGTCAACATCCTACCCAGGTACCTGTCACGCGTCGCTGGCGCAATCGTCATCTTGCGGTAAGATCGCGCCATGCCGCCACGTCCGCACCTCGTCGTCGCGCTTGCCTACGACCGCCTCTGCACCTTCGAGTTCGGCTGCGTCGTCGAGCTGTTCGCTCTGCCGCGACCCGAGCTCGACGTGCGCTGGTACGACTTCGCCGTCTGTGCAGCCGAGCGCGGCCCGCTGCGCGCGGCGGGCGGCATCACGGTCAGCGCGCCGAACTCCATCAAGCTACTGGATCGCGCCGATACGATCGTCATCCCCGGCTGGCGCGACGCGAACGAGCCGCCGCCGGAGCAGCTTCTGCAGCGGATTCGAGCAGCACACGCGCGTGGTGCACGGCTGTGCTCGATCTGCTCGGGCGTGTTCGTGCTCGCCGCTGCAGGTGTGCTCGACGGCAAACGCGTCACGACGCACTGGCGTTACGCGGAGCTGCTCGCGCAGCGTTATCCATCGGTGCGCGTCGAGCCGAACGCGTTGTACATCGATCAGGGTCAGGTGCTGACCTCCGCCGGTTCGGCCGCGGGTCTCGATATGCTGCTGCATCTCGTGCGTCGCGATCACGGGCCGAAGGTTGCGAATCAGGTCGCGCAGCGGCTGGTGATTCCGCCGCACCGTGACGGCGACCAGGCGCAGTTCGTGCCGCGTCCGGTCGCGCCCGACGAATCGAGCCGGTTGTCGCGGCTGCTGGACTGGATCCGTGCGCACCTGGGCGAGGAGCACTCGATCGCATCGCTGTCACGTCGCGCTGGCATGAGCCCGCGCACGCTGCTGCGTCGTTTCAAGGAAGCGACCGGGCTCGCACCGAACGAATGGCTGGTGCGCGAGCGCGTGGCAACCGCTCGTGAGATGCTCGAGTCGGGCAGAGTGGCGCTCGGGCGCGTTGCCGAGCGCGCGGGATTCGGGTCGCAGGAGTCGTTCCGGAGGCACTTCCGGATGCAGGTTGGAGTGCCGCCGGCGGCGTATCACAAGCGGTTTCGAGAGAAGAGTCAGGCTAAAGCCTGACCCACAACGAGCCCGAGCAGCAGAGCCTGCTAACATCGCGGGAATGAGTGCAACCCTGCCGACGACGCCCGCTGGCGATGGCTTTCGCATGCCCGGCGAATTCGAGCCGCATTCCGGTACCTGGCTGCTGTGGCCCGAGCGGACCAGCAACTGGCGGTGCGGAGCGAAGCCTGCACAAGCAGCGTTCGCTGCGGTCGCCACTGCCATTGCTACTGGCGAGCCAGTCACCGTCGGTGCCTCGCGCGCGCAATTCGTACACGCGCGCTCAATGCTGCCGGATGCGATCCGCGTAGTAGAAATGTCCGCCGACGATTCCTGGATGCGCGACGTCGGTCCGACGTTCGTCATCGACGGCAAGGGCGCAGTCCGCGGCGTCGATTGGATCTTCAACGCCTGGGGCGGACTCAGCGCCGGGCTCTACTTTCCGTGGGACCAGGACGACCTGGTTGCGCGCAAAGTTCTGGAGATCGAAGGCCGCGATCGTTATCGAGCGCCGTTCGTTCTCGAAGGCGGCGCCATTCACGTCGACGGCGAGGGCACGCTGCTCGCCACTGAGGAATGCCTGCTGAATCCGAATCGCAATCCGCACCTGGATGCCGGTCAGCTCGAGATCCTGCTGCACGAGTATCTCGGCATCAGCAGCGTGATCTGGCTCAGCAAGGGCGTCGTCGACGACGAGACCGGCGGCCACGTCGACAACCTGTGCTGCTTCGCGCGGCCCGGCGAAATCGTGTTGACGTGGACGGACGACAAGCGCGATCCGCAATATCGCGTCTCGCTCGATGCGTACGAGCGGCTGATGGAAGCGCGCGACGCGCAAGGCCGGCGTCTGAAGATTCACAAGCTGCAGCAGCCGGGGCCGCTGTATCGAACCAAAGAGGAAGCGCGTGACATCGACGCGGTCGACGGCCGCCCGGGACGGCCCGTCGGCGAGCGTCTCGCCGGCTCCTACGTCAACTTCTATTTCGCGAATTCCACGGTGGTCGTGCCGCTGCTCGATTCGCGGCGCGATCGTCACGCGCTCCGCACGCTCGCGCGCATCTTTCCCGAACGGCGGATCATCGGCGTCCAGGCGCGCGAGATCCTGCTCGGCGGCGGCAACATCCACTGCATCACCCAGCAGGTGCCGGCGGGTAAATGAACGCGCGGGCTCGCGACTATCGCAGTCTCGTGCCGGCACTGCGCGACGACCTGCTTGGCGCGCAGCTCGACACACGCAAGCTCGCGAAGTTCTCCGTTGCGGTGATCGTCACCGGCGTGCCGGCCGCGGGCCGCAGCGAGACCGTGAACAAGCTGCTCGAGTGGATCGATCCGAAGTACGTCACTGTGCACGCGTTCGGCGAGGACGACACCGATGCGCGCCATCCGCCCCTGTGGCGCTACTGGCGCAAGCTCCCCGCATTCGGTCGCATCGCGTTTTACTTCTACGGCTGGTACGGCCAATACATGGGCGCTGCATGTCACGACCGCCGCAAGAAGAAGCGTCACGCGGCCCGCGAGCTCGAGCGCATCCGGCGGCTGGAGGCGATGCTGAGCGCCGAGGGCGTGCGCGTCGTCAAGATTCATCTCGACCTGGACGCGGACACGCAGCGCCAGCGTCTGAAGAAGCTGCGCGCCGACAAACTGACGCGCTGGCGCGTGACGGACGACGACCTGTGGCTCGCGCGTCATCACAAGTCGGTCCGCCGGGCGGTCGAGCGCTGCCTGACGGCGACGGATCAGCCGAAGGCGCGCTGGCATCTGATCGAGGGCGCCGACGAGGACTACCGCGAGGTGCGAGCCGGCGAGCTGCTGCGCGACGAAATGCTCGCCGGTCTGGAGCACGCACGCAAACCCGTGCGCACGCGCGCGAGCAAGGCGGCGAACGTGCCGCCGTTGACCCGCCGGCGGCTCCGCAAAGTGGACGACGACGAATACGAACACGAGCTCGAACGCCTGCAGGGTCACCTCGCGCTGCTGACGCGACGCTCGAAGTTTCGCAAGCGCGGCCTGGTGCTGGCGTTCGAAGGTATGGATGCGGCCGGCAAGGGTGGCGCGATCAGGCGTCTCACGCGCGCTTTCGATGCGCGCCAATACCAGGTCGTGCCAGTGTCGGCGCCGACTGCGGAGGAGCGCTCCTATCCTTATCTATGGCGCTTCTGGCGCGACGTGCCCGCGCGCGGCCACATCGCGATCTTCGACCGCTCCTGGTACGGCCGCGTGCTGGTCGAGCGCGTGCGCGGTTTCGCGACGCCGGCGGACTGGCGGCGCGCCTACGGCGAGATCTGCGAGTTCGAGCGCGAGCTGCTCGAGCACGGGCTGATCGTCGCCAAGTTCTGGCTGCAGGTCGGCAAGGCCGAGCAGCTCCGCCGTTTCAAGGAGCGCGACGCGGACCCGCTGAAGCGCTTCAAGGTCGATCCCGAGGACTGGACCAATCGCACGTTCTACGACGCCTATCAAGCTGCCGCGGCGGAGATGGTTCTGCGCACGAACACGCGCCAGGCGCGCTGGCACATCGTATCGGCGGATGACAAGAAGAGTGCGCGCCTGCACGTGCTGCAGGTGGTGTGCGAGACGATCGAGGCCAATCTGTAGGTAGTTAGAGTCTTTTCCGGTCTTCCGGTCACAGCGCTTTCTTCAGACCGATGACGAACACGACATCGGACGCGCTTTCAACCGCAATGTCCTCGCTCACCGCAAGATCGAGTTGCCAGCCGGACACGAAGCGATAGTCGCCGCCGACGGTGAGCACGAACGCCTCGCCGAGGAAATCGAGGTCGGCTTCGTCGAACACGGCGCTGTGTGCATCGAGCTGCGCCTTCAGTTCCCAGCCGCGCGAGACCTGCCAACCGATGCCTGCCAGCGCGCTCCAGCCGAAGTCGCGCTGCTGGTCGGCGAGCCGTTCGCCCTCGCCGAGCCACGCGACGCCGGCTTGTCCGAATGCCGACCAGCTCTCGCCGAGTCGATGCTCCGCCGCGATCGCCAGCGACACATCCGTTGCGCCGCTGCCGGTGAAGCGATCGGCATCGCCGGAAGGCAGCTTGATGCTCAACCACGCGGCAGCGGCAGTCGACTCGGAGGATGCCAGCGAGTGGCCGAAGTCGAGCGAGAAGTCGCCCAAGCCACTCTGCGATGACTGGACGTCGAAGCGGACGTCATTGCCGCTCGCATACGCAATCCGCACGCGATCCTTGGGCGAGAGCGCACGGCTGCCCTGCGGCAGGCCGAACAGCTCGTGCCAGCTGTCGATCGCGTCGTCGAGCACGCCGCCGCCGGTATAGCGATACGGGATCTGCACCTGCGCGGCAAAGCCGCTCGACCAGGAACGCCCGATCGTCATTCGCGCCTCGCGCGTTTCGGCATCGACGATGAGCTGCTCGGAGCCCGCGCGCTGCACCAGCGAGACGCTGGCCCAGTTGAAATCGGCCGCGAATGTCCACCTGTCGCCCGACACTCGCGCGGGCAATGCGGCGGGCAGCCCGAAGCCGGCGAGCAGAGGGTTGAGATCGCGTGCAGGGAAGGGGTCTGCTGCGGCCGGAGTGGAAATCAGCAGCAGCGCGAGCGCGGGATGGCCGCTCCAGCGCATCCTGCGCCCGCGGCATTCGCGCATCCATGCGCAGCATGCGCGTCTCAGAACCAAACCGACACGAACATCTGAATGACGTTGGCGCCGAAGCTGTACAGCGGCTCTGTGCCGGCCGCGTGGAAGTTCGGGTCCGAGGTCGGCAACTGCGCGAAGCGCGCGTCGCGGAAGTCCTCGTAGTCGAACTGGATGCGGTCGTAGAAGATGTTGACCGTGCCCTTCTTGATGAAGCGCCAGCCGTTCGGCAGGAAGTCGTACGAGGCGCCGAGGCTCAGCGCCTGGCTGGTGAACGTCGACAGCTCCTTGTCGCGCGCCAGGAAGTTCTGCTGGTTCGGCCGGTCGAACAGGTCGCTGTAGAAATCGGCATTGCCCTGCGAGTAGTAGCGGTAGCCGGCCTCGAACGTCCATTGCCGCCACGGATGCGTGTAGCCCAGCTCGAACGTGTTCGCGCCGATGCCCCAGGTATCCGTGAAGAAGCGATAGCCGCCGTGGATGGCCGCACGGTAGGGCAGGTAGTAGCGGCCGTTGATGGCCACCGCGTTGCTGGTGCGCGTGCGCGGATAGACCTCGCGCGCCAGCGCGAACAGCCGGTCATCGCTCGGATTGACGAACCGGTAGGAGCGATAGGGGTTATTGAGGAAGCCTTCGTCGGTGATGACCTCGAGCTGCAGCGACGTGATCAGGCTCTTGGTCAGGATCTGCGAGACACCGACGCGGTAGCTCCAGCGATCGGTCGGCTCCTTGAAGGTCGGATCGATCTGGTTGGTGGTCGTGTCGCGACGCTGCACGATGTCGTTGCCGCGCGAGAAGCCCATCGAGATCGTCGTCAGGTCGCCGAACAGGTCCTGGCTGATGCCGAACGTGGTCGTCGTGGCCTTGTAGTCGTTCTCTTTGCTGTCGGTGTAGTTGAGGCTGTAAGTGGTCTTGCCGCGCAGGTACTCTGCGCCGATGCTGTATTGAGTGCGCTCTTCCTTGTATTCGCTCGCGCCCGAGACTTCCACGTCGATCGACGCGCTGGTCACGTAGTCCTGGTAGTAGTTGGCGCTGAGCGCGTACTTCTCGGCGAATTTCTTGCGCACGAGCACCGACGGGCCTTGAATCGTGACGCCACCGCCTTCGTAGCGGTGAAAGAGCGCGTCGGCACGATCGTCGGCGAGCACGCCGGCAAACGAGGCCGCCGGCAGGAACAGCAGAGCGAGGACGAGCCCGAGCCAGCGGAAGCTGGCCCGGGCCCGAATTTCCACGCCCCATGCCATCTTTCCGGCCATCTTCATATCAATTGCAGCCGCAGCCGCCGCCGGCACTGCCATTGGCGCCGCGCGCGCCTTCGCGCGCATCGAACACGTGGTCGAGGTAGGCAGTCGAGACCGGATTCGCATCGAACGACATGATCGGATCCGCGAGCGCCTGGCGCTCGTACGGCTTCACCCACGGCTCGATGTTGCCGCAGGCACTAAGACCAATCGCCGCCGCCAGCAGCATTCCGCTTCTGGCTACAGCCCACAGCCTACAGCCTACAGCCTTCATCTCTCACTCCTTCAGCAACGCGCGAATCTGATTCAGATACTCGCCTTCGTCGCCGGCCTTGTAGCCCCTGTGCAGGGCACGCACGTTGCCCTGGCGATCGATGAACACGGTGCTCGGCATCGCCTTCACGTCGTACATCGCGCTGACCTTGCTGTCGCGATCGAACAGGACGGGGAAGGACACCGGCGTCTTGCTCAGCCACTCCTCGGCGTCCTTGCTGTTGGCGTCGACGTTGACGCCGACCAGCGTGAAGCCGAGCGCACTGTAACGCTTGTGCATCTGGTCGAGTAGCGGCATCTCCTGGCGGCACGGTCCGCACCAGCTCGCCCAGAAGTTCAGCATGACGACTTTGCCTTTGAGCTGCGCCAGCGACACGGTGTCGCCACTTCGCGACGGCAACGTGAACGACGGCGCCATCGACGCACTCGCGCCGACCATCGACGACACTGCCAGCGCGCTCATCAGAGCCGCCGCTCGCAGCCATCCTTTGAACTTGGAAGACATGTTCGTGATCCTCTTCGGTGCGGACGCAAACGCCCAATGCGTATCCTCGCTCAGAAGAAAATCGACAAACCGAGATGTGCTTCTAGGTTATTGACGATCTTTTTTTCGCCCAGCAAGTCGATGTCGTACACGTGATCGCGCACGTCGAAATGCACCGCGATCCAGTCGGCGGGCAGGATGCGATAGCCGAAGCCGCCGCTCACGGTGAAGCGATCGTCGCCGGCGAACGTCGTGTTGCCGATGCCGGCAACCAGATAGAACGCGGTGTTGTACGCGCGGTTCTTGCCGAGAAAAATCTCGCCCGGCAGCGCGTTCCAGCCGGCGGACAAAGCGTAGTAAGTGTAGTCGCGCTCGCTGTCGGTCAGCAGATCCGCCGAGCCCGACAGGTTCTCGTAGCTGGTGCGTCCGGCGCGCGAGCGGCCGAAAGTGCCCTCGAGAAAGAAATCTTCGGTGAGGTGATACGCGAGGCGCGCGCCGTACACGACGTTGCTCTCGAAGTCCTCGATGCTCAGGATGCCGACGTACGCGCCGACCTCGAAGTCCTCGGTATCGATGCGCGTCTTCTTGATCTCACGGCGCTCCACCTGCGGCTCGATGATCGGCTTGTTGCTCGGCTCGCCGGTCACCGGCTCGCCCGCGGTCTGCTCGGTCGTGGCCGGCGGCAAAGACGCCTCGCCGCGCCGGAACAGGGCGCAGCCCGGCAGCGTCGTCGCGGCCAGCGCGATCAGAAAAAGAAGGCGAAGCCGAGATACTTCCATTCGTCCACTTCCTCGTTATCGTCGCGGCTCGTGAATATCACGTTGTTGCGATATTCGGTGCGCAGCATGAACCGGCGGGTGAGATAGAACTGCAGACCGCCGCCGACGTAGCCGATCTGGTCGTCGCGGTCGATGGATTGCACCAGCGTCGACTTCGGCTCGGTGTGTATCCAGCCGGTGCCTAGCGTGAAATACGGCGAGAGGCGCCACTCCGGCACGAAGGTGTGCATCAGCCCGAGCGTGGCGCTGTAGCCGTTGGAGAATTCGCCGAGGATGTGGTTGAACGTGAGCTCGATCGACAGGTTGTCGCTGAAGGCGTAGCCGCCGAACGCCGAGATCATGCTGGCGCCGGAGAAGTCGCCGCCGAACACGCCGGCCTGCCAGCGCCGGCTCATATAGTTCTCGCGCGCCGGCTCCTGCAGGTCGAGCGGCTCGCCGGTCGGCTCGAGCGTGGCGATCATCTGCTCGCGGGGCGCCCAGCCCTGCACGCCGCGGTCGGTGCGGATCTCGAACCAGTCGGTGCGGCGCTTGACGATCTCGACCTCGCGACCGCGCTCGATGACGTGGAACACCGGGTAGCCGCGGCCGGGGCCGGTGTGCAGCTCGATGAACGGATCGGCGATGAGGATCTTGTGAGACGAGTCAGCCCGGGCAGGGCCCGGGCTTGTGATCAGCATCAGCAGAGCAAGCAGCAGCCCAAAAAAATGTGGGTTGGGCCGCCTCATCAGTTCGCTGGGGCCACGAACGGGTCGTTGTAGTACTGCGCGCCGATGTCGAGCCATTCGGAGAGCAAGCGTAACTCACTTGGTGACATAAAGTCGCGGTGATCCGTCTGTCCGGCGCCCGGTGCGCCTTCCATTTTGTTGAAGAAGCGGCCCGAGGCGGCGGCGCCGGCCGCGCTCATCGACGCCGGCACTTGGCGGAACTGCACGCACGTCGTCACGTTCGTGACCGGGTCGGTCTGGAACTGCAGGCACTCGTCCTCGAGCTGGCCCATGGCGTTCACCACCTGGCCGACGTCGGCGAACAGCAGCTCGCGATACGCGCGGAACTGGTCGGGCTCGTCGTCGGACGGACCATCGGTCAGGTCGAGATCGCCCGCCGGCACGGCCACCATGTTCGCGGCGTTGAGCGGCTGATGGCAGGTGACGCACTTGTGATTGATCGGCTGCATCGTGGTCGGGTCGAGATCGGGACCGGCCACGCCATCGACATCGACAAAGCGATCCGCGGCCCACAGCGGATGGATGTGCATCTCATAGTGGATGGTGATGCGGCACAGGCTGGTCCAGTTCGACGTGCAGCTCGGGTTGACGGGCAGCAGCGTGCCCTTGAGCCCGTTCATGCAAACGACTTTCTGGCTCGGATCTGCTGCATCAGCCAGCACGGTCGACGGACCGGCCGAGTAGCAAGCATCGACTGAA
>DATENH010000097.1:0-65125 GCA_035275145.1 Steroidobacteraceae bacterium | reverse complement strand
TACTTCCTGCGCGAGCTGCTGCTTTTCTTGTTCACGAAGATCCTGCTCGGCATCCGCTCGCGCACTGCCCTGGCGCTCATCGTCTGCCTGACGTCCGCCGCGCTGTCTGCGTTTCTCGATGCGCTGACCGTCGTCGCCGTGCTGATCACGATGGGTGCGGGCTTCTACCAGGTGTTCCATCGCTACGCTTCGGGCAAGCAGTACGACGTCGAGCACGACGTCGGTCGCGACGAAGAGGTGCAGGAGCTGCATCGCTCCGACCTCGATGCGTTCCGCGCGTTTCTGCGCGGGCTGATGATGCACGCGGCAGTCGGCACCGCGCTCGGCGGCGTCATGACGCAGGTCGGCGAGCCGCAGAACGTGCTGATCGCGAAGCACGCCGGCTGGGCGTTCGGCGAATTCTTCCTGCGGATGGCGCCGGTGACGCTGCCGGTGCTCGTCGCGGGCCTGGCGACATGTGCGCTCGTGGAGAAGATGCAGTGGTTCGGTTACGGCACGAGTCTGCCGGCAGGCGTGCGGCAAGTGCTGGGTGACTACGATCGCGAGCAGAGTCTGAAACGCACGCCGCGTGAAGTCGCTGCGCTGATCGCGCAGGCGCTGGCTGCCGTCATTTTGATTGTCGCGCTCGGTCTGCACGTCGCCGAAGTCGGCGTCATCGGCCTGCTGTTGATCGTGCTGGCGACGGCACTCACCGGCGTCACCGAAGAGCAGCGTCTGGGCAAGGCGTTCGAGTCCGCGCTGCCGTTCACGGCGCTGCTGGTCGTGTTCTTCGCGATCGTCGCGGTTCTGCACGACCAGCACTTGTTCGAGCCGGTCGTCAGCTCCGTGTTGCAGCTCGAAGGGCGCGCGCAGACCGCGATGTTCTATCTCGCCAACGCGGCGCTCTCCGCTATCAGCGACAACGTCTTCGTCGCCACCATCTACATCACGGAAGTGAAAGCTGCGTTGCTCGAAGGCACGATCACGCGCCAACAGTTCGAGGCGCTCGCGATCGCGATCAACACCGGCACGAACATCCCGAGCGTCGCAACGCCGAACGGTCAGGCCGCGTTCCTGTTCATGCTGACCTCGGCCCTGGCGCCGCTGATCCGCCTGTCGTACGGCCGCATGCTGTGGATGGCGTTGCCCTACACGGTGACGATGACGCTGACTGGCCTTTGGGGAGTTGTCTATTTGCTCTAGGGCGCGCTTGATATAGGACTTATGTCTCTGTTTCGGGCGGTATTTTGTGGCATTCTTCGCCGCCAACAACTATTCGTTCCGCAGTATCGCCAACCCCATGTCTGAATTCAGCCTGCGCAATTGCAAAGTCGCCGTCCTTGGTCTTGGTTACGTCGGGCTACCGCTCGCAGTCGAGTTCGGCAAGCACTTCCGTACCGTCGGCTTCGATATCAAGACCGCGCGCGTCGCTGAGTTGAAGAAGGGGCGTGACAGCACGCTCGAAGTGGAGCCGGGCGAGCTGCGTGCCGCCAAGAACCTGAGCTATTCCACCGACGTGAAGGACCTGAAGTCCTGCCAGGTGTTCATCGTGACGGTGCCGACGCCGATCGACGGCTACAAGCGCCCGGACCTGACGCCGATCGTGCGAGCCAGCGAGTTGCTCGGCGGCGTCCTCAAGAAGGGCGACATCGTCGTTTTCGAATCGACCGTCTACCCGGGCTGCACCGAAGAAGTGGCCGTGCCGATCCTCGAGCGCCTGTCGGGCCTGACGTTCAACCGCGACTTCTTCTGCGGCTACAGCCCGGAACGCATCAACCCGGGCGACAAGCAGCATCGCCTGACGACGATCAAGAAGATCACCTCCGGCTCGACGCCGGAGGTCGCGGACTTCGTCGACTCGCTGTACGCGAGCATCGTCAAGGCCGGCACGCACAAGGCTTCCAGCATCCGCGTCGCCGAAGCGGCCAAGGTGATCGAGAACACGCAGCGCGACGTCAACATCGCGCTGATCAACGAGCTCGCGCTGATCTTCAACCGTCTCGGCATCGACACCGAAGAGGTGCTGGAGGCGGCCGGCACCAAGTGGAACTTCCTGCCGTTCCGCCCGGGCCTGGTCGGCGGCCATTGCATCGGCGTCGATCCCTATTACCTGACGCACAAGGCGCAGGAGATCGGCTATCACCCGGAGATGATCCTCGCCGGCCGGCGCATCAACGACAACATGGCGATCTATGTCGCCGAGCGCGTTGCGCAGCTGATGATCACCAAGCGCATCCACGTCAAGGGCTCGCGCATCCTGATGATGGGCCTGACGTTCAAGGAGAACTGCCCGGACGTGCGCAACTCGAAAGTGGCGGACGTGGTGCGCGAGCTGCAGAAGTACGGCGCGAAGGTCGACGTGTACGACCCGTGGGTCGATCACGCCGAGGCGGAGCACGAATACGGCATCAAGCCGATCCGCAAGCTGGCGAAGGGCAAGTACGACGCGATCGTGCTGGCGGTGGCGCACAAGGAATTCCGCGACATGGGTATCGCTGCGATTCGCGGCCTCGCGCGCAAGCCGCACGTGTTGTACGACATCAAGTACGTGTTCGACGCGAGCGACGTGGACGGGCGCCTCTAACGATCGGGTGCACACGCGCGCGCGTGGGCGGCCAGGCCGGCGGCGCGAACGCGGCGGAGCAGCGTGTCGAGCTCGCGGGCAAGTTCCGTCACCTCAGCCGGCGGACAAACTGTCGAGCCGAGCAAGTCCAGCCCTACTGCCATCACGAGCCGGGTTTGCAGCTGCGACAGCGCGCCACGCGCGGCCTCCAGGCAGTGCACGAATTCGGCCCGCCGCACCCGCGCTGCCCCTTCGGCGACAGCGCTCGGTACCAATAGCGCCGAACGGCGCAGCTCCTGGACCAGACCCAGCGGCTCGTCGCTGGGCAGGTGCCGCGTTGCCGCGTACACTTTGGCAGCGAGCGCGATGGCGGATCGCCACGCGGCCAGGTCTTCGTGTCGAGTCGTCATGAGATCGTCCCTGTGCAGATTGTCCAGGTGGAACCGGAACCCCTAGGGTGCCGTTGAATCGCGCGCCGTGAAGCGCGTCAAACTGCGAGTTCGAACAGAAAGTCCCCCATGAAATTTCTCGTGACCGGTGCGGCCGGCTTCATCGGCTTCCACACCGCGCAGCTGCTGCTGGAGCGCGGCGACGAAGTCGTCGGGCTCGACAACCTCAACGACTACTACGACGTGTCGCTGAAGGAAGCGCGGCTCGCACAGCTGCGACAGCGCTCGAACTTCCGCTTCGTCAAGCTGGATCTCGCCGACCGGCCCGGCATGCAGCAGCTGTTCGCGCGGGAGAAATTCACGCGCGTGATTCATCTCGCGGCGCAGGCCGGCGTGCGTTACTCGCTGGAGAATCCGCTGGCTTATGTGGACAGCAACGTCGTCGGCTTCGCCAACGTCCTGGAAGGATGCCGGCACAACGGCGCCGAACATCTCGTCTACGCATCGACCAGCTCGGTGTACGGCGCGAACACGAAGATGCCGTTCTCCGTGCATCAGAACGTCGATCATCCGCTGTCGTTCTACGCCGCGACCAAGAAAGCGAACGAGCTGATGGCGCACACGTACGCATATCTGTACAAGCTGCCGGTCACCGGCCTGCGCTTCTTCACCGTGTACGGCCCGTGGGGCCGGCCGGACATGGCGCTATTCCTGTTCACCAAGAACATTCTCGCCGGCAAGCCGATCGACGTCTTCAACTACGGCAACCATCGCCGCGACTTCACGTACATCGATGACATCGCGCAGGGCGTGGTGCACGCGGCGGATCGCGTCGCGACGCCCAACGCGCAGTGGAACGGCGACGCGCCCGATCCGGGCACGAGCAAGGCGCCTTATCGCCTCTACAACATCGGCAACAATCAGCCGGTCGAGCTCGGGCGCTACATCGAATGCATCGAGCGCAGTCTCGGGCGCAAGGCGCAGAAGAATCTGCTGCCGCTGCAGCTCGGGGACGTGCCCGATACGTTTGCCGACATCGACGACCTGGTGCGCGACGTCGGCTATCGGCCGGCGACGCCGGTCGAAGTCGGCGTCGAGCGGTTCGTGCGTTGGTACGTCGACTACTACAAGGCGGGTTGAGCCATGACACTCCCGCAATGGCAGGCGCTCGCTGCCCATGCAGCGCAGATGCGCCAGCGGCAGCTGCGCGATCTGTTCGCAGCCGATGCGCAGCGTTTCCAGAAGCTGTCGCGCACCCAGCTGAACCTGCTCTTCGATTTCTCGCGCCAGCGCCTCGACGCTGAAACGCTGCGTCTGCTCATCGAGCTCGCGCGGGCGCGCGGCCTGGAGCAACGCATCGCCGCGATGTTCGCCGGCGAGAAGATCAACACCACCGAGAATCGCGCCGTGCTGCACATCGCTCTGCGCAACCGCTCGGACCGCCCGATCGTCGTCGACGGCCAGGACGTGATGACGGAAGTCCGCGCGAGCCTCGCGAAGATGCGCAACTTCGTCGAAGGCGTGCACGGCGGGCGCGTGCACGGCGCGACCGGCAAAACCTTCACCGACATCGTCAACATCGGCATCGGCGGCTCGGATCTCGGCATCGTGATGGCGACCGAGGCGCTCGCCAACTTCCGCAACCACAATCTGCGGCTGCATTGCGTATCGAACATCGACGGGGTGCAGCTCGCCGATGTGCTGGAAAAGACCGATCCCGCGCGCACGCTGTTCGTGGTGTGCTCGAAGACGTTCACGACGCTCGAGACGCTCACCAACGCGAAGCTCGCGCGCCAGTGGATCGTCGACCGGCTGGGCGACGGCGCACCCGCGCGGCACTTCGCTGCCGTGTCCACCAATGCCAAGGCAATGGACGCGTTCCTGATTCCGCCGCAGAACCGCTTCACCATGTGGGACTGGGTCGGCGGCCGCTACTCGGTGTGGTCGGCGGTCGGCCTGTCGGTCGCGCTGGCACTCGGCATGGATCAGTTCGAGTTGATGCTCGAAGGCGGCCACGAGATGGATCAGCACTTCGCCGGCGCGCCGTTCGAGCAGAACCTGCCGGTGCTGATGGGCCTGATCGGCGTGTGGAACCGCAACTTCCTCGGCATGGATACGCTCGCAGTCCTGCCGTACGACCAGCGGTTGCATCGCTTTCCGGCCTACCTGCAGCAGCTCGAAATGGAATCGAACGGCAAGCGCACGACACTCGGCGGCGCGCCCGTCGAGTACGACACCGGCGCGGTGTTGTGGGGCGAGCCCGGCTCGAACGCGCAGCACTCGTTCTTCCAGCTCCTGCACCAGGGCACGGCGAACGTCGCGCTCGACTTCCTCGCGCCCGTGAACGGCTCCAGCCCTTACCAGCAGCAACAAAACCTGGCGCTCGCCAATTGCTTCGCGCAGGCGCAGGCGTTCGCGTATGGTCAGACCGAGCAGCAGGTGCGCGCGGATCTGACGGCTAAGGGTTTGCCTGAGAGCGAGATCGCGCGGCTCACGCCGCACAAGGTTCATCCGGGCAACCGCCCGAGCTCGATCGTGTTGTTCCCGCGCCTCGGGCCGAAGACACTGGGCCGCTTGATAGCGCTGTACGAGCACAAGGTGTTCACGCAGAGCGTGATCTGGGACATCAACGCGTTCGATCAGTGGGGCGTCGAGCTTGGGAAGAAGCTGGCGGAGAGCCTGGCGCCGGCGGTCGAGGATCCGCAGAAGAATGGCGACCCGGCGCTGGCCGGGCTGCTCGCACAGGTTGCGAAGTGGCGCAGTAGCTGAACGGTGTCATCGCGGCCGCGGGCCGTCATTTTTCATCCCTGAAGACCGGCCTTGCGTGTAAACTCCCGGCCCGTCGCAGGGAACTCCATAATTCAAGCGAATCCGATGGTTAGATCGAATTTGTCCAGCCGCGCTGCTTTCTGGCTGGCGTGTATCGGTGTGTGCCTGGGTCTCGGGTTCGGGCTCGATCGCGCCTTCGCGCAGGTGCCGAGCGCGGACCAGATCGAGATCTTTCAGAACCTCACGCCGGAGCAGCAGCAGGCCATTCTCGATTCGATGAATCGTGGCGGCAGCAGCGGTCCGACGAATCGGCCGCGCGCGGATCGGCCATTGAAGTTCCCGGAGACAGTTCAACCGCGCACACCGCGCAAGGACGAGGAGGAGAGCGCGGGCGAAGAACAGGTCGCTGGCGGCGTGCCGCGCGAGCCGCGGCTCAAGGGCAACGATACCGTCTTGCTGACGCTGGAAATCCGACAGCTGGAGCGCCTCGCGCCGGAGATCGAAGAGCGGGAGCGCCAGGAGCGAGAGCAGAATCGCGGTCAGCAGGTCACGCAGCCCGTGATTCCGGGCCGGCAGCAGCAGGGCTCGTCGCCTGGCGTGCCCGCGACGCCGGAGCAACAGCACCGCATCGAGCGCACCAACGAGGACACGGAGCAGCTCGGCGAATTTCGCGAGCGCGTACTGCGGCGCAATCCGTACAAGCTGGACAAGTGGGGCATTCTGAACGTGCCCGAGCTCGGACCGATCCCGCTTGCCGGGCTCACCGCCGAGGAGGCGACCGAGCGGCTGGCTGCCGAGGCGCGCCTGCAGGATTTCATCGTCCGCGTGACGCGCCTGCCCCTCAGGCCGTTCGGCGCCGAGGCACTGAAACCATTCGGCTACGACCTGTTCAACGGCAACCCTTCGACGTTCGCGCCTGCCACGGATGTGCCGGTGCCGGCCGAATATGTGGTCGGACCGGGCGACACGATCGAAGTGCAGTTGATCGGCAACACCAAGGGGCGCTACGCACTGGTCGTCGGGCGCGACGGTCGCATCAATTTCCCGGAGCTCGGCCCGATCGCCGTGAGTGGCCGGCGCTTCGAGGAAGTCCGCGTCGACCTCGAGCAGCGGGTGCGCAGCCAGATGATCGGTACGCAAGCCAGCGTCGGTATCGGCGAGCTGCGCTCGATCCGCGTGTTCGTGCTCGGCGAGGCGCAGATGCCCGGCTCGTACACCGTGAGCGGGCTGTCGACGATCACCAATGCGCTGTTCGTGAGCGGCGGCGTCAAGCGGATCGGCTCGTTGCGCAACATCCAGCTCAAACGCAGCGGGCGCACGGTGACGACGCTCGATCTTTACGACCTCCTGCTGCACGGTGACACCAGGGCCGATGCACGGCTGCTGCCTGGCGACGTAATCTTCATTCCGCCGATCGGCACGACTGCCGGGCTCGGCGGCGAGGTGCGGCGGCCCGCGATTTACGAGCTCAAGAGCGAGACCACTGCCGCGCAGCTGCTGGAGCTCGCCGGCGGGCTCACGCCGGAGGCAGATCCCAAGGTTGCGACGCTCGAGCGCGTCGACGAGCGCCGTGCGCGGGTCACGGTCGACGTCGATCTCTCCAGCCCTGCCGGCCGGAATCAGCTCCTGCGCAGCGGCGACACGATGCGCGTTCCCGCGATCAGGCCGGTGCTCGAGGACTCGGTGACCGTGAGCGGTTTCGTGCACCGGCCGGGCGAATACCAATTCAAACCCGGCATGCGTCTCGCGGACGTGATCCCAAGTCTCGACGAGCTGAAGCCCAACGCCGACCAGCGCTACGTGCTGATGCGGCGCGAGTTGCCGCCCGACCGACGCGTTCGCATCTTTTCGGCGAATCTCGAGCGCGCGTTGAGCGACCCGAACTCCGCACAGAATTTCGAGCTCGCGCCACGCGACCAGATCTACGTCTTCGATCTGGAGTCCGGTCGTGACCGCATCATCGAGCCGCTGATGCGCGAGCTGCGCATGCAATCGCGCATCGACCAGCCGACGCTCGAGGTGAGCGTCGCGGGTCGCATCAAGGTTCCCGGCAAATATCCGCTCGAGCCCGGCATGCGCGTGAGCGATCTGCTGCGCGCCGGCGGCAGCCTCGACGAGGCAGCGTACGGCGGCCAGGCTGAGTTGACGCGCTACGAAGTGACCAACGGCGAGTCGCGTCAGGCGGATCTGATCAAGATCGATTTGGCCCAGGTGCTCGCTGGCGATCCAGCCGCCGATCTCCCGTTGAAGCCGTTCGACTACCTCGTGATCAAGGAAGTGCCGCTGTGGGCCTCGCAAGAAGAAGTCGAGATCCGTGGCGAAGTACGCTTCCCGGGACGCTATCCGATTCACCGCGGCGAGACGCTGCGCTCGGTGATGGAGCGCGCCGGTGGCCTGACCGATCTAGCGTTCGTCGGCGGCGCGGTATTCACGCGCGAGGAGTTGAAGGAGCGCGAGAAGAAGCAGCTGCAGACACTGGCGACTCGCATGGAGTCCGATGTCGCGCAGTACTCGCTGATGGTCGCACAGGAGACTGGCAAGGATGCGAGCTCGGCGCTCACGATCGGCCAGTCGCTGCTCACGAACATTCGCAATGCCACACCCGTCGGACGTCTCGTCATCGACCTGCAGCGCTCGATGTCGGCACAGCCCGGTTCGGAGCAGGACGTGGTGTTGAAGGACGGCGATCGCCTGTTGGTGCCGCGAGTCATGCAGGAGGTCACCGTGGTCGGCGAGGTGCAGAGCGCGACTTCGCACCTGTATCGCGCTGAGCTTTCCCGCGACGACTACATCGCCATGAGCGGTGGCCTGACGCCGCGCGCCGACGACGATCGCATCTATGTTGTGCGAGCCGATGGCAGCGTCGTGGTCCGCGGCGGCAACGCGTGGTTCAGCGGCGGCAGTGTGGACATCAAGAACGGCGACACGATCGTTGCGCCGCTCGACACCGAACGGATGCGACCGTTGCCGTTCTGGACAGCCGTTACGACGATTATTTACAACCTGGCGATCGCTGCTGCGGCGGTCAACTCCTTCTGACGAGCAGGACAGGGTCAGCGCGGCGCTAACGTAGCGCCGTGCGCTGGTCCGTTGACACCAGGGAGGTCGCCGCCTAGACTTCGCGCGCGTTCAACCGGTGAACGCACACCCATGGGGCGTATTGCGCGGGCATGAACGATCACACCGCGATGATGACTGCAGGGGCATTTGGGCTCGAGTGCCTGTCGCGCTGGTTTCTGGTCCTCAGCAAGCCGGCGGCCGAGCAGTGCGCGCAGACACACCTGGAGCGACAGGGTTACCGCGTCTATTACCCGCGTCTGATCTGTTCACAGCTGCGTCGCGGCCGATGGTGTGAGCGCATCGTTGCGCTGTTCCCGCGCTACCTGTTCGTGCAGCTGGACGTTGCGCGCCAGTCGCTGGCGCCGGTGCGCTCGACCGTTGGAGTTGCGAGCGTCGTGCGCTTCGGGCCGGATGCCACGGTCGTACCGGACGACGTCATCGAGGGATTGATCGGCAGAGCCGATCCGCAGTCCGGATTGCATCGGCTCGCTGACCGCAAGCTCGAGCCTGGCGCGCGCATCAATGTCGTCGCCGGTGCGTTCAGCGGACTGGACGGAATCTTCGAGCGCAGCGCCGGCGCGGATCGCGTGGTGGTACTGCTGTCACTGCTCGGTGGCAGCACGGCGGTGTGCATCTCCGCCGACTTCGTCGTGCCGCAAGTGGCCTGATGAGTGACGATCAATACAAGCTGATGCGATTGCTGGACAGCAATCCCGAGCTGAGCCAGCGCGATCTGGCGCGTCACCTCGGGATCAGCCTCGGCAAGGTCAACTATTGCCTGCAGGCCCTGATCAGAAAAGGCTGGATCAAGGCGAGCAATTTCACCAACAGCCAGAACAAGGCTGCGTACATGTATCTGCTCACGCCGCGCGGCATCGAGGAAAAGGCGAGCCTGACGGTGCGCTTCCTCCAGGCCAAGGTGCGTGAATACGAGGCGCTGCGCCTGGAAATCGAACAGATACGCGAGGAAGCGCAGAACCAGAAGGCGCGCAAGGATAGCCGGCGCCTGTCGATCGACGACTAGCTGCGCATCCCGAACCGTATGCGCGCCGGCCGTCTGTAGATGCGAGGAACGACCACGTTCCTTGCAGGGCGGTAGCGTGCCCGAAACAATCGCAGCCCAAAAATCAAAGGTACCCCGTGAGCACTGCAGACCTGACAGCGGCGGAACGCCACGACGACGAGATCAACTTCGGCGCGCTCCTGCAGCTGATCCTCGGCTACAAGCGCCTCATCGTCGTCGCCGTTGTCGTGTGTACAGCGATCGGCGTGACGGTTGCGGTTCTCACCACGCCGATCTTTCGCAGCGAAGTCGTCGTCACGGAGGTGACGGAGGCGTCGCTCGGCGGTGCGTCGGGTCTGGCGGGCCAGTTGGGCGGTCTCGCCAACCTTGCGGGCCTCAAGTTGCCCGCCGCCGAAGCCGGCCAGAGGTCGCGGGCAGTGCTGCAGTCGCGCGCGCTGGTGGAGCAATTCATCCAGCGCAAGCAGCTGCTGAACGAGTTGTTCCCCGATGCCAGCAAGCCGCCGACGCTGTGGCGTGCGGTGAAGAAGTTCAAGACCGGCGTGCTGTTTATCACCGAGGACACGCGCAAGGGCACGATAACGGTCGCAATCAACTGGACCGATCCCGACAAGGCGGCGAGTTGGGCCAACGAATTCGTCGCGCTGGCGAACGAGGTCATTCGCACCCGCGCCATCGAGGACTCGGAGCGCAACATCGAGTATCTCAACAAGCAGATCGCGAACACCAACATCGTCGAGATGCAGCGCGTGATGTACAACCTGATCGAGAACGAATCCAAGACTCTGATGCTGGCGAAGGGCCGAATCGAGTACGCGTTCGCGGTCGTCGATCCGGCGGTGTCGCCGGAAATCCGGATCAAGCCGCAGCGTACTCTGATCGTGCTCGTGAGCGTGCTCCTCGGCCTCGTGATCGGAGTATTCGGTGCATTCGCGCACCGTGCATTTAAAGATGCGCGCACCGGCATGCCTGGCACTTCCAAGTGAGAGACGAGCACGCCCTGCTGTCACTGTACGCGCGCCTGTGGAAGCACGTCTCGCGTCGGCGTCGCACGCAGCTGGCGGCGCTCGGCGCGCTGATGCTCGTGGGTACTTTTGCGGAACTCGTGTCTCTCGGAATGGTGCTGCCATTCCTGGGCGTGCTCACAGCCCCCGAGCGCGCTTTCGAGCACGTTGCTGCGCAGCCCCTGATTCACTTGTTCGGTCTGACGGCGCCTCAGCAACTGCTGCTGCCGCTCACTGCGCTGTTCGCGCTGGCTGCCGCACTGGCGGGCGCGGTGCGGCTGGCGATGCTGTGGCTGCAGATGCGACTCGGCAGCATCATCGGAGTCGACCTCGGATACGAGGCATACCGACGGACGCTGTATCAGCCGTATGCAGTACACGCTGCGCGCAACAGCAGCGAGATCATCGCGGCGTTGATGACCAAGATCCACACGATCGTGTACTTCATCCTCGTGCCGACGCTGACGCTTCTGACCTCCAGTTGCATCGTGCTGACCATCCTGGTGTTCATGGTGTTGGTGGATCCGCAGCTCACCGCCATGACCTTCCTGGCTTTCGGCGGCCTGTATGTCGTCGTGGCCTATACGACCAAGCGATCGCTCGCGCGCGACAGCCAGTTGGTGACAGCAGGGCAAACGCGCCTCGCGCAACTGGTGCAGGAGGGGCTGGGAGGCATCAGAGACGTGCTTATCGACGGCTTGCAGGAAACCTACTCGCGGATCTACCGCCGTGCAGACGCCGAGCTGCGGCGGGCAATCGGCAACATCAACTTCATGCAGGGCGCGCCACGTCCGGTGATCGAAGCGTTCGGTCTGGTGCTCATCGGCTGGCTCGCCTACGCCATGGCGGGGCGGCCGGGCGGAATGACTGCTGCCATCCCCGTGCTCGGTGCGCTGGCGCTGGCTGCGCAACGTCTGCTACCTCTCGTACAGCAGGGTTATTCGAGCTGGACTTCGATACTGGGCGGAGAGGCGTCGCTGCGCGACGTGCTGAGCCTGCTCGAGCAACCGCTGCCGGTCTACAGCGCGCTGCCGGCGCCTGCGCCGCTGACGTTTCGCGAGGGAATCGAGTTCAACAACGTTCAGATCCGCTACGGCGCGCAGAGTCCGTTGATCCTGCGCGGGATCCAGCTGCGCATCCGGCGCGGCAGTCGTACCGGTTTGATCGGTGCCACCGGCAGCGGCAAGAGCACGCTGCTCGATGTGTTGATGGGATTGCTGCCGCCGACCGCCGGTACCTTGCGGGTGGACGGAACCGTGATCGATGACGCGAATCACCGCTCCTGGCAGGCACACATCGCGCATGTGCCGCAGGTGATCTACCTCGCCGATGCCACGGTCAGCGAGAACATCGCGTTCGGCGTGCCCGTGGCAGAGATCGATCATGCGCGCGTGCGCCGAGCCGCGCAGCTCGCTCAGATCGCCGAGACGATCGAATCGTGGCAGGACGGCTATCAGACTGTAGTCGGCGAGCGCGGCAGCCGCCTGAGCGGCGGCCAGCGGCAACGCATCGGCATCGCCCGCGCCCTTTACAAGCAAACGGACGTCATCGTGTTCGACGAGGCGACCAGCGCTCTCGACGACGAGACCGAGCTGGCCGTGATGCAGGCCATCGACTCCCTGCCGGGCGATCTAACCATCTTCACTGTGGCGCATCGCCTGTCGACGCTCAGGAACTGCGACCAGATCATCGAGCTGAGCGGCGGCGCCGTGCAGCGCGTCGGGACCTACAAGGGCATGATCGAGCAGGCGGTCTGATAGCGACAATGAGCGGCACCATCTACAAGCGTCACCAATCGATCGAGACCGCCGAGCGGGACTATGAGCTGCAGTTCGGCTCGCTCGCCAGCGCACGTCAGCAGTGTTTCAACATCGGTGCAGGCACGTGGCAGCACGCGGGCTGGACCAACATCGATCTGCCGCCGCAGTCGGAGGCGTTTGCCAAGATCCAGGCGCCGTGCGTCTATCACAACCTAGTCGAGAGCGACGAGCTGCCGATCGCGCCGGGCAGCGCCGCGCTCGTGTACACCTCGCACGTCATCGAGCACCTCCCGGACGTTCACACCAACAAGCTGTTCGCGTCGGTGCACCGTTCACTGCGGGCGGGCGGAATTTTTCGCGTGACCACTGGCCCGGATGCCGATACCGACCTGGCGGCGTTGCTGCGCAAGGACGATGCATGGTGGTACTTCTATGCCACCGCAGACTATGCCGACGCCATAGCTCGTTACGGCCCGCTGTCGCCGGCGGAAAAGTGGCTGCTGCACGTCGCCTCGCCGCGCTCGCGCTACTGTCCCACTCCCTGCGAGCGCAAGTACAGCGGGGCCGAAGTCGAACAGTTGCTGGAACGACATCGTCTCGATCCGGCGCGCGCGCGCGATGAGCTCACGCAGGGTCTCCAGTTTAACGTTCGCTATCCCGGCGATCATCTGAGCTGGTGGAACGCGGACAAGCTCGTTGCCCAGCTGCGGCGTGCGGGCTTCACGGTGGTCGAGAAATCCGCTTACGGTCAGAGCCGCAGCCCGTTGCTGCGCGACCTGCGGTGGTTCGATACGACCTACCCGCAGATCTCTCTCTACGTCGAAGCACAGAAATGAGCTCGCAGACTGTCCTGGTGACCGGCGCCGATGGCTTCATCGGCTCGCATCTGACCGAGGCGCTGGTTCGCAGCGGCCGGCAAGTGAAGGCATTCGTCTTCTACAATTCGTTCAACAGCTGGGGCTGGCTCGACCACTGCGCACCGGACGTGGCCGGGCAGTTCGAGATCTTTGCCGGCGACATCCGCGACCCGCACGGCGTGCACGCAGCGATGCAGGGCTGCGATGCCGTGCTGCACCTGGCCGCGTTGATCGCCATTCCGTTTTCGTATCATTCGCCCGACGCGTATGTCGACACCAACGTCAAGGGCACGCTGAACGTGCTGCAGGCCGCGCGTGCTTTGGGTGTACGGCGCGTCATTCATACGTCCACCAGCGAGGTGTATGGAACTGCGCGCTTCGTGCCGATCACCGAAGATCATCCGTTGCAAGGTCAGTCGCCGTACTCGGCGACCAAGATCGCCGCCGATCAGCTGGCGTACTCCTTCCATGCATCGTTCGGCTTGCCGGTGGTCATCGTACGGCCATTCAATACGTACGGCCCGCGGCAGTCGGCGCGCGCGGTCATTCCCACAGTCATCACGCAGATCGCCCAGGGTATGCGGCAGATTCGGCTCGGGGCCGTCGCGCCGACGCGCGATTTCAGCTACGTCGACGACACGGTGAGCGGCTTCATTGCCGCGCTCGATTCGCAGCTCGGCGCGGGCGAGGTGTTCAATCTCGGCAGCGAGTTCGAGATCTCGATCGGCGAAACTGCGCACGCGATTGCCGAGGTCATGGATGCCGAAGTGGAAATCCTCACCGACGAAGCGCGACTGCGGCCCGAGAAGTCCGAAGTCGAGCGCCTGTGGGCGGACAACAGCAAGGCGCGTCGCACATTCCAGTGGCAACCGTCTTATGCGGGGCGCGACGGCTTCAAGCGCGGGCTGGCGCAAACCGCTCGGTGGTTCAGCGTTGCCGACAACCTGCAGCGCTACAAAGCCGGTATCTACAACCTATGAGCGCATCGTCGAGTAACGCAACCGTGGCCACAGCATCCTTGCCGCAGCAGATCGCCGCGGCGATCGCGTCGGTAGTCGGCCGCTCGCCGGTGGCGCTGCATGAGCCGCAGTTCGAGGGCAACGAGCGCCGCTACCTCGAGGAGTGCATCGCGTCGACGTTCGTCTCGTCAGTCGGCAAGTTCGTGGATCAGTTCGAGGCCGACCTTGCACGCTATACCGGCGCGCGACATGCCGTTGCCGTCGTGAATGGCACTGCGGCTCTGCACATCGCTCTCAAGCTCGCCGGCGTGCAGCCGGGCGACGAGGTCCTGGTGCCGACGCTCACCTTCATCGCCACGGCGAACGCGGTGTGCTATTGCGATGCGACGCCGCACTTCGTGGACAGCGAGGAGGGCACGCTCGGCGTTGCAGTTGCGCCGCTCCGTGAGTACCTGGCGCGAACGACCGAACAACGTGCCGGACAGTGCGTCAACCGGCACACCGGCAAGGTCATCCGCGCGATCGTGCCGATGCACGCGTTCGGCCATCCGCTCGACATCGAGGGCGTCCTCGATCTGGCCGGGCAGTTCGGCCTCGCCGTGGTGGAGGATGCGGCCGAGTCGCTCGGCAGCCTCTATCGCGGACGGCACACGGGCACTTTCGGTCGACTCGGCTCGTTGAGCTTCAACGGCAACAAGACCATCACGACCGGCGGCGGCGGCGCGATTCTCACCGACGATCCGGTCATCGCGCGCCGCGCCAAGCACATCACGACGACGGCGCGGCTCAAGCATCGATGGGCTTTCGAGCATGACGAGGTCGGCTACAACTATCGCTTGCCGAACATCAACGCCGCGCTGGGCTGCGCGCAGCTGGAACGTTTGCCCGAGTTGCTCGAGGCCAAGCGGCGGTTGTTCGAGCGCTATCGCACAGCTTTCCGCGCGATCTCCGACGTGCGTCTCGTCGGCGAGCCGCCGAACTGCCGGAGCAATTACTGGCTGCAAACGCTGCTGCTCGACGAGTCGGTCGACACGCAGCGCGACGCAGTGCTGGAGGCGACCAATGGCGCGGGCCTGATGACGCGCCCAGTGTGGCAGCTGATGCATCGTGCGCGTCCGTTCGAGCGGGCGCCGCGCGCGCCGCTGCCGGTTGCCGAACGACTCGAGCAGCGCATCATCAATATTCCCAGCAGCGCATTCCTCGCATGACGAGCCTGTTGCTGATCGGCGGTGGCGGTCATTGCCGCGCGGCGATCGACGTGATCGAGCTGCAAGGGCAGTTCGTGATCAAGGGCATCGTGCAGCCGTCGGCGGACGGCACCGCGCCGGTTCTCGGCTATCCGATCCTCGGCGATGACGAGGACCTGCCGGCCCTGCTGGCGGACACGCGACAGGCCCTGATCACCGTTGGCCAGATCAAGACACCTGCGATCCGGCAACGACTGTTCGAGAGGCTGAGCAGCCTGCATGCGATCATGCCGTGCATCGCATCGCCGCGCGCCCACGTCTCGCGCCACGCTGAAGTCGGTCATGGCACTCTGATCATGCATGGTGCCGTGGTCAACGCTCGGGCGCGCCTCGGTGTCAACGGCATTGTCAACAGTCTGTCGCTGGTCGAGCATGATGCGGTGGTCGGCGATCACTGCCACATCTCCACCGGCGCGCGGGTCAACGGCGGCGTGACTATCGAAGATGGCTGCTTCATCGGCAGCGGAGCAGTCCTTCGCGAAGGTGTGCGCATCGGCGCCAACAGCGTCATTGGCGCCGGCTGCATCGTGAAGCGCGATGTGCCCGCGCAGAGCGTCGTGAAGGCCTAGTCCATGCAGCGGCTGCCTCACACGCTGGTCATCGCAGAAGCCGGGGTCAACCACAACGGCGATCTGGCACTCGCGAAACGTCTCATCGAAGCGGCAGCCGAGGCAGGCGCCGATCTGGTCAAATTCCAGACTTTCAATGCCGACCGCCTGGTGACGCGTGACGCGGCGAAGGCCGAGTATCAAGCGAAGGCGACGGGTCAGAGCGAGTCGCAGCATGCCATGCTGCGCCGGCTGGAGCTCAGCCGGGCGATGCACGACGAACTGATCGCGCATTGCAAGGCGCAGCGCATCGGCTTCTTCTCGACCGGCTTCGATGTCGAGAGCATCGATCTGCTGGCTGAGCTCGGGCAGACACTCTTCAAGATTCCGTCGGGCGAGATCACCAACCTGCCGTATCTGCAGCACGTCGGGCGGCTGCGCCGCGAAGTGATCCTGTCCACCGGCATGGCCACGCTCGAGGACGTCGAGTCGGCGCTCGCAGCGCTCGAGACGGTCGGCACGAGCAGGCAGCAGATCACGGTCCTGCACTGTACGACCGAATATCCGACGCCGATGCCCGACGTGAATCTGCGTGCGATGCTGTCGCTGCAAGCTGCCCTCGGTACACGGGTTGGGTACTCCGACCACACCCGCGGCATCGAGGTGGCCGTGGCTGCAGTGGCGTTGGGCGCCTCAGTGATCGAGAAGCACTTCACGCTCGATCGCTCGCTGCCCGGACCCGATCACCAGGCCAGCCTGGAGCCGCAGGAGCTGGCGGCCATGGTCGCAGCGATTCGCAACATCGAGCGTGCCATGGGCGATGGCGTGAAGCGGCCGACTGCTGCCGAGCTGCAGAATCGCCTGGTCGCGCGCAAGTCGATCGTCGCGAGCCGTGCCATCCGTGCCGGCGAGGTTTTCGACAGCGGCAATCTCACGACCAAACGGCCGGGCACGGGTATCTCGCCGATGCGTTGGAACGAGGTGGTCGGCCAGCGCGCGGCGCGCGATTTTGCCGCCGACGAGTTGATCAGCCTATGAAGCGCATCTGCGTAGTCACGGGCACTCGCGCCGAATACGGCCTGCTGCGTTGGGTGATGCAGGGCATCCGGCAATCGTCGGGCCTCGAGCTGCAGGTGGTCGCCACCGGGATGCATCTGTCGCCGGAGTTCGGGCTCACCTATCGCGAGATCGAGGCCGACGGGTTCGTCATCGACGAAAAGGTCGAGATGCTGCTGAGCGGCGATACGCCGGGTGCCATCACCAAATCGATGGGACTCGCCTTGTGCGGCTTCGGCGATGCGCTGGCGCGGCTGCGGCCGGACCTGCTGGTGCTCCTGGGCGATCGCTTCGAGATCTTCGCCGCGGCCGCCGCCGCTACGGTTGCACGCATTCCGATCGCTCACCTGCACGGCGGCGAGGCGACGGAAGGCGCCTTCGACGAAGCCATGCGCCACTCGATCACCAAGATGTCGCATCTGCACTTCGTCGCTGCCGATGAGTATCGACGGCGCGTCATTCAGCTCGGCGAAGCGCCGGAGCGCGTTTTTCAGGTGGGGGGACTCGGCATCGACAGCATTCTCAGGTTGCAGCTGCTCGATCGTCCGGCGCTGGAGACGGCGCTCGGCTTCGCTCTCGGTCAGCGCAACCTGCTCGTGACCTTTCACCCGGTGACCCTTGAAAGCGGCACGGCCGCCGCTCAGATGACAGAGCTTCTCGAGGCGCTCGAGACACTGTCGGACACGCACCTGCTGTTCACGATGCCGAACGCCGACACCGACGGGCGTGTGCTGATGGCGATGATCGAGGAATTCGTGCGGCGCCATCCGCGCACCGCGCGCGCGTTCACGTCGCTGGGGCAGCTGCGTTACCTGTCATGCGTTCGTCACGTCGACGGCGTGATCGGCAATTCCTCGAGCGGTCTGATCGAAGCGCCGACCCTGCGCACGGGAACGGTCAATATCGGCGACCGCCAGCGCGGCCGCCTCAAGGCGAGCAGCGTGATCGACTGCACGCCGACGCGGGCCGACATCCTGCGTGCCATCGAGCACTTGTATTCGGCCGAGTTCCAGGCTGCGCTGCCGCGCACGGTCAACCCGTACGGCGAGGGCGGCTCCAGCGCGCGCATCGTGACTGCACTCGAAGCATGCGATGTCACCGGATTGCTCAAGAAACGCTTCCATGACCTTCCGCTCGCGGTAGCCGGCACATGACCGAAATGGACCAGCGCTGGCAGCGCGCGATTCTGCCGGCCACGGCGAGCATTCGCGATGCGATCCATACGCTCAACGAGGTGGCGATTCGTATCGTGCTGATCAGCGGTCCGGACGGTCAGCTGGAGGGCACGGTTTCCGACGGCGACCTGCGCCGCGGACTGCTGCGAGGCCTGACGCTCGCGAGCCCGGTCACGGAAGTCGTGCAACGCAGCCCGCTGGTGGTGCCGGAGGGGATGGGCCGCGAGCTAATCCTGCAGCTGATGACGGCGAACAAGATTCAGCAGATCCCGGTCGTCGACACCGCGGGACGTCTGGTTGGCCTGCACGTCTGGGACGACATTGCCGCCGTCGCGGACCGCCCAAACCTGGTGGTGATCATGGCGGGCGGCATGGGTACGCGGCTGCGGCCGCATACCGAGCGCTGCCCGAAACCGATGTTGCCCGTCGCCGGCAAGCCGATGCTGGAACACATCATCGAGCGCGCCAGGCTGCAGGGGTTCAGCCGCTTCGTGCTCGCGATCCACTATCTCGGTCACATGATCGAGAGCTACTTCGGCGACGGCTCGCAGTACGGAGTGCGCATCGATTACTTGCGCGAGCAGACGCCGCTCGGCACTGCCGGCGCGCTTTCGCTGCTCACGCCGTCGCCGGAGCTGCCGTTCGTGGTGACCAACGGCGACGTCATCACCGACATCCGCTTCAGCGAGCTGCTCGATTTCCACGAGCGCCACAGCGCCGCAGCGACCATGGCAGTGCACCTGTACGAGTGGCAGCATCCATTCGGCGTCGTGCAGATGGACGGCGTCGAGATCGTCGGCTTCGAGGAGAAGCCGATCGCACGCAGCCACATCAACGCCGGCGTCTACGCGCTGAGCCCGCAGGTGCTGAGCGGCTTGCCGACTGCCGAGCACTGCGACATGCCGACGCTGTTCGAGCGACTGCAGCATCGCGGTCAGCGGACGGTCGCCTATCCCATGCACGAGCCCTGGCTGGACGTCGGGCGACCCGACGACCTGGCGCGGGCCGCCCAAGAACTGGAAGCAACGGAACAGAAACGCAAGTGAAACGAAATCTCATCGAGCTGTACAAGCTGCCCGCGGAAGTGAAGTTCTGCGCGAAGTGCACGATGTCCAATCAGCGTCCGCGCATCACGTTCGATGCGCAGGGCGTGTGTTCGGCCTGCAACTTCGCGGAGCACAAGCGCACCAAGATCGACTGGGCGGCACGCGAGGCGGAGCTGGCGCAGCTGTGCGACCGGTTCCGCAAGGACAATGGCGAATATGACGTGGTCGTGCCGTGCAGCGGCGGCAAGGACGGCGGCTTCGTCGCGCATCAGCTGAAATACAAGTACGGCATGAATCCGCTGGCCGTGACTTGGGCACCGCTGAAGGCTACGGCCATCGGCCGCCAGAATCTCGATGCCTTCATTGCTTCCGGCTTCAATCACGTGCTCGGGACGCCGAACCCGATCGTGACGCGTCGCCTGACCTCCCTGTCCTTCAGGCACCTTGGCGATCCATTCCAGCCGTTCATCTACGGGCAGACGAATTTCCCGCTGCACATGGCGGTCCAGCACGGCATCTCGCTCATCATGTACGGCGAGAACGGCGAGGTCGAATACGGCGGCGACATGAAGAACGCCAACCGTCCGACCCGCGAGGTGCAGGATCACGACAAGCATTATTTCTCCGGGTTGCCGCCGGAGTTCTGGAGCGATCACGGCGTGTCGCTCGCGGACCTGCGGCCCTTCATGGCGCCGCGCTACGAGAGCATCGTGAGGAACCGCACCGAGATCCATTTCCTGAGCTACTACAAATTCTGGGACCCGCAGGAGAACTTCTACTACTGCAAGGAGCACACGGGATTCACGCCCAATACGGAGCGCTCGCAAGGCACGTACTCGAAATACGCGAGCCTCGACGATCAGATCGACGGGTTCCACTACTACCTGGCGTACATCAAATTCGGCGTCGGCCGCGCGACTTCGGATTCTGCGCACGAGATCCGCGACAACAAGATCACTCGCGAAGAAGGGGTGGCGCTGGTGCGCCGCTACGATCACGAGTTTCCGAACCGCTACTACCAGGAGTTCCTGGACTTCTGCGGCATCACCGACGCCGAGGTGCAGGAGATCATCGACAGCTGGCGTTCGGATCACATCTGGCGGCATGAGAACGGGGAATGGAAGCTCCGGCATGCTGTGTGGCAGTAGGTCGGGCGCTGCGTGCGCAACCTTCGTCTCATCGCACGGCTCGACATCAAGGGGCCGAACCTCATCAAGGGCATCCACCTGGAAGGGCTGCGCGTCATCGGCTCGCCTGCCGAGCACGCACTGCGCTATTACCAGCAAGGCGTCGATGAGCTCATATATATGGACGTCGTCGCCAGCTTGTACGGACGCAATCATCTCGCGGAGATCGTCAGCCTCGCGGCGCAGGACATCTTCGTGCCGATGACGGTCGGTGGCGGCATCCGCTCGGTCGACGATGCCATGCAGATCCTGCGGGCCGGTGCCGACAAAGTTGCGGTCAACACCGCCGCCGTAGCCGATCCGGAGCTGATCACGCGTATTGCTCACCGGTTCGGCAGCCAGTGCATGGTGCTGTCAGTCGAAGCAAAGCAGACGGGGCCGGGGCGGTGGGAGGCCTACACAGACAATGGGCGCGAGCGCACCGGGCTCGACGTGATCGACTGGGTGAAGCGCGGCGTGCAGCTCGGCGCGGGCGAGGTGCTGCTGACCTCGGTCGACCGCGAAGGCACGCGAGAGGGATTCGACTGCGCGTTGGTGCGCGCGGTCACGAACGAAGTGTCGGTGCCGGTGATCGCCAGCGGCGGCATGGGCGAACCTCAGGACGTGCTGGAAGTGGTGCGCGAGGGTCATGCGGATGCAGTCGCGATGGCGGACATCCTGCACTATCGGCGCGCCACTCTGGGCGATGTCCGTACAGTGGCCCGCGACGCAGGGTTCGGTGTTCGAGCATGAGTGCGCCGGGACCTGAAGTGATCGTCATCGACTACGGCGTGGGCAACCTGTTGAGCGTGCGCCGCGGGTTCGAGCACGTCGGAGCAACCGTCACGGTGACCGGCGATCGCGAGCGGATCCTCAGCGGGCCGCGCGTTGTGTTGCCCGGCGTCGGTGCTTTCGGCAACGCCATGCGCATGCTGCACGAGCTGCAGCTGGAGCCAGTCATTCGTCAGCTCGTGGCGCGCGGCACGCCGCTGTTCGGCATCTGCCTGGGCATGCAGCTGCTGCTCGATGAAAGCGAGGAGTTCGGAACGACCGCCGGCCTCGGCCTGATCAGGGGCCGCGTCACGCCGATACCGCAACGCGCGCTCGATGGCGCGCCGCTGAAAATTCCGCATATCGGCTGGAACGCGCTGCAGGCGAGCGGCGACGCGTCCTGGGACACTACCGTGCTGGCCGACACGCGCCCCGGTGCCGAGATGTATTTCGTGCACTCGTACATGGCCACGCCCGAGGACAGCGCACACCGGCTGGCGGATTGCGCGTATGGCGGCCATCGCATTCCAGCAGTGATCGGCTTAGAGAACGTGAGCGGTTGCCAGTTCCATCCGGAAAAGAGCGGCGAGCTCGGGCTGCAGATCCTGCGGCGGTTTCTCCTGCAATGAGAGTGCTGGCGCTGATCCCGGCGCGAGCCGGTTCCAAACGGCTGCCCGGCAAGAACAAGCGGCTGCTCGGCGGCAAGCCGCTGATCGCGTGGTCGCTCGAGGTCGCGCGCGACACGACGGAGATCTGCGACGTGCTGGTGTCGACCGACGATCCGGAAATCGCGCAGATCGCGCAGCAGGCCGGTGCCCTGGTCCCGTGGCTGCGGCCACCATCGCTGGCGACCGACACCGCCACCTCTGTCGACGTCGCAGCCCATGCGCTTGAGTGGTATCGCAGCAGCAAGAGTGCGGAACTCGACGGACTGTTGTTGTTGCAGCCGACTTCACCGTTTCGTCGGCGTGAGACCGTGCGCCGTGGGTTGGAACTGTTTGCGCGCAATGCCGACCGCGCGGTGGTCGGTGTTTCGTCTGCACATCCGCACCCGCAATGGTGCTTCCGTATCGAACACGGGGTGCTGAAGCCCTACGTTGACGCCAGCGGGCTGCAGGCGCGCTCCCAGGATCTGCCTGCCGCGTATGCGGTGAACGGAGCTCTCTATCTCATTGCACCGGAGCTGCTGTTCCGCGAGCGAACGTTCGTGCCGGAAGGGACGTTGCCGCTCGTATTGGATGATCCGATGGAGGCCGTGGATATCGACACGCAGTTCGACTGGGAGGTCGCCGAGGCGGTGTGCACCATGCGGAGGATGCCGTTCGCGTGAGCGAGCAAAAACGCTTTCACGTTGTGACCGTCGGCTGGGACATGCAGCTGATCCGGAGCATCTGCAATCCGCTCGAACCGCTTTGTCAGCTGCAATTCACGCATGCAGTGGTGCATCCGTTCGACGCAGCGGCAGCGGGTCCCGATGCACGAGTCGTTCGCGTCGGCATGACCAGCGAAGAGTCCGTGCCGCCGCCCGACTACGAGCTCCTGGCGAGCCTCGAATGCGCCGGCGTGCCGACCGTGCGCACGATGATCCTGGGTGATCGCGTGCTGAGGCATCGCCCGGAGCTCGAGGCGCTCGGCTACATCACGGTGCTTGCGCGGCGTTTGCGCGACGCTCTCGTGCATGCCAAGCCGGATCTGGTGCTCGGCGGGTTCGACCAGGCGCACAGTATGTTGGGGCTTGCAGTGGCGAAGTCGCTCGACATTCCGTGGGTCACGATGGCGTTCTCGGTCATTCCGGAGAACTTGGTCGGCTTCTGCCGGCGGCTGACACCGAACGCGCTGATTGCGGAGCTCGCGCGGCCGGTGACGCCCGTGCTGCGCGGTCAGGCGCGCGAAGTGATGGAGCAATTCCGGGCACGGCGCATGCGCGTATTCGTCTTTCGGCCTGCGACGAGTCTGCGCGAGCGCCTGGCGCACATGGCAGTGTACGGCCGCAACCTGGTGCGTCGCCTGCTGGTGCGTTCCGAGTACAGCAGGTTCGTGTATCCGACCGCGCGCGAGCGGTTCACTGACATCGTCCGCAGGCACATCAACGCGCTTACCCTGCCTGAGGCGCGTTTCCTGCGCACGCCCGGCTCGCAGCCGTTCGTGTTCTTCCCGTTGCAAATGAAGCCGGAGATGTCGACCGAGACGCAGGCGCCGTTCTTTCAGGATCAGATCGCGCTGGTCCGCCAGCTGGCCGATGCCGTGCCGATCGGGCTCGAGTTCGTCGTGAAGCTGCACTTGAGCGATCCGGACAACTACTCGCGCGAACTGCTCGGGCAGCTGCTGCAAATCCCGGGATTGCGAATTGCGCATCCGAGCGCGTCCAGCTTCCAGTTCCTCGAGCGTGCCGCGCTGGTTTTCGGCATCACGGGCACGCCGTGTCTCGAAGCGGCGCTGCTCGGCAAGCCGGTAATCATTTTCGGCGACTCGCCGTATGTCCATTTCCCGCGCTCCGAGCGCGCCGCTCATCCGGACGAGTTGTGCCTGCAGATCCAGCGCCTCATTGCCCTGCCGCCGCCGAGCGACGATGAGATCGTGGAGGCGTACGCGACGTACATCGCTCGGTACCTGCCTGGTCGGATCAACGATTGGGGAAGGCCGATCGAGCCGGACGAACTGTCGGCGCTTGCCGATTGCTTCCGCGCGCTACGCCTCTGTCTCGAAAGTCCGGGCCAGCGTGCGGGCTGGTACCGGCAGTCGCCTTTCGCAGCGGAGGTCGCACGATGGCGCTGATGTCTGCGTTGCGATCGGGGCTGCCGGCCGGTGTGCGAACGCTACTGCGCCCGCACGTGCAGCGGCTGCGGACCGCATGGCGTCGCGTGTCCTACGCCTGGCGCTTTTTCGGCTTGCGCGTCCGCGTCCATCCGACCGCGTGGGTCGCGTCGCGGGCAATCATCCGCTGCACCGGCGGCGGCGAGATCACCATCGGACCGTTCTGCGAGATTCACGATTACGCGATGATCGATTCCTTCGGCGGCAGCGTTCAGCTCGGCGCCAACTGCTCGCTGAATCCGTTTGCAATCATCTACGGGCACGGCGGTACGCGCATCGGCGATGGCGTGCGCATCGCGGCACACGTGGTGATCATCCCCGCCAATCACAACTTCCGCTCGGACCAGCCGCTGCACGAGGCCGGAGTCCATGGCGCCGGGATCAGCATCGGCGATGATGTCTGGCTGGGCTCCGGGGCGCGGGTACTCGACGGGGTCACGATCGGCAGTCGCAGCGTCGTCGGAGCGGGTGCAGTCGTAACGCGGACGGTAGCGCCGGGCTGCATCGCGCTGGGGGTGCCGGCACGCATCAGGTCGATCGACGCTGCGGGTGGATCTTGACGGCAGTTCTGCTGGACCCGGCGCCGATCCGGATCGCTGCGCGCGCGAGCGTGCTGGAACGCATGCTCTTCGGCGCAGGGCTGTTCTACGCCGCCGTCGTCTTCTGCTTGCCGGTCCCGTACTCCGAAGAGGTTGCACTGGTCTATCCCTGGTGGGCACAGCGCATCGCAATCGGCAACGTGCAGCTGTACGAGCTGCTGCTGCTCGCATGGATGGTTCTCTATGGCGCGCCGTTCCTGGCTCGCGTGTTTCTAACCGGCGGCATTCCGACCAGGCAGGCAGCCGTGTGGCTGGCGATGCTGGCCGTCTGGTGCGGAGTGATGTCGCTCATGGCACCGCTCGCATTCACGGATCTCGGTCGCACGCTGCGCTTGTTCCTGTGCGCGGCCTTGCTGCCCGCGGTCGTCCGTTGGACGCGGCAATCCGGCAATTTCCCGCTGACGATGCTCATCTTCGGGTTCTTCACCGGCTCGGTCATCAATCTGGTGTTCTCGTTCCGCAATCCACTGATCGTGCTCGAGACGATGCGCCTCTCCGGCCAGAACACACCCGGCGTGGCCATGGGCATCGCAATTCATCTGGGTGCCTGGCTGTTCCTGCGTTCCCGCAGCCGTCTTCTGCACGTGCTCATCGTCATTGCCACGCTGACCTTCACGTTTGGCTGCGCCATCAGCTATTCGCGCATCGGCTGGTTCGCGGGCGGCCTCGGGCTGCTGTCATGGGCATACGTGCTGTTCGTCGCGCGGCCACACGATCGCGCAGAACGGCGGCACCTGCGCAAGGCGCGCCGCCTGTGGGTTCCGCTGCTCATGGCAGGCCTCCTGGCGCTGGCGAGCTCGCCCCTCGCGGTCGAGGGACTGGGCTGGATGCAGGCGCTGCTCGAGCAGAAGTTCGGATCGGAGTCGACCTCTGGCCAGGGCGATCGCGATCGCGCCTCGTACTTCATCGGCGTCGGCGAGATCCTGATGCGCTATCCCGCGGGGGTGGGTTACTCGGGATTCCTCGACGCGATGCGCGCCACCGACATCTATCACAGCGGGCAGGCGAACGAGGAATTCAGCTACGAGGCCAATCCGCACTCGGCCTTTCTGTACTACGCGTCGGCCGGCGGCATACCCGGCGCCGTGTTCATCGTGGCGGTGTTCGTGATGCTGATGAACAGCATGCGCGTCGGTCTGCACATGGGGCTCGGGCGTACCGGCCAAGCCTTGTTCGCTCTGATTGCGCCGGCCTACCTGCTCATCGGTCTGACGGTCCCGTATCTGGTGAATTCCATCGTGCTGATCGTGCCCGCCGCGATCGCTGCGGGCTGGGGCTGGTCGCGACGCGTGCAGCAGGCCACAACGTGAACTGCGCCGCCACTGCGCGTCCCGCCGCCATTGCTTTCTTCCTGCAGGATCTGGACGGTGGCGGCGCCGAGCGCGCCATCGTGGCGCTGGCGGGAGAAATCAGCCGCCGCGGGCACACTGTCGATCTCGTCCTCGGCGATGCGGCCGGCGCGTATCGTGACGAGATCTCCGCGCAGGTCGGCGTCGTGGACTTCGGCACCCGGGCGCCGTTGCACATCTTTCGCGGGCTCGTTCGCTACTTGCGCGACCGTCAGCCGCGCGCGGTGATGTCGGCCCTCGACGTCGCCAACATCATGCTGATTCCGGCTGCCAGGCTCGCGGGCTACCGCGGCCGCGCCGTCATCAGTCAGCGAGCAGTGGTCGCTGCCAGTCTCCGCGATCTCGGACCGGTCCGCAGGGTCGCGACGCGAGTGCTGCAGCGACTCTGCTTCCGGCACGCCGACGCGCTGATCAGCAATTCGCACGCGGCCGCCCGCGACGTGCGCGGGATGCTCGTTGTGCCGCGCGAGCGCATCGTCACGATTCACAACGCGCTCGATCTCGAGCGCGTCGAGCGGCTTGCCCGCGAGCGGCTCGACGACGAGTTCGTCCGGCAGGCGCGCTCTGAGTTGATCCTGTCGGTCGGCAGCCTGACGAAACGCAAGGACATGACCACGCTGGTCAGGGCATTCGGCGCAGTGCGGGCGCAGCGCGAGGCGAAGCTGGTGATCCTGGGCAGCGGACCCGAGCGCGCTGCGCTCGAAGCGCTGATCGCGCAGCTCGGTCTGCGCGACGACGTGCATCTGCCGGGCTTCGATGCGAACCCTTACAAGTGGATGGCTGCAGCAGCCGTGTTCGTCAGCTCCTCGACCGAGGAGGGCTTTCCGAACGTAATTGCGGAGGCGCTCGCGTTGCGCCGGCCGGTCGTCGCGACCGATTGCCCCGGTGACACGGCCGAGCTGCTGGCCCACGGCAAGTGGGGCCGTCTCGTGCCCGTCGGCGACGCGCCGCGCATGGCCGAAGCGATTCGGGCCGCGCTCGCCGATGCGGCTGTGCCCGACGGTCGCATTCGTGCCGCCGAGTTCAGCCCCGTACACACCGCTTCGGCGTATCTGGACGTGTTGTTGAAGACTTCCTGATGAAATCAGAGCTACTGCTGCTTCTGCGTTGTCCCCGCACCGGGCAGGCGTTGGTCCTCGAGCCTGGTGCAGCAAGCAGCGCTGCCGGCGAGATCGACGGCGGCTGGCTGGTCACGGCTGACGGCGCCCATCGCTATCCCATCCGGGACGGCATCCCGCGTTTCGTGCCGGCAAGCAACTACGCCGACAACTTCGGCATGCAGTGGAACAAGTTCCGGCTCACGCAGCTGGACAGCCATTCCGGCCAATCGATCTCGGCCGACCGCTTCTGGAAGGCAACTGGCTGGCGCCCGGCTGAGCTGCGCGGCAAGTGGGTGCTCGACGTGGGCTGCGGCGCCGGACGATTCGCCGAAGTCGTGCTGGAGGCCGGAGCGCGGCTCGTCGCGTTGGACTATTCGAGCGCCGCCGACGCGTGCTTCGCGAACCTGCGGCGCTTCCCGCAGCTGCACGTCGTGCAGGGCGATGTCTACGCGCTGCCGTTCCCGCCGGAGTCCTTCGATTTCGTCTACTCGCTGGGAGTCTTGCAACACACGCCCGACGTGCATCGCTCCTTCGCAGCGCTGCCGCCGATGGTCGCTCCCGGCGGCCAGCTGTGCGTCGACTACTATTGGAGGCGTATCCGCACGATGCTGCACCTGAAGTATGCACTGCGCCCGATCACGAAGCGCATGCCGCAGCAGAAACTGTTCGCTCTCCTCGAAGCCAACGTCCCGTGGCTGCTGCGCGTCAGTCAGTCCGTGCGCCGCGTGCCGTTGATCGGCCGCGGTCTGCAGCGGCTGGTGCCGATCGTCGACTACACCGGCATCTATCCGCTCAATGCCCAGCAGCTGAAGGAGTGGGCGCTGCTCGATACGTTCGACATGTTCGCGCCGGCGCACGACAACCCGCAGACGCCGCACCGCGTGCGCGCATGGTTCGACTCTGTCGGCTTCAGTGACATCGATGTCTTCCACGAAGGCCATCTGGTCGCGCGCGGGCGCAAGCCGATCACTCGATAGATGTGCGGAATCGTAGGCATCGCTGCGCGCGCGGGCAGCGCACCGCGCGACTGGCTCGGCGTCGGGCGCGACCAACTCGGACATCGCGGTCCGGACGATCGCGGCGAGTGGTGGTCCGCAGACGGCTGCGTGGGCCTGGCGCACCGGCGCTTGTCAATCATCGATCTCAGCGCCGCTGGCCACCAGCCGATGCTGACCGCAGCGGGCGATCTGTGCATCGCTTACAACGGCGAGATTTACAATTTCAAGGAGCTGCGCACGCAACTGGCGGCGGGCGGCCATACGTTTTCGTCCGACTCCGATACGGAAGTCATCCTGGCCGCGTATCGCGAGTGGGGTGCCGAGTGTCTGGTGCGCCTGCACGGCATGTTTGCCTTTGCGCTCTACGACGCACGGCGCCGCCATTTGCTGCTCGCTCGCGATCGTGCCGGTGAGAAGCCGCTGTTCTACCGGAAGGACGAGCGCGGCATCCGTTTCGCTTCCGAACTCAAGGCATTGCTGGCGGACAATACGATGCCGCGCCGGCTCGACTGGCGCGCGCTGGATTGTTATCTCGCGGACGGCTATGTCGCGGGTGACCTGTGTATTCTCGAAGGAACGAACAAGCTGCCGCCGGCGCACGCGCTGTCCTTCGATCTCGACAGCGGTGCTACGCGCTCGTGGCGCTACTGGCAGCCGCCGATACCGCCGGCGGCCGAAGAGAGCGAGGCAGCATTGCTCGAAGAGCTCGAGCAGGTGCTGCAGCAGGCAGTGCGTCGCCAACTCGTCGCCGATGTGCCTGTGGGCGTGTTGTTGAGCGGCGGCGTCGATTCGAGTCTCGTGACGGCTCTCGCTGTGCGCGCGCAGCGCGCCGTCAAGACCTTCACCGTCAGGTTTCCCGGCTACGGCAGCTACGATGAGACCGAGCACGCCCGGCTGATCGCTCGCCATTTCGGCACGGATCATGTCGAGATCGATGCCGAGGCCGCGCAGGTCGCAATGCTGCCGATGCTGGCGCGCCAGTTTGACGAGCCGATCATCGATTCGTCGATGGTGCCGACGTATCTCGTCAGCCGCGTCGTTCGCAATCACTGTACTGTCGCACTGGGCGGCGACGGCGGCGACGAGTTGTTCGGCGGATATCCGCACTACGATCGGATGCTGCGCATGGCCGGCTCGCTGCGCATCGTGCCCCGGTCCGTTCGCTGCGCGCTCAGCGCAGCGGCGGGGAGGCTCGTTCCCCCTGGAGTCCGTGGCCGCAGTTGGCTGCGGGCTGCGGACACGGACCTGCACGCCGACGTGCCGGCGGTGCTGCAGATCTTCGATGCCGTGACGCGCAAGCGGCTCCTGCAAGGCAATCGCCGCTGGGCCGCTGTTGCCGAGTCGTTGCGGCGGACGCGGCTGCCGAGCGAAGCCGACCTGCTGCAGCGGGCGACGCGCCTCGACTTCGAGTCGTATCTGGCCGAGGACTTGCTGGTAAAGGTCGATCGCGCCAGCATGCTGAGTTCGCTCGAGGTGCGCGCGCCGCTGCTCGACGTCGCGGTGATCGAATTCGCCTTCGGGCGCGTGCCCTCGCGTCTCAAGGCGACGCGCGGAGCACGCAAGATCCTGCTGAAGAAGCTGGCAGCGCGCCTGCTGCCGCCGTCGTTCGATCGCGCGCGCAAGCAGGGGTTTTCGATTCCGCTGTCGAGCTGGCTGAGTGCCGGACCGTGGCGGGAATTTTTTCGCGAGGTCCTGCTCGATGGCGACACCGCCTGGTTCGACCGCAAGCTCGTGACCGGCATGCTCGACGGCGAGCGCCGTGGACGCGCCAACGGCGAGCGGCTCTATGGTCTGGTGATGTTCGAGCTGTGGCGGCGCGAGTACCGGGTCGACATGGGTGGGTGAGCGACGGCAGATGGGTATCGTGGTGGGTATCGATGCGTCCCGGAACCGTTCGGGCGGCGCCAAAGCGCATCTGGCGGGAATCCTCGGCGCCGGCAATCCGGCCGAACACGGCGTCAGTGCCGTGCACGTGTGGTCTTACCGCGGTCTGCTCGACGCGTTGCCGGATGCGCCATGGCTGACCAAGCACAACCCGCCGGAGCTGGAGGGGTCTTTGCTCACGGAGGCCTTGTGGCAATTGCATTCGATGCCCGGCGAAGTGCGACGGCAGCGCTGCGATATCCTGCTGAGCCCGGATGCCGGAACGATCGGCAGCTTTCGCCCTTCGGTGGTGATGAGCCGCGACATGCTGTCGTATGAGCCCGGCGAGATGGAGCGCTACGGGCTGTCCAAAGCCCGGCTGCGCCTGCAACTCTTGCGTTACATTCAGGCTCGCTCGCTGCGGCGCGCCGACGGGGTCATCTTCCTGACCCAGCACGCTGCGCAGGTGATTCAGGGAGTGACCGGCCGGCTGCCACGCGTTGCAGTGATTCCGCACGGCGTTGGCGAGACGTTTCGTCGTGCGGGCTCGCACAGCTCCTGGCCGGCGAACGGTGAGCGCGACATCCGCTGCGTCTATGTCTCCAACGCGGAGCTGTACAAGCACCAATGGTTCGTGGTCGAGGCGATCGGCGAGCTCCGGCGGCGCGGTTATCGCGTCAGGTTGACGCTGGCCGGAGGCGGGGCAGGCGCGGCGCGGCGCCGGCTGGACGAGCAGATTCGCCTGACAGACCCGCAGGGCACGTTCGTTACCTCTATCGGGGCCGTACGCCATAGCGAGGTGCCGGACGTGCTGGCTGCGGCGGACCTATTCATCTTCGCGTCGAGCTGCGAGAACATGCCCAATACGCTGGTCGAGGCAATGGCCAGCGGGCTGCCGATCGCCTGCTCGGACCGCGGGCCAATGCCCGAGGTACTGCAGGAGGGCGGTGTTTATTTCGATCCCGAGGATTCGGGGTCGATCGCCACGGCCATCGAGAAGATCATCGCGGACAACGCGCTGCGCGTCGTGATCGCACAGCGAGCGCAGGCGCGCTCCGCGCAGTATTCGTGGACGCGCTGCGCGCGCGAAACATGGCGCTTCCTGCGCGAGAGCGCCGGCGCCCTCGTCTGATTGGCAACCGAATTAGCTGCAACAGGTCATTCCAGTGGTAAGTCGCAAGTATCAAGTCTGCTCCAACTGCATCATGGACACCACCGATCCGAACATCACGTTCGATGCTCGCGGCTGGTGCGATCACTGCAATAACTATCACGACAACATCGTGCCCAACTGGCACACGGATGAGCGCGGCGAGCGCGAGATCCTGCGCCAGGTCGAGCAAATCAAGCGTGCCGGTGCCGGCCGCGATCACGACTGCCTGCTCGGTATCAGCGGTGGCGTGGACAGCTCCTACATGGCCTATCTCGCCAAGGAAAAGTTCGGGCTGCGGCCGCTGCTGTTCCACATCGACGCCGGCTGGAACTCGCAGCAGGCGGTGAACAACATCGAGAAAATCGTCGAGAAGCTCGGGCTCGACCTGCACACCGAGGTGGTCGACTGGCTCGAGATGCGCGACCTGCAGCTCGCTTATTTCCGCTCGCAGGTCCCGGATCTCGATACCCCGCAGGACCACGCCTTCGTGGCGGCACTGTACAACTTCGCCGCCAAGCACAAGGTCAAGTACATCCTCAACGGCGGCAACTATTCGACCGAATGCGTGCGCGAGCCGCTCGCCTGGCACTACCACGCATCCGACCTGCGCCAGCTGAAGGACATCCACCGGCGTTTCGGTACGCGACCGTTGAAGACGTTCCCGATGTCGAACATCTTCACCTACAAGATCTATTATCGCTATGTGCTCGGCATGCGCGTGGTGCGGCCGCTCAACTACGTGCCGTACCACAAGGAGCAGGCGATGCAGCTGCTGATGGAGCGCTTCGGCTGGCAGCCGTACAGCCACAAGCACTACGAGTCGCGCTTCACGCGTTTCTACGAGGGCTACTGGCAGCCGACGAAGTTCGGCTACGACATCCGCCGCGCGCACTTCTCCAGCCTGATTCTGACGCAGCAGATGACGCGCGCGGATGCGCTCGAGCGCATCGCCAAGCCGGCCTACGATCCGGAAACGATCGCGCAGGACTTCGAGTACATCGCGACCAAGCTCGACATAAGCGTCGATGAGCTGCAGGCGCTGCTCAAGGGGCCGAACAAGAGCTACCGCGACTACAAGAACAACATGGGGCTGATCCAGTTCGGTACCAGGGCGATGATGGCTATGGGCCTGCAGCGATCGATCATCCGATGATCCGCGTCATCGACTACGGCCTGGGCAACATCCTGGCCTTCCTCAATGTCTACAAGCAGCTCAACGTCGCTGCCGCCGCGGCGCGTACCCCGGCCGAACTGGCCGATGCCGACAAGCTGATCCTGCCCGGCGTCGGTGCGTTCGATCACGCGATGCAGCTGCTGAGCGCGTCGGGCATGCGGCCGGCCGTCGAGCAGCAGGTGCTCGAGCGTCAGGTGCCCGTGCTCGGCGTCTGCGTCGGCATGCAGATCCTCGGAGTCGGCAGCGACGAAGGCCGCGAGCCGGGGCTCGGCTGGATCGCAGCGCAGGTGCATGGTTTCGAGAATCTGGGCCAACCGCAGCTGCGATTGCCGCACATGGGCTGGAACGACGTGGTTCCGGCCGCCGCGTCGCCGCTGTTCGGCGGCCTCGAGTCCGAGCCGCGGTTCTACTTCCTGCACTCTTACTACGTCGAGTGCGAACGGCGCGAGGACGTGGCCGCGCGCGCGAGCTACGGTACCGATTTCGCCTGCGCCGTGAGCGCAGGCAATATTCACGGCGTGCAGTTCCACCCGGAGAAGAGCCATCACTTCGGCCGGCGCGTGCTGCAGAACTTCGCGGAGCTCTGAGCCGTGCTGCGTCCACGCATCATTCCCTGCCTGCTCGTGCACCAGGGCGGGCTGGTCAAGACGGTCCGTTTCGCCAGTCCCAAGTACGTGGGCGACCCGATCAACGCGGTCAAGATCTTCAACGAGAAGGAAGCCGACGAGCTGATCGTGCTCGACATCGACGCGACCGTCGAGGGCCGCGAGCCCAACTTCCGTCTCATTGCGCAGTTCGCCGCAGAGTGCCGAATGCCGTTGTGCTACGGCGGCGGCATCACCACGCCCGAGCAGGCCAAGCGGATCATCGGCCTCGGGGTGGAGAAGGTTGCGCTCAGCGCCGCAGCGATCGCCAATCCGGATCTGGTGACGCAGATCGCCGCCGGAGTAGGTCGCCAGAGCGTGGTGGTGGTGCTCGACGCACGCAAGAAGATGCTGGGCGGCTGGGAGGTATGCACGCACCAGGGCCGTCGCGGCAGCGGCCGTTCGCCCGAAGAGCTCGCGCGGCAATTCGAGGCGCGCGGCGCCGGCGAGATCGTAATCAACTCCATCGACCGCGATGGCGAGATGCAAGGCTATGACCTTGCACTCGCACGCAAGGTGCGCGAGTCGATCGGCATTCCGATGACCGTGCTGGGCGGTGCCGGCTCGCTCGATCACGTCGGCGAGCTGCTCGAATCGTGCGGCGTGCTCGGCGCCGCGGCCGGCAGCCTGTTCGTCTTCAAGGGCATCTATCGTGCGGTGCTGATCAACTATCCCGCGCCGGCGGTCAAGGAAGCGCTGATCCGCCGGGCGCTGCCAGCCACGCACGCGCCCGCCCGCAGCGAATGAGAGTGCTCGTCGTCGGACAGTACTTCTGGCCGGAGAATTTCCGGATCAACGAGATCGCGGCTGCGCTGCTGCGCGCCGGATGTTCGGTCGACGTGCTGACCGGCCCGCCGAATTACCCGGACGGGCAGGTGTATGCCGGCTATTCCTCGCTGTCGCTGCGCGTGCAGGACAAGGATGGCGTACGCATTCATCGCGTGCCGCTGGTCCCGCGCGGCAAGAGCTCCGCCGTGCGCTTGGCGCTAAACTACCTGACCTTCGTGCTGTCCGCCTGTCTGCTTGGCCCATGGCTGTTGCGCAGACGGCGCTGCGATGTGGTCCTCGTCTATGCGCCCGGTCCGATCACGCAATCGCTGGTCGGCCTGTGGTTCGGCTGGCTCAAGCGGGTGCCGGTCGTGACGTGGGTGCAGGATTTGTGGCCGGAAAGTCTCGAAGCGACGGACTTCATCCGCAACGCGCGTGTTCTGCGGCTGGTCGCGCGCGGGGTGCGTTGGATCTATCGTCGCAACGATCTGTTGCTGGTTCAGTCGCAGTCCTTCGTCGCGCCGGTGCGCGCGATGGCTGGGACCACTGCGGTTGTCTATCATCCCAATCCGGGTGAGTTGCCCGCGCATGCCAAGCCGGGCGAGCCGCCGGCGCTGCGGCTGAATGCCGGCTTCAATATCGTGTTCGCCGGCAATATGGGCACCGTGCAGGCTCTGGACACGGTGCTGAGCGCGGCCGAGCAGACGCGCGCGGACCCCGATATCTGGTGGGTGCTGATTGGCAGCGGCAGCCGCAGCGCGTGGTTGCAAGACGAAGTGTCGCGACGGGACCTGAGGCGGGTCGTGCTGCCTGGGCGCTTTCCGCCCGAGGCGATGCCGGCGATCCTGGCGCAGGCTTCTGCGTTACTGGTGAGTCTGGTGCGCAGTCCGATCATGAGCCAGACTGTTCCGAGCAAGATCCAGGCTTATCTGGCCGCGGGCCGTCCGATCATCGCGGCACTGGACGGCGAGGGAGCGCGGGTCGTGGCAGAGGCCGGCGCCGGTCTGGCCTGTCCCGCGGAGAATCCGGCTGCCTTGAGTGCAGCAGTACTGCAGTTGAAGAAGATGACGCCGGACGAGTTGGGAGCGCTCGGCGCGGCCGGGCGCAGCTACTACCGGCAGCATTTCGACCCGGAGGTGCTCACGCACCGTCTGCTCGAATATCTACGCGGCGTAGCGCGCGACCCCAGCGGAACAACGATGCATGTCGAGTGAACAGAGCCAGACCGTACTAATATTCGGCGCAACCGGAATGCTCGGCAGTGCGATGCTGCGCTATTTTTCCATGCAGCAGCGCTATGCCGTGTACGGGTCCGTGCGCTTGCCGGCCGCTCTCGGCCAGTTACCTGCGGCGCTCAGGCAGCGCGTCGTTACCGGCGTCGAGGTGGAGAATCCGGACAGCATCGCGCGCGCCTTCGCCGTCGCTCGGCCGAGCGTGGTAATAAACTGCGTGGGTCTGATCAAGCAGCTCGACGCCGCCAAGGATCCGCTGGCGGCAATTCCCATAAATTCGCTGCTGCCCCATCGCCTGGCGCGGCTGTGCGCAATTGCCGGAGCGACACTGGTTCACTTCAGCACGGACTGCGTGTTCGCGGGCCGCAGCGGCATGTATCGCGAGGACGACCCCGCCGATGCCACGGACCTGTACGGTCGCAGCAAGTACCTCGGTGAAGTCGCGGAGCCGCACACGGTGACGCTGCGCACCTCGATCATCGGGCATGAGCTGCACAGCGCCCACGGCCTGGTGGGCTGGTTTCTTGCGCAGCAGGGCACGGTGCGCGGCTACCGCAAGGCGATCTTCTCCGGTCTGCCGACGGTCGAGATGGCACGCGTGGTGCACGATTTCGTGCTGCCGAACGCTGCGTTGCGCGGCTTGTACCATGTGTCCGCTGAGCCGATCGACAAGTACACGCTGCTGCGGCAGGTGGCACAGGCTTACGGCAAACAGATCGAGATCATTCCTGACGACGCCGTGGTGCTCGACCGGTCGCTCGACTCTGCGCGTTTCCGCGCGGCCAGCGGCTACACGCCGCCGCCGTGGCCGGAGCTCATCGAGCGGATGCGGCAATTCGGTTGAGGTCAGCTGGGACTTTTGCATGACTGCACGCAATTCGATGTTCAAGGACAAGACGCTGCTGATCACCGGCGGCACCGGCTCGTTCGGCAACGCAGTGCTGACACGCTTCCTGAATTCCGATTTCGGCGAGATCCGTGTGTTCAGCCGCGACGAAAAAAAGCAGGAGGACATGCGCATCGCGCTGAAGAGCGACAAGGTCAAGTTCCTGATCGGCGATGTGCGCGACTATCACAGCGTGCACGACGCGCTGCAGGGCGTGCACTACGTGTTCCATGCGGCGGCGCTCAAGCAGGTGCCATCGTGCGAGTTCTATCCGATGGAGGCCGTTCGCACCAACATCGCAGGTGCGGAGAACGTCATGCGCGCAGCGATCGCCTGCGGCGTCGAGCGCTGCGTGCTGCTCAGCACCGACAAGGCGGTCTACCCGATCAACGCCATGGGTCTGTCGAAGGCGCTGATGGAGAAGGTCATGGTCGCGAAGTCGCGGCTGACCGGGCCAGGCGGTACGGTGCTCTCCGCGACGCGCTACGGCAACGTGATGGGATCGCGCGGCTCGGTGATCCCGCTGTTCCTGGAGCAGCTGCGCAGCGGCCGCGCGCTGACCGTCACCGACCCGAACATGACGCGCTTCCTGATGTCGCTCGACGAGTCGGTGGATCTGGTGCTGCACTCGTTCGAGCATGCGCTGCCCGGCGATATTTTCGTGCAGAGGGCCCCGGCTTCGACGATCGGCGATCTCGCCCAGGCACTGTGCGAGCTGCTGGGCGCGCGCGCCGAGATCCGCATCATCGGCACGCGCCACGGCGAGAAGCTTTACGAGTCGTTGGTCTCGCGCGAGGAAATGGCGCGCGCCGAGGACCTCGGTCGCTATTACCGCATTCCCGCCGACTCTCGCGACCTCAATTACGACAAGTATTTCATCGAAGGCGAGACGGCCATCTCGCAGTTCGACGACTATACCTCGCACAACACGCGGCGCCTGGACGTGGCGCAGGTCAAAGAAGTCCTGCGCGGGCTCGATATCGTGCGCGAGGCCCTGGATGCTTAAGGTCATGACCATCGTCGGCACGCGCCCGGAAGTGATCCGGCTGTCGCGCGTGATCGACCGGCTCGATCGCCACTGCAAGCACGTGCTGGTACACACCGGGCAGAATTACGACTACGAGCTCAACGAAGTCTTCTTCCGCGAGCTGGCAATCCGGAGGCCGGACGCGTTTCTTGAGGTGGCCGGAGGCACGGCGGCGCAGACGATCGGCAACGTCATCATTGCGGCCGATCGCGTGCTGGAAGAGCAGCAGCCCGACGCCCTGCTGATTCTCGGCGATACCAACAGCTCGCTCGCCGCCATTGCAGCCAAGCGGCGGCACATTCCCATCTTCCACATGGAAGCCGGCAACCGTTGCTTCGATTTTCGCGTGCCGGAGGAGATCAACCGCCGCATCGTGGATCACATCGCGGACGTCAACCTGACCTACAGCGAGATCGCGCGCGAATACCTGCTGCGTGAGGGGTTGCCCCCGGACCGGGTGATCAAGACAGGCAGTCCGCTGCGCGAAGTCATCGAGCATCACCGTGCCGACATCGAACGGTCGGCTGTGCTGACGCGGCTCGGTCTAGAGCAGTATGGTTACTTCGTGGCCAGCCTGCATCGCGAGGAGAACGTCGACGATCCAGCCAACCTGCGGCGCTTGACGACGTTGTTGGAGCACCTTGCGGTGCGATACGCGCAGCCGGTGATCCTCTCGACGCATCCACGCACACGCGCGCGGCTCACTGCGCTGGGCTGGCAGCCCCCGGCGAACGTTCTGACCTCCAAGCCGTTCGGCTTTCTCGACTACATCAAATTGCAGAGCAACGCACGGGCGGTGCTGTCGGACAGCGGCACGATCACCGAGGAGTCGTCGATCCTGAATTTCCCTGCGCTCAACGTTCGCGAAGTGCACGAGCGGCCCGAAGGCTTCGAAGAGGGCGCGGTCATGCTGGTCGGCTACGATCTGGAGCGCGTCGAGCAGGCGCTCGGCGTGATCGCCGAGCAACCGCGCGGCGCGACCCGCCTGCTGCGCATGGTGCGGGACTACGAACCGACGAACGTTTCCGACAAGGTGCTGCGGATCATCTTGAGCTACACCGACTATGTCCGGCGACGGGTCTGGGGGCGTCCCTGACAGCTGATGTACGCGTTCAAGCAGCTCGTCGGTACGCTGGCGATGCCCTTGGTGATCGCGATGCTGCTGGCGATTGTCGCCGTCGCGTTCCGTGCGCTGCACTGGCGGCGAACGTCACGATCGTTGCTGATCGTCGCGGCAGTGATCGCTTGGCTTGCGGCGCTGCCAGTCACTGGCGAAGCGCTGCTGTCGCCGCTCGAGAGTCGTTACGCACCGCTCGATGTCGCGCGCTGGGACGGCGCCGCGACCCAGGTCGTCGTGCTCGGCAGCAGCTATACGCCCCACGACAATGTGCCAGTTACGGGCGCGCTCGACGACGAAGCTCTCGCGCGCGGCGTCGAGGGCATCACGCTGTTCCGCAGACTACGAGCGAGTCGCCTCGTGCTGTCCGGCGGCGCGATCCCGGCGTGGCAAGCCTCGGCAAGAGGCTATGAGGTCCTCGCGCGCTCGCTTGGTGTCGATGCAGAGTCGTTGATCGTTCTCGACCGGTCCCTCGATACCGACGACGAAGCACGCGCAGTGCATGCGTTGCTCGGAGCGACCCCGTTCATTCTCGTTACTTCCGCCTGCCACATGCCGCGAGCCGTTCTGCTCATGGAGCGAGTCGGTGCGCACCCCATTCCGGCGCCCACTGGGCAGCGAGTATGGGCAGGGCGGGCACGATCTCTTCGCAACTTCTTGCCGAGCTCGCGCGGCCTGCGCAAGACCGAGCTCGCCCTTCACGAATATCTCGGCCTACTTGCCCTTAAGGTCGGTTTCGATGACTGAGCGCGTTCTTGTTACCGGCGCAACCGGCTTCGTCGGCAGCGAGCTCTGCCGGCTCCTGGTGCAGTCCGGTTATCGCGTGCGTGCCGCCCTGCGCACCCCCCGCCCTGTGCCCGCATCGATTGCCGAGCAGATCGTCGTCGGCGAGATCGACGATGTCACCGAATGGCAGTCCGCATTGCGCGACGTGCAATACGTAGTGCACTTGGCCGCCCGGGTGCATGTGATGCATGACTCCGCTGCCAACACCGATCTCTACGTTCGAACCAATGTCCGTGGAACGGCCCGCTTGGCTCTCCAAGCTGCCGACGCGGGTGTCCGCCGACTGATCTACCTGAGCAGCATCAAGGTCAATGGTGAACAATCGACGGCACCGGGTTTCTCAGCTGCGCAGACGCCCCAGCCTGCAGATGCCTATGGCGTTTCGAAGTGGAACGCCGAGCAATGCCTGCAGGAGCTGACCGGGCGACTGGAGGTCGCGATCGTGCGACCCCCTCTGGTCTACGGCCCGGGCGTCCGCGCGAACTTTCTACGACTCATGCGCTGGGTCGACCAAGAGCGTCCGCTGCCGCTTGCTAGCATCGACAATCAGCGCAGCCTCGTCAGCGTCTGGAATCTGTGCGACCTGATCCAGCTGCTGCTGCACGAGCGGCGCGCCGCGGGCAAGACCTGGATGGTCGCGGATGACGAGAGTCTCGCAACCCCGGAGCTGATCCGGCGACTGGCGCGCGCCATGCAGCGTCGTGTGCGGCTGCTGCGTGTGCCCACTGGTGCGCTGCGAGTGCTCGGTCATCTGACTGGCAAGAGCGAGGAGGTTGCGCGGCTTTGCAGCTCGCTCGTGGTCGACACTGAGGTGACCCGTCGCGAGCTCGGCTGGTCGCCCCCGGTGAGCGTCGACGACTCGCTCGCACGGACCGTGAGGTGGTATTTGCAGGAGGGCACGCGTGGCTATTGAGGCGGTGCTCATCGGTCTGGGTGCGCTCGTGCTCTCGCTGGTGCTGACCGGATGGGTGCGGCGCTTCGCGTTGTCGAAGCAGATGCTCGACGTGCCGAACGCCCGCAGCTCGCACACGATTCCGACGCCGCGCGGCGGCGGCCTAGCTATCGTGCTGGCCAGCGCTGCCGGGTTCGTCGCTATTCATGCAATCGGCGGCATGGCCACCGACTTGCTGATCGCGCTGCTCGGTGGCGGCAGCGCAGTCGCCATCATCGGTGCCATCGACGATCGGCGTCACGTTCCAGCGCGCGTGCGGCTGACTGTGCATTTCGTCGCTGCCATCTGGGCGCTGGCCTGGCTCGGTCCGCCCGCATTCAGCTTCGGTGCGAACGCCATCGTAGCCAGCGCGCTGAGCTACGTCGTCAGTGCACTGGCGATCGTCTGGACGCTGAATCTTTTCAATTTCATGGATGGCATCGATGGTATCGCCGCTGCCGAGGCCGTATTCATTGCGTGGGCTGCTGCTGCGCTGATGATGCTCGGCTTGCTGTCGAGCGACATCGCGACGGCGAGCCTCGTGCTGGGCGCGGCGTGCAGCGGATTTCTCTGCTGGAACTGGCCGCCCGCGCGCATCTTCATGGGCGATGTAGGGAGCGGGTTCCTTGGATTCGTGTTGGCCGTGCTGGCGCTGGCAGCCACGCGGGATGATGCGACCGCATCGGCGGCTTGGCTGCTGCTGGGTGGCGTTTTCTTCGTCGACGCCACGGTAACGCTGCTGAATCGGCTGGTTCGCCGCGAGCGGCTCGACCAGGCCCATCGCACCCACGCCTACCAATGGTTGGCGCGACGCTGGAACAGCCATCGCCGCGTAACGCTGGCGGTGCTGGCGGTGAATGTTGCGTGGTTGTTACCGGCCGCTGCGCTGGCGAGTCGGAATCCGCGCTCCGCTGTGTGGATCGTGTTGATCGCCTTCCTGCCGCTGACTGTCGTTGCTCTGTGGGCCGGCGCGGGGCGTCCCGAGGTGGCGTCGAACAGCGAGGTGCGCTGACAGACGATTCAGTTGCGCTTCAGTTGGAGCCCGCAAAAATCGTCGGCGGTCCGGCGCAGCATCCGTGGCCTGTCTGCAAACGCAGTCAGTGCAATTGGGACAAAGTTCTGGGAGAATGCCCGCCCGTTCAGCGGGTTCGACCGACTTTTGATTTAGCAGCTGACGAAGCCACCGAAAGATGGACTGGCAGGGAACGTCGCGCAAAGCAGCGCAGTTGTCCCTCCGAACAAAGATAAAGGAGCGGTTGCGTGACGGAATCCATGCCCAGGTGGATTGAACGGTTCGCGAACAGACTTGCCCACCTTCCCCGCTCGCAGAAGCGGCTGCTCATGCTGGTCGCGGATGTCGTCGGTTTGCCGTTGGTGCTGTGGTCTGCTTTGACGCTGCGCTTCGGGACGATCTACCACTACGTCGTCGGCACCGAATGGGTGTATGCGATCGCGGTGCTGACCAGCATCCCGGTCTTCGTACGGCTGGGCTTGTACCGGGCGGTGATCCGCTTCCTCGGCCCGAAGGCGATTTTCGCAGTCCTGTCGGGTGTCACGTTTTCCGTCGTGCTGCTCACCGCGATCCTGCTGGTGTGGCCGCATCGTGCCGTGCCGGTGTCGGCGATTCCGATCTACTGGGCGTTCGCGCTGCTGTTCGTCGGCGGCAGCCGCTTCTTCGTGCGTGGCCTGTTGAACTTCCGTTGGTCCAACGGCACGCAGCGCGTGGTGATCTACGGCGCCGGCGGCGCCGGCGTGCAGTTGGCAACGGGCCTGGCGCGCAGCGGGCGCTACCATCCCATTGCATTCATCGACGACAACCTTTCCCTGCAGGGCAGCACCATCAACGGGCTCGAAGTATTTCCCGCGCGCGAGCTGGCGAATCTGGTGCGTGACGAAGGCGTCGCCGCGGTGTTCCTGGCGCTGCCTTCGCAGACGCGCCGCCGTCGCCAGGAAATCCTCAAGGCAATCGAACCGCTGAACCTGCTGGTACAGACGGTGCCGGACTACGCGGACATTCTCGCCGGCCACGCCCGCGTCGAAGATGTGCGCGACGTCGATGCCGGCGATTTGCTCGGACGCGACCCGGTGCCGCCGAACGCGCGGCTGCTCGATGCCTGCATTCAGAACAAGATCGTCATGGTGACTGGCGCGGGTGGCTCGATCGGCTCCGAGCTGTGTCGCCAGATCATTCGACTGCGCCCAGCCCAGCTGCTGCTGTTCGAAATGTCCGAGCTCGCGCTCTACAACATCGATCGCGAGCTGAAGATCCTGATCGCGTCGGAAGGACTGACGGTCGATGTCGTGCCGCTGCTCGGCGATGCGCATCACAAGCACCGCGTGCGCGAAATCCTGCAGACCTACGGCGTGCAGACGATCTATCACGCGGCGGCGTACAAGCACGTGCCGATCGTCGAGCAGAACGTGATCGAAGGCATCTACAACAATCTCTTCAGCACCTGGAACGCCGCGGAAGCCGCGTTGGAATCGCGCGTCGAGACGTTCGTGCTGATCTCGACCGACAAGGCCGTGAACCCGACCAACGTGATGGGTGCGACCAAGCGCTGCGCCGAGATCGTGCTGCAGGGACTGCAGGCGCGCGGCTCGCATACGCGCTTCTGCATGGTCCGCTTCGGCAACGTGCTCGAGTCCTCGGGCTCGGTCGTGCCGTTGTTCCGCGAGCAGATCCGCAAGGGCGGGCCGGTCACGGTCACGCACAAGGACGTCATCCGCTACTTCATGACGATCCCGGAAGCGGCGCAGCTGGTGCTGCAGGCGGGCTCGATGGGGCAGGGCGGCGACGTGTTCGTGCTCGACATGGGCAAGCCGGTGCGCATTGCCGACCTCGCCAAACGAATGATCAGCCTGATGGGTCTGACGATCCGCGACGACGAGAACCCCGATGGCGACATCGAGATCGTGTATACCGGCCTGCGGCCGGCCGAGAAGCTGTTCGAGGAACTGCTGATCGGCAACAACGTGACCGGCACGGAGCACTCGATGATCATGCGCGCCATGGAGCACTCGCTGCCGTGGTCGACGGTCCAGCAGGTGCTGGATGAGCTGTCGGGCGCGCTCACGCGGTTCGATTGCGACCGGGCGCGCGCGCTGCTGATGCAGACGGTGGCCGAATATCGCCCGACCGGCGACATCCAGGACCTGGTCTGGAGCCGCAAGGCGGCGTTGGCGCACGCCGAATTGAAGAACGTCACGGCGCTGCAGACCCGGCGTCGACTGGCGCCGCCGTCCTCGCCGTCGACCCAGCACTAGCGCACCAAGCGCAGCGTCCGCTGCGCGCATTTCCTGCCCGCACGCCGCCCATTCGGCGCGCTCACCCGTCAGCGGGAACAGAACGTCCCTCCGCGGCCTTTACTCGAAGCTTCCGCCTCGCTAAGCTCCGTGGCCTTTTTCCCTTTACGCCCAGTAAGTTAGCCAATGCGTCTCACCATCTTCGGTTCCGGCTACGTCGGCCTGGTCACCGGTGCGTGCTTTGCCGAGGTCGGCAACAACGTGCTGTGCGTCGACGTCGACCAGCGCAAGGTGGACATGCTCAAGCGCGGCGAGTCGCCCATCTACGAGGCGGGACTGGACGAGTTGCTCAAGAAAAACATCGCGGCCGGGCGCCTCAACTTCACGACCGACGCGGCGGAAGGGGTCAAGCACGGCGTCTTCCAGTTCATCGCCGTCGGGACGCCGCCCGACGAAGATGGCTCGGCCGATCTGCGCTACGTGCTCAGTGTCGCCGAGGCGATCGGCCGCAACATCGGCGAGTACCGCGTGGTCGTGACCAAGTCGACGGTGCCGGTCGGCACGGCCGACAAGGTGCGGGCGAAGATCGACAGCACGCTGCAGAATCGCGGCGCGCACGCCGAGTTCGACGTGGTCTCGAATCCCGAATTCCTGAAAGAAGGCGCCGCCATCGCCGACTTCATGAAGCCCGACCGCATCATCGTCGGCACCGACAATCCGCGCACCGCCGAGCTGCTCAAGGCGCTCTACGATCCGTTCACGCGCAGCCGCGAGCGCATGATCGTCATGGACGTGCGCTCCTCGGAGCTGACCAAGTACGCGGCCAACGCGATGCTCGCCACCAAGATCAGCTTCATGAACGAGCTGGCGAATCTCGCCGAGCGCGTCGGCGCCGACATCGAGAAGGTGCGCCTGGGGATCGGCTCCGATCCGCGCATCGGCTATCACTTCATCTATCCGGGTTGCGGCTACGGCGGCTCGTGCTTCCCGAAGGACGTGCAGGCGCTCGCGCGCAGTGCCAGCGACCATTCGTTCGAAGCGTGGCTGCTGCAAGCAGTTGAGGCCGTCAACAATCGCCAGAAGTCGGTGCTGCTCGAAAAGCTCAAGCGACACTTCGGCGATCTCGCCGGCAAGACGATCGCGCTGTGGGGACTGGCGTTCAAGCCGAACACCGACGACATGCGCCAAGCGCCGAGCCGCGTGTTGATGGAAGGCTTGTGGGCGGCGGGGGCCAAGGTGCGTGCGTACGATCCGGTGGCGAACGAGGAAGCGCAGCGCCTCTATGCGGAGCGCGGCGACGAACTGACGCTGGTCGGCAGCGCGATGGACGCAGTCCGCGGCGCCGATGCGCTGGCGATCGTCACGGAGTGGCAGGAATTCCGCAGTCCCGATTTCGACGCCATCAAGGCCGAGCTCGCGGATCCGGTGATCTTCGACGGCCGCAACCTTTACGATCCCGGTTTCGTGAAACGATTCGGGCTGAAGTATTACGCAATCGGGCGGGGCGATAGCCTATGTTGATTCCAGTCATTCTCTCCGGCGGCTCGGGCACGCGGCTGTGGCCGCTGTCGCGCGAGCTCTACCCCAAGCAGCTCCTGCCGCTGGTGGGCAAGGGCACGATGTTGCAGGAAACGCTCGCGCGGCTCGGCGGCGTGGCCGATGTCGGTCCGCCGCTCGTGGTGTGCAACGAGAATCATCGTTTCCTGGTCGCCGAGCAGCTGCTCGAGCGCGGCACGCAGCCGCAGGCAATCCTGCTCGAGCCGGTCGGGCGCAACACGGCGCCCGCGGTTGCGATTGCCGCGATGGCGGCGGTCGCCGACGCTCCTGCCGGCAAGGCGCACGCGGATCCGCTGCTGCTGATCCTGCCCGCCGATCACGTCATCCGCGACGTGCGTGCGTTCCAGTCCGCCGTGGCGGTCGGCCGCAAGGCTGCGGAAGCAGGCAAGCTCGTCACTTTCGGCGTCGTGCCGACCAAGCCCGAAACGGGATACGGCTACATCCGGCGCACGCCGGGTGTTGCCGGCGGCAGTGCGTTTCCGATCGCACAGTTCGTCGAAAAGCCCGACCTCGCGACGGCGCAGCGCTACGTCGAGTCGGGCGAGTATTTCTGGAACAGCGGCATGTTCATGTTCCGCGCGTCGACCGTGCTGGACGAGCTGCGCAAGCTCGCGCCGGCGATCTACGAAGCGTGCGCGCAGGCGTACACGTCCGCGAAGCGCGATCTGGACTTCACGCGTCTGCCGGCAAAGGAGTTCGGCGCCTGCCCGAGCGATTCATTCGACTACGCGGTCATGGAGAAGACGCAGCACGGCGTCGTCGTGCCGCTCGATGCCGGCTGGAGCGACGTGGGCTCGTGGTCCGCGCTGCACGAAGCGATTCCGGGCGATGAGCAGGGCAACGTGCGCATCGGCGATGTGCTGACGGTCGACGCCAAGGGCTGCTACCTGCAGTCGACGAGTCGGCTGGTCGCAGCGGTCGGGCTCGAAGATCACGTCGTGGTCGAAACCAAGGACGCGGTGCTGGTCGCGCCGAAGAGCCGCGTGCAGGACGTGAAGGAGCTGGTCGCGCAGCTCAAAAAGCAGGGACGCTACGAGACTTCCCTGCATCGCGAAGTCTTCCGTCCGTGGGGCAGCTACGACAGCATCGATCACGGCGACCGGTTCCAGGTGAAGCGCCTGTCGGTCAAGCCCGGTGCTTCGATGTCGCTGCAGCTCCATCATCATCGCGCCGAGCACTGGATCGTCGTCGCCGGCACCGCGCGCATCACGCGGGGCGAGGAGACCTTCCTGCTCGAAGAGAACCAGTCGACTTACATTCCGCTCGGCACGAAGCACCGCATCGAGAATCCCGGCAAGATTCCGCTGCACATCATCGAGGTGCAGTCGGGCACGTATCTCGGCGAGGACGACATCGTGCGCTTCGAGGACCGCTACGGCAGAGACCAGACAGGTTGAACATGGCAGCCATCACCGGCTTCAAGGCCTACGATTATCGCGGCCGCATTCCCACCGAGCTGAATCCGGACGTCGCGTATCGCATCGGGCGCGCGTACGCGGAATTTCTGAAGCCGCAGCGCGTGGTGGTCGGCCGCGACATCCGCCAGTCGAGCAACGAGCTGTGCGCCGCTCTGACGCGCGGCCTCAACGACTCCGGCGTCGACGTCTACGACATCGGCCTGTGCGGGACCGAGGGCGTGTACTTCGCGACCTTCAACGAAGGCATGGACGGCGGCGTGATGGTCACGGCGAGCCACAATCCGCCGGACTACAACGGCATGAAGTTCGTGCGCGCGCAGTCGCGGCCGATCAGCGGCGACACCGGGTTGAAGGACATCCAGCGCATCGCCGAGGCCGACGCGTACTCGCGCGCCGCGCAGCCCGGCCGGCGCCACCAGCTCGATGTGCGCGGCAAGTACATCGATCATCTGCTTTCGTATCTCGACCGGCCGAAGCTGAAGAAGCTCAGGATCGTCGTCAACGCCGGCAACGGCGGCGCGGGACTGGTGGTCGATCAGCTCGAGCCGCACTTGCCGTTCGAGTTCATCAAGATCAATCACGAGCCGGACGGCACGTTTCCGAACGGCGTGCCGAACCCGATGCTGGGAGGCAATCGCGTCGCGACCATCGAGGCGATCAAGCGGCATCGCGCCGACTGCGGCGTCGCCTGGGACGGCGACTACGATCGCTGCTTCCTGTTCGATGAGACCGGCGCGTTCATCGAGGGCTACTACATCGTCGGCCTGCTCGCATCGATGTTCCTCAAGCGCGAGCCCGGCGCGCGCATCGTGCACGACCCGCGCCTGACCTGGGCCACGCTCGACATGGTCGAGTCGCTCGGCGGCAAGGCAGTGATGTCGAAGTCGGGCCACGCCTTCATGAAGGACGTGATGCGCGATGCCGATGCGATCTACGGCGGCGAGATGAGCGCGCATCACTACTTCCGCCGCTTCGGCTATTGCGACAGCGGGCAGGTGCCGTGGTTGCTGGTCACGCAACTGCTGTGCGAGTCCGGGCTGCGGCTGTCCGAGCTGGTCGGCGAGCGCATCGCGCGCTTTCCGGCGAGCGGCGAGATCAATCGCAAGGTCGCGGACGCGAAGGCGACCATCGAGCGTGTGCAGGAGCACTACCAGCCTGCGTCCCGCTCGATCGACTTCACGGACGGCGTCTCGATGGAGTTCGACCGCTGGCGCTTCAACCTGCGCAGCTCGAATACCGAGCCGCTGATCCGCCTCAACGTGGAGAGCCGCGGCGACGCGGCGCTGATGCGCGAACGCACCGCCGAGCTATTGCAGATGATCGGCGGCGAAGATTCGCACTAGGGATATTCACCTAAATATCTGCATTCCTCGGCCAGGAGCGCTGTATGCCGTTGTATGCAGCGGGCCGCCTGCAGTGCATCGCGGGCTTTACCGGCTTGCTGCGGATCCGCTGTTACGAGACGATCCGCCCGTAGCTGCCGCCCACGGCGAAGGGAGCCGGCGGCTACGAGCGGGGGAATCCATCACTATTGCCGGAAACGGGCGGCGTGCGCGCGGAGGCGTGCACGAGGTACTACTGCAACCGGATGGATGCCCGCGCTTAAGCTTCACCAACTGCAAGAGGCAGGCCCAGGGGGGGCAATGAGCGAGCGCTACATTCTGCTGGTCGAGGACAATCCTGACGACGAAGAGCTGACGCTGCTCAGTCTGCGCAAGAACAATCTCGCGCACGACATCGTCGTGGTGCGCGACGGCGTCGAGGCGATCGAATTCCTGTTCGGCAACGGTCAGTACGCGCAGCGCGACGTTGCGCACGTGCCCACCATCATCCTGCTCGACCTGAAGCTGCCGAAGCTCGACGGTCTGGGCGTGCTCAAGCGCCTGCGTGCCGACGAGCGCACGCGCACGCTGCCGGTCGTGGTTCTCACCTCGTCGAGTCAGGACGCCGACGTGATCGCCAGCTACAACCTCGGTGCCAACAGCTACGTGCGCAAGCCGGTCGAATTCGGCGCCTTCGTCGAAGCGGTCAGCAGCCTGGGCCTGTATTGGGTGCTGCTCAACCGCCCGCCGCCGCTGCACGCAGCGTGATCGCCCAAGTTCGTTGACCGACCCGACGGTGCTCCCTAAACTACTCGCCCTTTAATAATGGGCCGGCAGAGATGCCGGCACGCGGTTGGGCGGTTAGCTCAGCGGTAGAGCACTGCTTTCACACGGCAGGGGTCGCAGGTTCAATCCCTGCACCGCCCACCACCTTCGACACCTTCTCCATGCCCATCCGTACCCGTTTCGCGCCCAGCCCGACCGGCCTGTTGCACATCGGCGGCGTGCGCACTGCCTTGTTCTCGTGGCTGTACGCGCGCCGGCACGGCGGCAAATTCATCCTGCGCATCGAGGACACCGATCGCGAGCGCTCCACCGAAGAGGCGACGCAGGTGATCCTCGACGGTATGCAGTGGCTGGGACTGGTCCACGACGAGGGCCCGTACTACCAGACGCGACGCATGGATCGGTATCGCGAGGTGCTGGCGCAGTTCCTCGCGGCCGGTCACGCGTACCGCTGCTATTGCACCAAGGAAGAGCTGGAGGAGATGCGCGCCAGGCAGATGGCGGTGAAGGCGAAGCCGCGCTACGACGGCACGTGCCGCCACCGCACGGAGCCGCGCGCCGGCGTCGATCCGGTCGTGCGCTTCAAGAATCCCGTCGACGGCAACGTCGTCGTCGAGGACGTGATCCACGGCAACGTCGTGTTCGACAACGCCGAGCTCGACGATCTCATCATCGCGCGCTCCGACGGCACCCCGACCTACAATTTCTGCGTCGTCGTCGACGACATGGACATGCAGGTGACGCACGTCATTCGCGGCGACGATCATCTGAACAACACGCCGCGGCAGATCAACCTGCTTCGCGCGCTCGGCACACCGACGCCGGTCTATGCGCACGTGCCGATGATCCTGGGAGCGGATGGCGCGAAGCTCTCGAAGCGGCATGGCGCGGTGAGCGTCCTGCAGTATCGGGACGAGGGCTATCTGCCGGAGGCGCTGCTCAACTACCTGGTGCGGCTCGGCTGGTCGCACGGCGACCAGGAAGTCTTCTCGCTGGAGGAACTGCAGCAGCTCTTCGACATTCGCGACGTCAACAAGGCCGCGTCCGCCTTCAATCCGGAGAAGCTGCTGTGGCTCAATCAGCAGCACATCATGCGCGCGGCACCGGAGCGGCTCGCCGAGTTCCTCAAGCCGCAGCTCGCGGCGCTCGGCGTCGCGGTCACCGACGATCGCACGCTCGTCGCCGCAGTGAAGGCGCTGCAGGTGCGTGCCAAGACGCTGCGCGAAATGGCGCAGAACAGCCTGTTCTTCTTTCGCGACTTCACCGGCTATGACGAGGCCGCGGCGAAGAAGATTCTCACTGCGGAGAGCGTGGCGCCGCTGCGCTCGGTGCGCGACAAACTTTCGGCGCTCGACGAGTGGACCGCCGCCGGCGCGCACGAGGCCGTGAATCAGACTGCGACGGAGCTCGGCATCGGCCTGGGCAAGGTTGCGCAGCCGGTGCGCGTCGCTGTTGTGGGCGGTTCCGTCTCGCCGCCGATCGACGTGACGCTGGAGGTGCTCGGCCGTCAGAAGACGCTGGCTCGCCTGCAGCTCGCGCTCGAATACGCGGCGCGTCAGTAGGGTGGACCAAAGGCCCTGGACGCGACCCGCGTCACGGACTCATATAGGACGACACAAGAAGATGACGCGATGTCCTGCAAGATTCATCTGATCGCCGCGGCCCGCCCGAACTTCATGAAAGTGGCGCCGCTCTACCATGCGCTCGCGGCGCAGAGCTGGTGCACCACCAGCATCGTGCACACCGGTCAGCACTACGACGCCAACATGTCGGATGCGTTCTTCCGCGACCTGCGCCTGCCCACGCCGCACTACCACCTGGAAGTCGGCAGCGGCTCGCACGCCCAGCAGACTGCCGGCGTCATGGTGGCGTACGAAAAGGTGTGCGAGCAGGATCGTCCCGACTGGACCATCGTCGTCGGCGACGTGAACTCCACCGCAGCGTGCGCGATGGTCGCCGCCAAGATGTGGATCTCGGTCGTGCACCTGGAAGCGGGCCTGCGCAGCCGCGACCGGCGCATGCCGGAGGAGATCAACCGGCTGGTGACGGATGCGATTTCCGACGTGCTGTGGACGCCCTCGCCGGATGCGGACGAGAACCTGCTGCGCGAAGGCGTGCCGGCCGAGCGGATCGATCGGGTCGGCAACATCATGATCGATTCCTACGAGATGATGCGGCCGCAGATCGAGGCCGATGCGGGACCCGCCAAATTTGCGCTGCAGCCGGGCGGCTACGCCGTCGTGACGCTGCACCGTCCGTCGAACGTCGACGACGCGCGGACGCTCGGCAATCTGATGCAGCAGATGCTGTCGATTTCCTCGCGTCTGCCGCTGTTGTTCTCCGTGCATCCGCGCACCCGCAAGAAGCTCGAAGAATTCAAGCTGTGGCCGGCGTTGCAGTCGGCACCCGGGATCAAGCTCACCGAGCCGCTCGGCTACGTCGAGTTCATGGCGCTCGTCAAAGCCGCGCGTGCGGTCGTCACCGACTCCGGCGGCGTGCAGGAAGAGTCGACCTATCTCGGCATTCCATGCCTGACTTTGCGCGAGAACACCGAGCGGCCGATCACCGTCACGCAGGGATCCAACCGACTCGTCGCGGCGAACGACCTGTCGCAGAGCCTCGATCTCGTGCTCGCTGGCCGCTGGCCGCGCGGCTCTCGTCCCGATCGCTGGGACGGACAAGCGGCGCAGCGTTGCGTGGCGGCGCTGCAGCGGCGGCACGAAAGCAAGCGCGTTTCTTGACACTGCGGAGTCGCTTCCATACATTGCGCGCCTCTCACGTGGGGCTATAGCTCAGCTGGGAGAGCGCTTGCATGGCATGCAAGAGGTCGGCGGTTCGATCCCGCCTAGCTCCACCAAGTCCCATCGATTGGCCGTGCGTCCCCATCGTCTAGAGGCCTAGGACATCGCCCTTTCACGGCGGTAACTGGGGTTCGAATCCCCATGGGGACGCCACTTTTTTTCGCGCGCCGCGGTGTTGTTTCTACATAAGCGCGTGTAGTCTTTGCCTCCCTTCCGGTCGGCCCAGCCTTGTCAGAATGTCGGTGCTTCGCGACGCGGTGTCGTCGCTTGGCATATCAAGCAGTTGCGTGAACGAGTTCACGTGCTGAGGTGCACAAGTGTTCCTGAACAGCGACTTCGCGCTGCACGATGAGCCGCCTCGGCGCGCCCCTGACAGCAATAACCTGATGCTGCTGCAGGAAATTTCCCAGTCCGGCATAGAACTTGTTTGACATAGTGACCATGAAGCACAGCACTATGCAGGCAGTCAGGACTTCCTCGTTGGCGATCCTCGCAGCGGTCGCACTCGCAGGATGCGGCGGCGGTGGCGACGGCGAGACTCAGCAGCCCTCGGCACCAGCACAAGGCGCGAACCAGGCGCCGACAATTTCGGGCTCGCCGAGCACGAGCATCGTCGCGGGACAGGCGTACAGCTTCCAGCCCACTGCATCCGATCCGGATGGTGACACTCTGACCTTCTCCGTTTCGAACAAGCCGTCATGGGCAGCATTCGATTCGGCGAGCGGCAAGATCTCCGGGACGCCGACGGCGGCGGACGTCGCCACTTATTCGAACATCCGCGTGACGGTTTCCGACGGCAAGGGCGGGTCGGCTTCCACTGCCATGTTCGCGATAACGGTCAGCGATCTCGGCAACGGCAGCGCCACCCTGTCCTGGACGCCGCCGACGCAGAACGACGACGGCAGTGCGCTCACCGATCTCGCGGGCTACGAAGTGCGCTACGGCAAGGACCAGGCGAACCTGGACCGCTCGGTGCAGCTGACGAATCCTTCGCTCAACACCTACGTCGTCGACAGCCTCACGTCAGGCACGTGGTTCTTCGCAGTGCGCTCGGTCAGCTCCAGCGGCAGCGGCAGCGTGCTGTCGAACGTCGCGAGCAAGACGATCAGCTAATACGGAAGAGCTGAGTCCTCTCAGCGCTTCTCTTCGCGCATCTGCGACTGGCAATAGTTCTCGATGCCGATGCGCTCGATCAGGCTGAGCTGCGTCTCCAGCCAGTCGATGTGCTCTTCCTCGGATTCGAGGATCTCCTCGAACAGCTCGCGCGAGATGTAGTCGCCGGCAGCTTCGCAATCCGCGATCGCCTTGCGCAGATCGGGGTGCGCCTGCAGCTCGAGCTTCAGATCGCACTCGAGCACTTCGCGCACGTTCTCGCCGATCAGGAGCTTGCCCAGGTCCTGCAGGTTCGGCAGCCCCTCCAGGAACAGGATCCGCTTGATCAGCCGATCCGCATGCTTCATCTCGTCGATCGATTCCTTGTAGGTGTACTCGCCGAGCTCGCCCAACCCCCAGTTGTCGAACATGCGGGCGTGGAGGAAGTACTGGTTGATCGCCGTCAGCTCGTTCTTGAGGATCGTGTTGAGGTGACGCAGGACGATCGGGTTACCTTGCATGGCTGAGACTCCGGACAGCGCGAACGAGCCGCGATCTTGGCGAGCGCGCTCGAAACAGGCAACCGCAACCGACGGTTGATCGCAAATCCAGCAGGGGAGCGGACCGCGGGGGAGGCGGTCGTGCGTCAGGCCGCGACCGGGCCTGCAGCGGACTCGATGTACGAGTCGATGACTTCGCGCGCCGAGTCTTCGCAGCGACCGCAGCAGCTGGCGACTGGCAAGTAGGCCTGCACTTCGCTCAACGACTCCGCGCCGCGCTCGACGGCTTCGCGGATCTGGCGGTCGCTGATTGCATGACAGACGCAGACGTACATTTGCTGGGACTCTCGGCGGATCGACTTGGGCTGGCGTGTATGTAAATACAAATGCGAATGATTGTCAATTGAGGCGGTCGTGACGCAGTCAGCGATTTACCGCCTCGGAGCCTCAGGCGTCGGACTATTTAACAGTAATGGGTGTGACCCCCTTCACGGGGCCGTCGCAGCAAAGCCTCTAGACTTTCGGCCTCTGGTGGGAGGGGGTCGTCGTCTTGCTCAATGACGCCCGGCGGGACTCCGCCGGACCTGGCGGCTGCACTCCTGATTGCGACACTTCGGAAGCGACCTGACGACCTCGTGACCATTCGGATTTTTCAGCACTACTGGCAGCTGCCGCTGGCTCTCCTGGCCACCTTGGAAGGCGCAATCTTCCTCGCGGCAATGCACTACACCGCTCCGTTCACGCTCACGGGTCCCGTACTGCCGTCGCAGCATCCCGCGCCGTGGGTCCCGCACAGCCTGCTGTTCGCGGGGATCATGTTCGTGAGCATGGCCGCGATGGGCCTGTACAACTCGCGACAGCGAGCCCGGCTCGCGGGGCTGCTGTCGCGCGTCGCCGCCAGCATGCTCGGCGGCGCGATGGTCATCGCCGTGATCGTTTACCTGCTGCCGGCCCTGCGCATCGAGCGCGGTGCGCTGTTGCTCAGCACGCTGGTTTCGTTCGCCGCGGTCGCCGTCGTCCGCATCGTGTTCGATCTGATCGTGGACGATGCCGTCTTCAAGCGCCGCGTTCTCGTGTACGGCGCCGGCCGTCGCGCCGCGAGCATCGTGCGGCTGCGGCGCCGCTCGGACCGCCGCGGCTTCCTGATCGTCGGCTACGTCATGGCGGAGGGCGACGAGCTCTCGGCCTTGCGCGACGACGAACGGCTGGTGCGGCCGGACCAGGACCTGCTCGGCTACTGCCAGGCCGAGCGCATCGACGAGATCGTAGTCGCGATGGACGATCGCCGCCGCCGCTTTCCGATGGACCAGTTGCTCGAGTGCCGCCTCGAAGGCGTCGAGATCAACGAGCTGGTGACGTTCCTCGAGCGCGAGACTGGCAAGGTCCGCCTCGACATTCTCAACCCGAGCTGGATGATTTTCGCGGAAGGCTTCCGCCAGGGACGCGCGCACGGCATCTTCGAGCGGCTGTTCGACGTCGTCGCCAGCTTCGTGATGCTCGCAGCGACTGCGCCGGTCATGCTGCTCACCGCGGCTGCGATCAAGCTCAGCGACGGCTTGAGTGCACCGATCTTCTATCGGCAGGTGCGCGTCGGCCAGTACGGGAAGCCGTTCAAGCTGCTCAAGTTCCGCAGCATGCGCGTCGACGCGGAGCGGGAAGGCAAGGCGCAGTGGGCGCAGAAGAACGACAGCCGCATCACGCGCGTCGGCTCTTTCATCCGCACCACGCGCATCGACGAGCTGCCGCAGATCCTGAACGTGCTGCGCGGGGAGATGAGCTTCGTCGGGCCGCGCCCCGAGCGCCCGGAGTTCGTCGAGCAGCTCAACGAAACCATTCCGTACTATCGCGAACGGCATTCGATCAAGCCGGGCATCACGGGCTGGGCGCAGCTCTGCTACCCGTACGGCTCATCGGAGCAGGACGCGATCGAGAAGCTTCAGTACGATCTCTATTACGTGAAAAACCACAGTCTGATCTTCTACATCGCCATACTCGTGCAGACAGTAGAAGTGATTGTGTGGGGCAAGGGAGCGCGGTGAAGGGGCTGCGCATGCCCAGGGTGGGCCGGCGCGGCGAAACGGGAATGCATCGAAGTCTGGGGGATGCATGAACATCGTGGGCGCGATCGGCTACGGCATCGCCGCGGCGGCATTCATGCTGCTTGCCGTGCTCATGATGATCAGCTGGCGCGGCCGCCGGCAGGGCGTGTACTTCATCGCCGCCAGCGTGATCACCGGAATCTGGGCCATGCTGCTCACCGGGCAGGCGTTCGCCGGGCGCGCATCGATGCTGCCGCTGTACGTCGCGGAAGGGCTGCGCAACGGCGCCTGGCTGTTCGCGCTGTGCTCGATCGCTGGCAGCAGCGCTCCGCGCTCGATCGTCCTCATCGCCCGGGCTGCGCCGATCGTCGCCCTGCTGGCGTTGCCGGCAATGTGGCTGCTCGAAGCCCGCGGCGTCGCAGTCCTCCCGCCCGAGTTGCTGCTGTCGCGCATGGGACTTGCGACCTCGCTCCTGGGCCTGATTCTGCTCGAGCAGATCTATCGCAATTCCGGGGAAGCAGCGCGCGATTCGCTGAAGTACCTGGTCTGCGGTATCGGCGCGCTGTTCGCGTACGACCTGTTCCTGTACTCGCAGGCCGAGTTGCTGCGCGGAATCGTCGCCGACGCCTGGAATGCGCGCGGCGCGATCATCGCGTTCGCGGCGCCCTTGATTGCGATCGCGGTCCGGCGCGAGCCGCAATGGTCTCTCGACGTATTCGTCTCGCGCCAGGCCGTGTTCTACACGACGACGTTCATGGGCGTGGGAGCCTACCTGCTGCTGATGGCCGCCGGCGGTTACTACGTGCGGCAGTTCGGCGGCAGCTGGGGCCGCCTCGGTCAGGTCGTGTTCTTCGGCGGGGCGCTGCTGTTGCTGGTGCTGCTGGTGGGCTCGACGGTTCTGCGGCGGCGGGCGCGCGTGTTTCTGAGCAAGCATTTCTATCGCAACAAATACGACTACCGGCTGGAGTGGCTGCGATTCATCAGCACGCTGTCCTCCGGTCATGACGAAGACGTGCGTCGTACCGCCATCGCAGCGATTGCGCAGATCTTTTCGAGCCCCGCCGGCATTCTGTGGCTCGCCGACGAAGCCTCAGCGCGCTTCGTGCCGGTGGCTGCCTGGCCGGGACGGCCCGATGAGCTCGACAAGATCGAAGCCCTGCCGGCAAGCGCCGACCTGCCCGCGTTCCTGGCGCGCACGCAGTGGATCGTCGACCTGCGAGAGCTGGCGCGCGCGCCGGACATGTACGGCAATCTGGCGCTGCCCGATTGGTTGAGCAGCGAACGCGGATTCCGCATCGTGTCGCCGCTGCTGCAGCTCGATCGCTTGATGGGCTTCGTGCTGCTCCACGACCCGCCGCCGCCGTTCGATCTCACCTACGAGGATCGCGACCTGCTGAAGACGGTCGGGCGGCACGTCGCCACACAGATCGCCCAGCAGGAGGCCGACCGCAAGCTCACCGAGAGCCGCCAGTTCGAGGCGTACAACCGGCTGACCGCTTTCATGATGCACGACCTGAAGAACTCCGCGGCGCAGCTGCGGCTGATCGTCGACAACTACGAGCGCCACAAGCGCAACCCCGAATTCATCGACGACGCCATGGGCACTGTCGCCAATGCAGTGGAACGGATTACGCGCCTGATCGATCAGCTACGCGGCTCGACCGCGCCGGAACGGCTGGTCCGCGTCGACCTTGCCGACGTCGCGCGCGAGGCTGTGCGGCGCTGCTCGGTGCGCCAGCCGCGGCCGGCGTTGCAGAGGTGCGAAGTGGCCCTGGTCCAGGCCAATCCCGAGCGCCTGACCACGGTCATCGAGCACGTGATCCGCAACGCCCAGGATGCGACCAGCGCGGAGGGCTCAGTCAGCGTGGCGGTGAGCCACCGCGGCCCGCAGGCCCAGCTGATCGTCAGCGATACGGGGCAGGGCATGGATGCCGAGTTCGTGCGCGACCGGCTGTTCCGACCGTTCGATAGTACTAAGGGCTCCAAGGGCATGGGCGTCGGCGCCTACCAGGTGCGGGAGTACATCCAGCGCCTGGCGGGAACCGTGGAAGTGCAGAGTAGTCCCGGACAGGGGACGCGCTTCACGATTAGCATGCCCGTTTGCGAACCTGCCCGCGCTGAGCCTGTCGTGGCCGGTGCGACCGGTCCGGGCTGAGCGGCTCGAGGGCACAATGAGGCAGACAGGAATGAACGAAGACAAACCCCGCCTTCTGATCGTCGAGGACGACCTGGGGCTGCAGAAGCAGCTTAAATGGTGCTTCGACGAGCACGAGGTGCTGTTCGCCGCGACCCGCAGCGAAGCGCTGGCGCAGCTGCGCCGCTTCGAGCCGCCGGTCGTGCTGCAGGACCTCGGCCTGCCGCCCGATCCCGAAGGCGTCAGCGAAGGCATCGCGACGTTGAAGGAAATCCTCAGCGTCATGCCGGCCACCAAGGTCATCGTCGTGACCGGCAACCACGATCGCGACAGCGCGCTGCGCGCCGTCTCGATCGGCGCGTACGATTTCTATCAGAAGCCGGTCGACACCGACGTGCTGCGACTGATCGTGCAGCGCGCGTTCCACATCCACGCGCTCGAAGAGCGCAACCGCCAGCTGCAGGCCTCGCAGTTCCACGCACCGCTCGAAGGCCTGATCGCCACCGACGAGGCGATGCTCAAGGTCTGCCGCATGGTCGAGAAGGTCGCCCCAGCCGACGTCTCGGTGCTGATCCTCGGCGAGAGCGGCACCGGCAAGGAGCTGCTCGCCCGCGCAGTGCATGCGCAGAGCGGCCGCAGCGGCGGCAAGTTCGTCGCCATCAACTGCGCCGCGATCCCGGAGCAGCTCCTCGAGAGCGAGCTGTTCGGTCACGAGAAGGGCGCGTTCACCGGCGCCGTGAAACAGACGCTCGGCAAGATCGAGATGGCGGACGGCGGCACGCTGTTCCTCGACGAAATCGGCGACATGCCGCTGGCGTTGCAGGCGAAGCTGCTGCGCTTCCTGCAGGGCCGCGTGATCGAGCGCGTCGGCGGGCGTCAGGAGATTCCGGTCAACGTCCGCGTCGTGTGCGCGACCAACCGCGACCTGAAGCAGCTCATCGACGAGCAGCGCTTCCGCCAGGACCTGTACTTCCGCATCAGCGAGGTGGTGGTCAACGTGCCGGCGCTGCGCGAGCGGCGCGGCGGCCCGACGGTGCTGGCGCACGCGATGCTGCGCAAGTTTGCCGGACACGGCCGGCCGCGCCGCGGCTTCAGCGAGGAAGCGATCGCGGCCATGGAAGGCTACGGGTGGCCGGGCAACGTGCGCGAGCTGGAGAACAAGGTGAAAACCGCGCTGATCATGGCCGAAGGGCCAATGGTGACGGCCGAGGACCTCGGCTTAAAAGAGGCGGTGGACGGCGGACTGCTCTTCAATCTCAAAGAAGTTCGCACGCGTGCCGAGCGCCAGGCGATTCAACAGGCGCTCGCAATCACCGACCGCAACGTGTCGCGCACGGCCGAGCTGCTCGGCGTGAGCCGCCCGACTCTGTACGACCTCATGGACAAATATGGAATTCGCGCGCCGTCCTGAGACGGACAGCCGCAGACGCAATGACGCAGGCAGCATCAAGAGGGGAACCCATGGCGATCGCCAGCAGCGCGAAGACGCGAGCGGGCCGGTGGACGCAAGTCTCGCCGGTCGCGGTCGTGCTCGCCGTTGCGTTCCTGATGCTGTGGCCCAGCCTGGTGGAGCTGGAGCACTACTGGCGAACGATCAGGGACTACGAGCACGGCTACCTCGTTGCTCTGCTCACAGCCGTGTGGCTGTTTCGCGCTCGCAAGGAGATCGATGCGGCAGCCGTTCCCACGCGCCCGATCGCCGCACTGCCGCTTGCGATCGCAGTCGTCATCTGGCTGGTGGCGCTGCGCGCCAACAGCAATGCCGGTCAGCATCTGATCATTCCGCTCGTGCCGCTGCTCGCGGTTCTCGCCGCAGCCGGCCCGCGGGCCGCACGGCTCGCGGCATTGCCGTTGACCTATTTGTATTTCGCGATCCCGTTGTGGGATGTGTTCACGCCGACGTTGCAGGCGATGACGACCAGCGTGTCGGAGCACGTGCTCGGCGCATTCGGCATCCCGGTCACCGTGACGGGCAACGACGTCACGATTCCCTACGGCACTTTCACCGTCGCGGATACCTGCAGCGGCAAACGCTATCTCGTCGTCGGTCTCGCCTTCGCCGTTCTCGCCGGAGTCATCCAGCGACTGCCGCGACAGCGCTTCGCCATGCTGCTGGCGATGTCGGCTGCAGCGACGCTCGCTGCGAACTGGTTGCGCGTCATCGTGATCATCTACGCCGGCTACGCGACGAAAATGCAGCACTACCTGGTGACAACCGACCACGTCACGTTCGGCACCGTGCTGTTCGTGCCGCTGCTCGCCGCGATCCTGTTTCTGACGCGCTCGCTGGCGCGCAATGCGCCGCTGCCCGCGTCGTCTCACGAGCAGGGAACTGCAACGACTGCCGGGACGGCCGCCTGGTTGTTTCCGGTCGCGCTCATGCTGGGCGCCGCGCTCCTGAATCTCTTCGGCCCGGGCACGGCGGCGGCTGCGCCGGCGCTGCATCCGCTGCCGCTGCACACCGATGGATGGCGCGGACCGATCCCGCCGGACGGAGCGTGGCAGCCGCGATTCATCGGCGCGGGCGCGGAGAGCCGTGCCGCTTATGTCGCAGGGTCCGACCCGATCGAGCTTTATGTGAACATGTACGGCGTGCAGAGCCAGGGTCGCGAGCTCGTCTACTACGAGAACACACTGCCGTCGCCCGGCTGGCACGAGGTCGAGACGTTGCCGAGCATGTCGGACAGCCCGGCAGCAGCAATCGTTGCGGAGGATGGCAACGGCAATCGCTGGGTCGTGTCGCACGTCTATAATGTCGGCGGCCGCGTCACGGGGTCCGCGGTCATTGCTCAGGTCAGTTACGGGTTCAAAGCGCTGCTGCGACCGGTGCCGGCAGGCGTAGTGGCGGTCGCCGCCCGGTGCGCGGGCAGGAATTGCGAAGGCGCGCGCGATCTGGTGCAACGATTCTGGCGCGACAACGGCGGCCAGGTCATCGCTGTCATCCCTGCCGATCTCGAGCGCGCGCCCGGCTCGGGGCACTGAGCACCATGTACCACACGCACTTCAAGTCGATCCTCGTCGGCCTGCTCCTGACCCTGAGCCTGAGCAGCTGCGGTTGGTTCGCGAGCGAAGCAACCCGCGTCGAGCGTGCGCGCACGCACATGTCGACCGGCGACTACCGCTCCGCGATGGCGGAGCTGAAGGGTGTGCTCGACAGCAACCCGAACAACTCCGAGGCCCGCTACCTGCTCGCCAGGCTATCGCTGCAGCTCGGCGATCTCGAGACCGCCGAGAAGGAAGCCGACTTCGCCACGCGCGCCGGCTTCGACGCCGCGAAGGTGCGGGATCTCGAGTACGAGCTGCTGCTTGCGCGACGTCGTTACGACGAGCTGTTGAATCAGCTCCACGCGGACACGCAGATCGAACCGGCACGCCGGCTGCTGCTGGAGAGTCAGGCGCACATCGGCTTGCAGCACCCTGACGAGGCGCAGAAGGCTCTGGCCGAGGCGGTGCGCATTGCTCCCGACAATCCGGACGTGTTGATCGAGCACGCGCGCTTCCTTGCGAGCGACGGCCGCACGGACGAAGCACTCGCGACACTGGAGCGTGTCACCTCGCAGACTCCGCCGAAGGCGGAAGCCTGGGCGCTGCGCGGGACGATCCTGGCGCGCAAGGGCGATCACGAGAAGGCACGCGAGGCCTATCGCAAGGCGAACGAGCTCGGCCAGACCGGCCTGCCGTTGCCGCGACGGGCAGCAGTGCTCGCCGCGCTCATCGAATCGGAGCTTGCGCTCAACGACGCGCCTGGAGCGAATGCGGCGCTCAAGCAGCTCGCCACTCTCGCTCCCCAAGCTCCCATCACTCATTACCTGCGCGCTCGCATCGCGCTCGCTCAGAAGGATCCGGTGCTCGCCGCGTCGGAGCTGCAGCGTGTGTTGCAGGTGGATCCAAACAACGTGCAGGCGCAACTGCTGCTGGCGGCTGCACAAGTCTCGCGCGGTTCGCCGGAGCAGGCAGAGAGCGCACTGGCGAAACTCCTGGCTGCACATCCCGAGAACACCGCCGCGCGCTCGCTCCTGGCACAGGTTTATCTGAGCCGGCGCGAACCCGAGGCGGCTCGCAAGATTCTCGAAGCCGCTCCGGAGCAGGCACAACCCGACGCGTTCAGCGACTGGCTGCTCGGCTCGGCGCTCCTGCAAAGCGGGAACAAGGATGGTCTGGCGTATCTGGAACGCAGCGCGAATGCGCGGCCGCAGGAAGCCGACCTGCGCGTCGATCTCGCCGCCGCCTACATCGCTGCGGGCGATTCAGCGAAGGCGCTGCAGCTTCTCCAGGCGCTTCCCAAAGAGACTGCTGCCAAGCCGCGCGCGCGAGCACTGCTCGCGATCGCGAGCGTGACCGGCAAGCCGCCTGCCGAAGCGCGGCGCGAGATCGAAAAGTTGACGGCGCAATACAGCACCGATGCGGCTGTACAAGCGACGGCCGGCGCGTGGCTCATGGCCAGTGGCGATGCGCAGGGCGCTCGCCCATTGCTGGAGCGCGCGATCGAGCTGGATCCGACTGCGCCGATGCCGCGCGTCTCGCTCGCTCGCCTGCTGCTGCAGTCCGGCGACATGGATGGCGCGGAGAAGCAACTGCAAGCAGTCGTCAAAGCCTCGCCGAAGTTCGAGGCCGCGTCGGTGGCGTTGTCCGAAATCGCGTTGCGCCGGGGCGATCGCGCCGGTGCGAAGAAGGTTCTCGAGCAGGCGATCGGCGTGAATCCCGCGGCGATCGAATCTCGTCTGCACCTGGCGCAAATGGCGTTTGCGGACAGCGACGCGGCGCGAGCGCAATCGCTGCTCGATCAGGCGATCGCGGTTTCGCCCGATCGCGCCGCCGCGCTGAACGGCGCCGGCAAAGTGCTGATGAGCGTCGGTCTGTACGACGACGCAATCACGCGCTTCACTGCGGCAGTCGCTGCAGGACTTCCGGAAGCGAGCCTCAACGCGGCGCGCGCGCACGCGATGCTTGGCCACACGGATGAAGCTCGATCTCTGTTGCTTGCCGCACTCACCAAACAACCCGATTGGCGTGAAGCCGAGCTCATGGTGATCGAGCTGGACGCGCGGGGCGGGCAGGTCGAGCGCGCTCTGGCCCGCGCGCGGCAGTTGCCGCGTCCGCCCACGACGACGCTCCGCGAAGTCGAAGGCGACGTCTACTCGATAGCCGGTCGTGCCGATGCGGCAGTTGCCGCATACCAGGCCGCCTATGACGAGAAGCCGAGCGCGTCGCTGGCAGCCAAGCTCTACGGCCTGCGGGTGAGACTCGGCACGGCACGTCCGGAGAGCAGCCTGCTGAGCTGGCTCGAACGCAATCCGACCGACATCACGGTGCGGAACTTGCTCGCGCAACACTACATGCAGACCGGCGACCCGCGCGGCGCCATCGCTCAATACGAGCGCGTGCTCGAACGCGATCCCAACAATGTCGTTGCCCTCAATAATCTCGCGTGGCTGCTCAGCGGCGAGCCAGGTGGGCGGGCCATGACTCTCGCTCGCAAAGCTCACGAGCTGGCGCCCGGCGCGCCGGGCGTTGCAGACACCTACGGCTGGATCCTGGTGCAGACCGGCGACGCGCAGAATGGCCTGAAGATTCTCGAACGCGCGGCGACGGGCGCAGCCGGAAACGGGGATATCACGTATCACCTTGCGGTGGCTCACGCTCGCACCGGCCAGCGGGATCAGGCTATCCAGCTTCTGGATGGACTGTTGAGCTCGGACACCAAGTTCGCGTCGCGCGCCGAAGCCCAGCGCACGCTGCAGGAACTCAGATCAACTCGATGAACGACCGACGACTTATGAAGAACGTATCGCACGCACTGATGCTTGGCTGCCTGCTCCTGCTCCAGGGCGTCGCCGCCGTGGCCGCCGAGGAGAAGGCCGCTGTCCAGACTGAAGGCAGCAAAGTCGCCGTCCCGGCTGCCCAGGACAAGGCGGAGCCGCCGGCGAGCGTCGAAAGTGCCACCGACTACGTCATCGGCCCCGGTGACCAGATCCGCGTCTTCGTGTGGCGCGAGCCCGATCTCTCCGGCAACGTGGTCGTGCGACCGGACGGCAAGATCTCGACGCCGCAGGTGGAGGACCTCCAAGCCGTCAACAAGACGCCGTCGCAGCTCGCGCGCGACATCGAGGCGCGGCTGGCCCGCTACGTGCGCACTCCACAGGTCACCGTGACCCTGGTGACGGCACTGAATGCGTTCAACCAGATCAAGATCATCGGCCAGGTGAGCAAACCGCAGTCGATCGCCTATCGGACGGGCATGACGGTGCTGGACGCAATCCTGGAGGTCGGCGGACTCACGGAGTTCGCTGCGGGCAACCGCACGACGCTGGTGCGCAAGGACGAGAAGGGCAAGGAGCAGCGCATCAAGGTCCGCGTGGAAGACATCGTGAAGAAGGGCAAGCTGGAAGCGAACCGCGAATTGAAGCCGGGCGACGTGTTGATCGTCCCGCAATCGATTTTCTAGGCAGCTGTATGCATCAAATCATAGTCAGAATCCTCGACGAGATCCGCGGCGCCTGGCGCTTCCGCTGGCACGGGATGGCCGTAGCGTGGGCGGTGTGCCTGCTCGGCTGGGCGTACGTCATCCACATTCCGGATGTGTTCGAGGCGAGCGCGCGTGTGTACGTGGACACGCAGTCCGCACTGCGTCCGCTGATCAAAGGCCTGGCGGTCGAACCCGACGTCGACTCGGACCTCGCGGTCGTGCGGCAGGCGCTGTTGAGCCGGCCGCGACTCGAGCAGGTTGCGCGCGACACCGATCTCGACATTCGCGCGAAGACCCCCGAAGCCATGCAGTCGCTGATCGCGTCGTTGCAGCAACGCCTGGTGATCTCGAACGACGTGCGCACTGCCAACTCGACCAGCGACGGCGTGTACCGCATCACCTTCCAGGACGTGAACCGGGACAAGACGGTGCAGGTGGTCGAGCGCCTGATGAACTCGTTCGTGGAGGACACGCTCGGCAGCAAGCGCACCGGGCAGGAGGACGCGCAGCGCTTCCTCAGAGAGCAGATTTCCGAGTATGAGCGGCGCCTGTCGGAAGCCGAGTCGCGTCTCGCGGAATTCAAGAAGCGCAACGTCGGCATGATGCCGGACGATCGCGGCGACTACTTCGCCCGGCTGCAGAAGGAAATGGTCGGCGCCGATCAGGCGCGCCAGCAGCTCGCGCTGGCCGACGCACGTCGCGACGAGTTGCAGCGACAGCTTTCCGGCGAGGAGCCCTTCATGTTCGGCATCGACGACCAGTCGAAGCCGGCGGCGGCGAACGCGGGCAGCGGCGACCTCGCGGTGCGCATCCGCGAGCTCGAGCGGCGCGAAGAAGAACTGCTGTTGCGCTACACGGAGGAGTGGCCGGAGGTCATCGCGGTGCGCGCGACGCTCGCAGATCTCAGGCAGAAGCAGGACGAGGAGCTCAAGCGCGTCCGCTCCGGCCAGCGCGCCACCGGCACCCTGTCGCAGTCGCTGAAGTCGAATCCTGTCTACCAGGGCCTGCGCCTCGAGATGAATCGCGCCGAGGTCCAGGTCGCCGAGTTGCAGAAGGACATCGCGCAGCGCCAGTCGCGCGTCACCGAGTTGCAGCGCCTCGTGAACAGCGTTCCGGAAGTCGAAGCCGAGCTCGCTCGTCTGAACCGTGACTACGAAGTGACGCGCGGCCAGTATCAGCAGCTGGTGCAGCGCCTGGAGACCGCGAAGTTGTCGGAAGACGCCGAAAAGACCGGCGTGGTCAGCTTCCAGATCATCGATCCGCCGGTCGCTGCGTTCAAACCGGTCGCGCCCAATCGCCCGCTGCTGCTGTCGGGCATCCTGATCCTGGCACTGGGCTCGGCGCTCGCGGCCGCGTACCTGTTCAATCAGCTCAAGCCGGTATTCTTCAATGTGCGCATGCTGGGCGACATCATGGGCCTGCCGGTGCTCGGGCCGGTGAGCGCGGCCTGGGTCGATCGCGACAAGTTCCACGCGCGCAAGCAATGGGTAGCGTTCGGCGGCGCAACCGCGCTGCTGCTGACCTCATTCGTAGCAACGTTGTTCCTGCACAGTGTGGTCGCGGGAGTCGTCGGTCATGTATTTCGTTGAGGGTGCATCGTGAGTCTCGTCGAAACAGCATTGCAGAAAGTCCGGAGTCGCGGCGCTCCTGAAAAGAAGCGTCCGGAGGCGCCGGGCGCCACGGCTGCGCCAGCCATCGAGCGCACGCTCGATGTGCCGACTCTCGCGCCGCAGCCGGCCGCACCGGTTGCGCCAGTCAGCGCGCCGTCGCGCGTCGTCGTCATCGATCGCGAGCGCCTGCGCGCGACCGGCATGTTGCCGCCCGCGTCGCAGGATCGTGAGCTCAGTCATCAGTTTCGCGCCATCAAGCGGCCGCTGATTCAACGCTCTGCCGAGCCGCCCGCAGCGGACGTCTCGCCGCGCACGCTCATGATCTCGAGCGCGCTGCCGGGCG
>DATENH010000096.1:0-8921 GCA_035275145.1 Steroidobacteraceae bacterium | reverse complement strand
AAGGCGCCGCGCTCGATGCTGTAGTGGGATTCGAGCTGCTCGTTGTAGATCGGCACCGTCGCCATCAGCGTGCGATCGTCGGTGCGCTTCTCGACCAGCACCGTGCGGCGGTCCGGCAGATAGCAGATCACTTCTTCCTGGTTGCGGATGATCTCGCGCCCGCTGCCGTCGAGCGACACCAGGCGCTCGGTGACCTTGCCCTTCTCGACGCGATGGATGATCCGCATCGTCTCGGTGCGCGAGTTGCGCACGTGCAGATAGCGGCCGTCGTAATTGCGCGTGGCCAGCGACTCGGACATGCGCTCGAGCCATTCGCGCGCGGCGCGGTCGGCCGCGTGCGCCGAGCTCATCGCAGTGAACGCGACGGCGGCGAGCGCAACGGAGTATTTCGCGACGGTCATCGAGGCATTTATTGCGTTTGCACGGACGACTTCGGTTCGTCGTCCTTTTTGGTCTCGTCCGTGATCGTCGGAGTCGCGACGTCCGGATCGCCATCGTCTTCCGCAAGCACGCCCGTCAGCATCGAGCGGCGAGCGAGCGGCGAGGAATATTCGCTGTGGGCCACGACGTAGTTCGTCAGACGCGTTGCCGGCACGAACGCCGACTGCGGAGCGTTGGACGGCGACGGCACGATGTAGCTCGCGGCCTCGTCGTCGTTCTGTGCGACGACTGTCGTCGCTGCTGCCGGCTGGTTCGCCAGCTCGGGGCTGGGCGCAACGCCGGCCTGCTGGACCGCGAAAATCGCTACCGCGGCGACCGTTGCCGCCACGCCGATTCCGGCGACGGGACGCAGACCGCGGAGCAGCGCCGGGGATGCGCGCCAGCGACGACGAGCGACTGCGGGTTCCTGGTCCACGGCCGCCATCACTTTGTCTGCGAAGGAGCGCGAAGCGACGAGTGGCCTGGCCTCGCGCAGGGCCTCGCCGATGGCGGTGTAGCGGCCCAGGGCATCGCGCAACTCGGGATTGCGCTCCAGGCGCTTCAGCAACAGATCGAGCTCTGCCGGCGGAAGTTCGCCGTCCAGGCAGGCCGAGAGCTGTTCGTTCACCGCATCGGTCATGTGTTCGTTCACCCTAAGTTCCAACATTGCCAGCATCCATGGCCGCAATTCAACGCGCCGTCCGGGCACGCCTCGCAATTTCACAATTTCCGCTCGACATAACTTCAGTCGAGCAGCGGCTTCAGCTTCTTGTCGATCGCCTCGCGGGCCCGGAATATTCGGGAACGCACGGTACCGACCGGGCAATCCATCGCCTCCGCAATCTCCTCGTACGACAACCCTTCCAGCTCCCGCAGGACGATCGCCGTCCGCAAATCCTCCGGCAGCTGCTCCATCGCCTTCTCGACCACGCTGCGAATCTCCTCGGTGAGCAGCACTCCTTCCGGGGTGTCGCCCTCCTTGAGCCGCGCATGCCGGTCGTACTGCTCCGGATCCTGCAGATCCAGATCGAAGTCGACCGGTCGCCGCCGATTCGAAACCAGCGCGTTTTTCGCCGTGTTGATCGCGATGCGATACAGCCACGTGTAAAACGCACTGTCGCCCCGGAACGAAGCCAGCGCCCGGTAAGCCTTGAGGAAGGCTTCCTGCGCTACGTCCTCCGCTTCCGCGGCGTCGGAAACGAACCGGCTCACGAGCTTCAGCACGCGATGCTGGTACTTGCGCACCAGCAGGTCGAAGGCGGCTTTATCGCCCGCCTGGACACGTTCGACGAGCTGCTGGTCGGAGTCGTCCTGCGTCATCGACCGGCGCCCTCGCCGGCTGCTCGGATAGACTGACCGCCCCGCGGAAAGTTCGCGGAACTACTGCACATTTTCGCGGCTTCGCGCCGCCGTTCGCGAGCCGTTCTCATCGCGCCGGCGCGTCGGGCAACGCCCGCTCCAGAGCCTGGATTTGCAGGCGGACGCGCAGGGTCCGTAACTGCCCTGCAGGCATATCGCCACGGACCAGCAACATCGAGCGCGGTCGGCCCGGAGCCGTCATCCAGCGCAGCCAGACGGCCGTGCCGGCGAGCCGGGTATCGCCGGAAAGCTTCGCGGGGATGGCCGACCCCTGACGGTCGATCAGGGACCAGCGGCCGTCGGCCAGCCAGCGCACGTCGACGATTCGATGACTGGAACCGATCCAGCCTGCCCGCCACAGCCCGAATGCGATGGTGCCGACCGCGCTCGCTGCCAGCCATGGCGTCCAGGACGCCGCAGCGCCGAGCAGCACGACTGCACAGCCGGCACTGGCGAGCGCGAGCCACGCAGCGAGCGCTTCGGCGCGTCGCCCGTTGACCTCAAGCGTCAGAGTCGGTGAGTTTCTCGATGACATGAACCCAGTGCGGATCGGCCGGGACCTGCCGCCGCATCACATACGCGAGCAGCTCGGGGTCCGGCAGGTCCAGCAGCGCTGCGAATGCCTGTTGTTCGGCGGCCGGGGCGGAAGGATAGCGTTCCCGGAGGTATCGTTCGAGCAGAACGTCCAGCTCGCGCAGGCCGCGGCGGCACCGCCAGCGGAGCTGGGCCGTATTCAATGGCGTCGTTCCGCGATCTTCTTCTTGATCTCCGCGATCGCCTTCGCCGGATTCAGGTCCTTCGGGCAGGCCTCGGTGCAGTTCATGATCGTGTGGCAGCGATAGAGGCGGAACGGGTCCTCGAGCTCGTCGAGGCGCTCGCCGGTGGCCTCGTCGCGCGTGTCGACGATCCAGCGATAGGCGGCAAGAAGCGCCGCCGGGCCGAGGTAGCGGTCGCTGTTCCACCAGTAGCTCGGGCACGAGGTCGAACAGCAGGCGCACAGGATGCATGCCGCCGGGCGGTCGATCTTTTCCTGATCCTCTTTCGATTGCAGCCGCTCGCGATCCGGCGGCGCCGGCGTCCGCGTCTGCAGCCACGGCTTCACCGATGCGTACTGCGCGTAGAAGTCGGTGAGGTCCGGCACCAGGTCTTTGACCACCGGCATGTGCGGCAGCGGATAGATCTTGATCGTGCCCTTGATGTCGTCGTTGGCGCGCGTGCACGCCAGCGTGTTCAGGCCGTCGATGTTCATCGCACACGAGCCGCAGATGCCCTCGCGGCAGGAGCGGCGGAACGTCAGCGTCGGGTCGATCTCGTTCTTGATCTTGATGAGCGCGTCCAGAACCATCGGGCCGCAGCTCGCCATGTCGACCTCGTAGGTGTCGACGCGCGGGTTCTCGCCCGACTCCGGGTCGAAGCGGTAGATCTTGAAGGCACGCACCTGCTTCGCGCCGGCCGGTGCTTTGAACAGCTTGCCGGGGCGGATCTTCGAGTTCGCGGGCAGACGGAATTGCGCCATCTTGTTGGATCCTGAATCAGTAGGTCCTGGCTTTCGGCGGAATCGGCTCGACGTCGCTGGTCAGCGTGTTCATGTGCACGGGGCGATAGTCGATGCGCACCGTGCCGCGCCCGTCGACCCACGCGAGCGTGTGCTTCATCCAGTTCGCGTCGTCGCGATCCGGGAAGTCTTCGCGCGCGTGTGCGCCGCGGCTCTCCTTGCGGTTCGCTGCGGACTGAATCGTCGCCGCGGCCTGGCCGAGAAGATTGTCCAGCTCGAGCGTCTCGATCAGATCGGTGTTCCAGATCAGCGAGCGGTCGCTCACGCTGACGTCGGCGAAGGACGCGATCACTTCGGCGAGCTTGTGCACGCCTTCCTGCAGCGAGTCGCCGGTGCGGAACACCGCGGCGTGCGTTTGCATCACGCGCTGCATGCTGAGGCGGATCTGCGCAGTGCTGGTCTTGCCCTTCGCATTGCGCAGCCGATCGATGCGGCTCACGGCGAGATCGCCCGCGTCTTTCGCCAGCGGCCGATGCTGCGTGCCCGGCTTGAGCGTAGTCGCGCAATGCCGTGCAGCTTCGCGGCCAAACACCACGAGATCGAGCAGCGAGTTCGAGCCGAGCCGGTTTGCGCCGTGCACGGAGACGCAGGCCGCTTCGCCGACTGCCATCAGGCCCGGCACGACACTTTCCGGATTGCCGTTCGTCAACGTGACGACTTCGCCCTGCACGTTCGCGGGGATGCCGCCCATGTTGTAGTGGACCGTCGGCAGCACCGGGATCGGCTGCTTGGTGACGTCGACGCCGGCGAAGATCTTCGCCGTCTCGGCGATGCCCGGCAGGCGCTCGTGGATCACCTCCGCGCCGAGGTGCTCGAGGTGCAGGAAGATGTGATCTTTGTGCTCGCCGACGCCGCGCCCTTCGCGAATCTCGATCGTCATGGCGCGACTCACCACGTCGCGCGACGCGAGATCCTTCGCGTTCGGCGCGTAGCGCTCCATGAAGCGCTCGCCGTTGGAGTTGCGCAGGATGCCGCCCTCGCCGCGCACGCCTTCGGTGATGAGACAGCCCGCACCGTAGATGCCTGTCGGATGGAATTGCACGAACTCCATGTCCTGCAACGGCAGTCCGGCGCGCAATACCATGCCGCCGCCATCGCCGGTGCAGGTGTGAGCCGAAGTGCACGAGAAGTAAGCGCGGCCGTAGCCGCCGGTTGCGAGGATCGTCTGATGCGCACGGAACCGATGCAGCGTGCCGTCGGCCATGTCGATCGCGACGACGCCGCGACACTCGCCGTTCTCCATGATGAGATCGATGGCGAAGTACTCGACGAAGAACTGCGCCTGGTGCCGCAGTGCCTGCTGATACAGGGTGTGCAGCATCGCGTGACCGGTGCGGTCGGCGGCTGCGCAGGTGCGCTGCGCCGTGCCCTTGCCGTAGTGCGTCGTCATGCCGCCGAACGGACGCTGATAAATGCGACCGTCGTCGGTGCGCGAGAACGGCAAGCCGTAGTGCTCGAGCTCGATCACTGCATTCGGCGCTTCCTTGCACATGAACTCGATGGCGTCCTGATCGCCGAGCCAGTCCGAGCCCTTGACCGTGTCGTACATGTGCCAGCGCCAGTCGTCCTCGCCCATGTTGCCGAGAGCGGCACTGATGCCGCCTTGCGCCGCGACGGTATGACTGCGAGTCGGAAAGACCTTGGTGATGCACGCGGTCGACAAACCCGAGTGCGCCAGACCGAAAGTCGCGCGCAGGCCTGCGCCGCCGGCGCCGACCACGACGACGTCGTAGCTGTGATCGATGAACTTGTACTCGCTCATCGGGCACCGCCGAATGCGATGCGCAGCACCGCGAAGATTGCGAGGGCGGCGACCATCCAGTGCGCGAAGGTGAGCAGCAGCATCGTCGCGATCTTCAGGCCGTGATGATGGACATAGTCCTCGACCACCACCTGGACGCCGAGCTGCGAGTGATAGACGAGCGTGGCGATGAACAGCAGGAGGAGCACCGCATTGAACGGTCCGGCGATCCACGCAACGACCACTTGATACTCGAGCTCCGGCATGCGCAGCAGCGAGGCCGCGAACCACAGCCCGAGCAGCAGCAATGCAACCGACGTCACGCGCTGCGCCCACCAGTGCGACACGCCGTCTTTCGCCGTGCCCAACCCTTGAACGCGGCCAGTGGGACTGCGCAGGCTCATGCGGCACCGCCCGTGTCACGCAGGATCAGCACCCAGAACAGCGCGGTCGTCGCGATCGCGCCGAGGAAGACGATCCAGCCGCTCACGCGCGCGGCCTTGCGCTCCATCCCGTGGCCGGTGTCCCAGGTCATGTGCCGCACGCCGTTCAGCAGGTGATAGAAGAATGCGAACGAGAAGCCGATCAGCAGGACGCGCAGCAGCGGATGGCCGAAGAAGGCGTGAGCCGTTGCGTACGCCTTCTGACCAGTCGCGGCCGCGACCAGCCAGTAGGCGAATAGCAGCAGGCCGACCGACTGCACGCAGCCAGTCACGCGATGCAGAATCGACAACGCCATCGTGTACTGCCAACGGTACACGGTAAGGAACGGCGACAGCGGCCGTTTGCGAGTGCTAGAGCTGTCCAAGCTGACTCCCAAGGTCAGAAATCGATGCAGCGCCCGTTCTTCTCCCAATCGCCGTAACGCGTGGGATCGAGACCGCCGCGACCGCCGTGCTCGCGCGGAGCTTCGGCTTCGGGCGGCGCCGCGGCTGGAACTTCGGATACGGCATGGCCGGCCAACTCATTCGTATTTGTGGTCGGCAGCGATCCGGACGATGATTGCGTGCCCTGCGACATAGCGGCGTGCGGCAAGTGTGCCAGAAGCACTTTTGAGGCGGAACCTCGCCTCGTTAGTTTGTCGCGAGGTATGACTTCGGATTCCGCGAACGGATGAATTCCTCCCTGTGACCACCTCCTTGAGCATGCTACTGGTGAGCGGCGCGGATGCCCGCCCCTTCCTGCAAGGTCAGCTGAGCGCCGACGTCGATGCGCTCACGCCGGCACGCGCCATGCTGGCTGCGTGCAATTCTGCGCAGGGGCGCGTGCAAGCCGTGCTCTGGCTGGTCGAGCGCAGCGACGGAATCGCGCTGATTCTGCCCGCGTCGCTGACGGAGCGCATCGTTGCACGGCTGCGGAAATACGTGCTGCGGTCGAAGGTGAAGATCGACGCGTTGGCAGCTCCGATCGACCTGACGGAGCCGCCTGCATATCGCGAGCGTGACTGGCGGCTGGCCGGCATTCGCGCGGGCTTGCCACAGGTGTACCCCGAGACGTACGAGACCTTCGTCGCGCAGATGCTGAATCTCGATCTGCTCGGCGGCATAGCGTTCGAGAAGGGCTGCTACACGGGACAGGAGATCATCGCGCGCACGCATTTCAGAGGGGCGATCAAGCGCCGGATGTTTCGCTTCCGGTGTGCGTGCCCGCCGCCGGCGCTGGGAACCAGAGTTCTCGCGGGAGAGCAGCACGCGGGGGACGTGGTCGATGCAGCAGCGACGGACGCGGGCTGCGAGCTGCTGGCGGTGATCAATCTCGCGCAACAGGATGCGGAGCTTGAGTTGGAGTCCAATCGCGGCGCGCAAATCCAGCAACTACTGCTTCCATATGCGCTGTAGGTCGGGCTTCAGCCCGACTCTTCTCCCCGCACGAATTGTCGGGCTGAAGCCCGACCTACAGGTTCTCAGTCCGACGTTCACTCCGGCCGCATGTGCGGGAACAGCAGCACGTCCCTGATCGACGGCGAGTTCGTCAGCAACATCACGAGCCGATCGATCCCCACGCCGAGGCCCGCCGCCGGCGGCATCCCATATTCCAGCGCGCGGATGTAATCGGCGTCGTAGTGCATCGCCTCCAGATCGCCGGCCTGCTTGCGTGCCACCTGCTCCTTGAAGCGCTCCGCCTGATCCTCCGGATCGTTGAGCTCCGAGAAACCGTTGGCGATCTCGCGCCCGCCGACGAAGAACTCGAACCGATCCGTGATGAACGGATCCGAATCGTTGCGGCGGGCGAGCGGCGACACTTCCGCCGGATACGCGTACACGAACGTCGGCTGCAGCAGCCGGTGCTCGGCCGTCTTCTCGAACATGTCGAACTGCAGCTTGCCGGCACCGTCGCCCGGCAAGTACGCGATGCCCAGTCGCTCGCAGTAACCACGGATATAGCTGACGTCTCGCAGCTTCACGCGCTCGATCCCGGGATTGAAATGCACCAGCAGGTCTTCGATCGTCACGCGACGGAACGGTTGCGCGAAGTCGTACACCTCGCCCTGATACTCGACGCGCCGCGAGCCGACGACGGCGTCGCACAGTCCCTGGCACATGCGCTCCACCAGATTCATGAAGTCGCTGAAGTCCGCGTACGCCTGGTACAGCTCCAGCATCGTGAATTCGGGATTGTGCCGGGTCGAGATGCCTTCGTTGCGAAAGTTGCGGTTGATCTCGTACACGCGCTCGAAGCCGCCGACCAGCAGACGCTTCAGGAACAGCTCGGGCGCGATGCGCAGGTAAAGCTGCATGTCGAGCGCGTTGTGATGCGTGACGAACGGCCGCGCCACGGCGCCGCCGGCGATCGTCTGCATCATCGGCGTCTCGACCTCGAGGAAGTCCATCGCGTCGAGGAAGTCGCGCAGGTACTTGATGATGCGGGTGCGCGCCTTGAACACCTGCGCGCTCTGCGGGCTGACGATCAGGTCGACATAGCGCTGGCGATAGCGGATCTCCTGGTCGGCAAGGCCGTGCCACTTGTCGGGCAGCGGGCGCAGCGACTTCACCAGGAGCCGCAGCTTCTCCGCGCGCACCGTGAGCTCGCCGGTCTTGGTCTTGAACAGCGCGCCTTCGACGCCGATGACGTCGCCGACGTCCCAGCCCTTGAAGTCATCGTACGTGGCGCCGAGCGCCTCGCCCTGCGCGAACACCTGGATCTGCCCGGTGCGGTCTGCGATCTTCGCGAAGCTCGCCTTGCCCATGACGCGCTTGGCGAGCATGCGGCCGCCGACCTTCACGCGGATGGAGTTCTTGTCGAACCACTCCGTCGGCCGGTCGCCGTAGGCCGTCAGCAATTGATCCGCCAGCGCGTCGCGCCGGAAGTCGTTCGGGAACGCCACGCCCCCGGAAGACACTGTGCGCAGCTTGTCGAGCTTGGCCCGCCGCTCCGCGATCAGCTTGTTTTCGTCGTCCGCCATCACAGCCCCTGCTTCAGACTCGCTTCGAGAAACTGATCGAGATCGCCGTCGAGCACGCGCGTGGTGTCGCCGACCTCGACGTTGGTGCGCAGATCCTTGATGCGCGACTGGTCGAGAACGTACGAGCGGATCTGGTTGCCCCAGCTCACGTCGGACTTGTTGTCCTCGAGCACCTTGGCCGCGGCGTTGCGCTTGTTCACTTCCAGCTCGTACAGCTTCGCCTTGAGCTGCTTCCACGCCTTGTCGCGATTCTTGTGCTGGCTGCGCTCGTTCTGGCACGCGACCACGATGCCGGTCGGGATGTGCGTGAGGCGCACCGCGGATTCGGTCTTGTTGACGTGCTGGCCGCCGGCGCCGCTCGAACGATAGACGTCGGTGCGCACATCCGCCGGGTTGATCTGGATGTCGATGTCGTCGTCGATCTCCGGCGAGACGAACACCGA
>DATENH010000095.1:0-7867 GCA_035275145.1 Steroidobacteraceae bacterium | reverse complement strand
AGTCGTCGGCGACGGTGACTATCCGCTATGGCAGGTCGTGCGTGCTTCGACAGCCGCGCCTGCGTACTTCGATTCGCAGCAGATCACGATCGCGCGTGCCGCCGGCGCAAAGTCCGTGACCGGCGAGTTCGTCGACGGCGGCGTCAGCCCGTTCAACAATCCAGCGCTCATCGCCATGATGTACGCGACGATGATCGGCTATCGAATCAATTGGCCGACCGGTGCAGACAAGCTGCTGGTCGTGTCGATCGGCACCGGCGCAGCAGATCCCACCGTGACGCATGCGAGCCTGGCCGCGAAGCAAGCCGTGGATGCGCTGCTCTCGCTGATGAACGACACGGCGACGTTGCAGGAGACATTGCTTCAGTGGCTGTCGGACGGTCCGACCGCCCGCCTCATCAATCGCGAGGTCGGCAACCTGGAAGGCGACGTGATGAACGGCACCGCCGCCCTCACCTACCGCCGCTACAACGTCGACCTCCGCGCCAGCTGCGTGCAGGAGCTCGAACCGGTGCTGCAGGATCCGGAGCTGATCGAGTCGTTGAGCGCCATGGATTCGCCGGCCCACATGACGATCCTGCATCGACTCGGCACTCTGGCCGCACAACGCGATATCATTCCCGGGCACTTTCCGGCGGCTTTCGACCTGGGGCCGTAACCGCCGGCAACAAGAACTAACAACCGGGGGGTTGGTGCAAGCATGGCTGAGACAGCGGGGATGTCGGCGGCGCGTTGGCACCGTATCCAGGAATTGTTTTCGGAGGCACGCGCGCTCAAAGCGGGAGAGCTCCACGACTGGCTGGCGAACCGCTGCGGCGATGACTTCGCGCTGCAGGACTCGATCCTCAGCCTGCTGGCAGGCGTAACGGAAGGCAGTGCCGCGTTCGATCGCGCGATCGCGACCGCTTTGGCCGACGTCGCCGAGGACCTGCCGCCCGGGCACCTCATCGGACGCTACCGTATCCTGCGCACGTTGGGTCGCGGCGGCATGGGCGCCGTCTATCTCGCCGAGCGCGCTGACGAGCAGTTCCAGCAGCAGGTCGCGATCAAGCTCATCGGCGGCATGGTGCCCGCCGCCGCCCTGGCACGCCGCTTCCGCTCTGAACGGCAGATCCTCGCCAACCTGAATCACCCGAACATCGCCCGGCTGCTCGACGGCGGTGCGGGCGAGGACGGCGTGCCGTACCTGGCGATGGAATACATCGACGGGATCCGCCTCGATCGCTACTGCGACGAGAACAGCCTCGACGTGCGTCAACGGCTGCGACTGTTCCAGCAAGTCTGCGCGGCCGTCCAGTATGCGCACCAGCACCTGGTCGTTCACCGCGACATCAAACCCTCCAACATCCTGGTCACGGCGGAAGGCCATCCCAAGCTGCTCGACTTCGGCATCGCCAAGCTCCTGGATGCGGAACAGACCGGCCCAGTCGACGACCTGACGCGGGTGCACGAGCGAATCTGGACACCCGGCTACGCGAGCCCCGAGCAGATGCGCGGCGAGCGCATCGGCACGGTTTCGGACGTGTACTCGCTCGGCGTCCTGCTGTACTCCCTGCTGACCGGAGTGCATCCCTATTCGTTGTCCGGTCGCAATGCGGCGGAGTATCTGCACCTCGTCGAGACGCTCGATCCGCCCCGGCCCAGCGCAGCGGTCGACAAGTCGTCGCAGGCGGCGCGCACACTCGCACGCACGCTCGCGGGCGATCTGGACAACATCGTCCTGCGCGCGATGCACCGCGAGCCGGAGCGTCGCTACCCTTCCGCCGCCGCACTCGCCGAAGATGTGCAGCGATATCTCGACGATCGTCCGGTTGAGGCGCGGCCCGACGCCTGGACTTATCGCATCGGCAAGTTCGCCCGGCGCAACACGGCGGCGCTGGCGGCAACATCGGTCGTGCTGGTTTCAATCGTCGCCCTGGTGACTTTCTACACGGCGCGACTGACTGCCGAGCGCGACGTCGCCGAGCGCGAGCGCGCTGTCTCGGCGTCCGTGTCGCAGTTCATGCGCGAAGTCTTCCGCGTTGCGAGCCCGAGCGCGGCGCGCGGCAACTCGGTCACCGTTCGCGAGGTGCTGGACGCCGCGGTCAAGCGCATCGATACGGACCTGCATACGGAGCCGCGGCTGCGGACGCAGTTGCTGGTGTCGATGGGACAGGCCTACAACGGCCTCGGTCTGTGGGATCAGGCCAGTCAATTACTGGAGCGTGCGGTCGCGCAGGAGCGCCAGAGCTTCGGCAATTCGCACATGGAGCTGGCGGAAGCGCTCACCGCACTCGCCACTGCGAATCACAACGCGAACCGCTTCGACATCGGTCTGGCCCAATACCAGGAGGCGCTGAAGATTCGCGAGGGCCTCGGCCGCATGCACGATGCCGACGCGGCGAAACTGCTCAATGCGATGGCGGGGTCGTTCCGAGCGCAGCAGCGATTCGACCAGTCCCTCGAGTATTCCAAACGTGCGGAGGCGATCGCGCGTGCGCTGGATCCGGCCCAGCCCAGAGTGCTGGGTGAGGCATTGCAAGGCTTTGCCATGACCTACTTGTTGATCGGCGAGCACGCACGCTCCGAACGCCTTGCTCGCGAGTCGCTGGACCTGCTGCGCGACGCAATCAACGACAACTACGACTTGTATGCCACCTCCATCTACGCGCTGGCCGAATCGCTGCGCCGGCAGTACAAACTGGAGGAGTCTGCCAAGCTGCAACACGAGTTGCTCGACGCGCAGATCGATCGCCTGGGTGCGGATGCGACGCTGGTCGCGCGCACCTGGAACAACATCTCGCACGTGATGCGGGCCAGCGGCAAGTACCAGGAAGCGCAGGACGCGTTGCTGCATTCGATCGCCATTTACGAAAAGGACTCGCACGAGAACGCATTCGACCTCGCCGTCTCCTATCACAACCTCGGCGGCTTGCAGAACGAAGCGCGTAAGCCGGCCGAGGCGCTGCCGTGGCTGCAGCGCGCTCTGGAAATCAGGCAGCAACTGCACGGCACGCGCAGCCCGCAGCTCATCAACACTTTGCTGGAGATGACCGCGGCACGTCGCGCGCTGCACGACCTTCCAGGTGCGGCGGCTACCTTCGCGCAAGCCGAGTCGCTGGCCCGCGAAACGATACCGGCGACAGACAAGCGCAATGCGAATATCTCGCTCGAAGCCGCGCGACTGGCACTCGCACGCAAGGATCCGGCCGCGGCCGTCACTGCAGCCCGCGCCGCTCTGGCCCGGGTCGACGGGCAGGATGATCCGGGGCGGATGGCGACTATTCAGTGCGTGCTCGCGGACGCGCTGGCGAAAACGGGCGAAGTCGGTGAGGCGCGTGAGCTGGTTACGAAGGCGATCGAGACTCGTCGGCGCACCATGCCGCCGGAGCATCCGATGATTGCGGAGGCGGAGCGGCAACTGCGGGAGTTGTAAATTTTTCGCTGCTTAGAGCCCTGTAGGTCGGGCTTTAGCCCGACTCTTCGCCTCCCTGTTACCGCTTCGGAACCTCCCCCCTATCAGCAACATTACTACGAGGAATTTACAGGCTCACGCTCGCAGCGGATTCCTCGTCGATGTTGCGCATCCTCCGTCTCCTGGCAGTCCTGCTGGTCGTCGCGCTCGCCGGATTCGCAATCGTCGGCGTTGCCAACGATCGTGCGCTGGGCGGCGCCGGCTTCTATTCTGGGCTCGATGAGCTGCTGAAGCGCGCCGCCGCCGTGCGCGAAGCGGCGAGCCCGGAGTATCAGCGCGAGGTGCTCACGTCGCTGCCGACCAACTCGACGACCGGTCCGGTGTTGCGGCTCGACGATCACATCGCGGAAGCGCGCATCGTCGACGAGCCGGCGCGCAACGACGCGCTGGCGGGCTTCGAGCATGTCTTCACGTGCGAGTTCAACTCACCCGACGAGCTCGTGTCGGCCCAGGGAAAGATCAAACCCACCGTGCGCGACGGTGTGCTCGTAGTCGAGCACGTACAGGACGACTACTTGCAGAACGCGCGACCCGTCGAGATCGTGACCGACGACATCGGCGAGATCATCGTGCGTGCCAAGGCCACCAAGGGCACGCATTTCACGCTGGCGTGGAGCCCGGTAACGAAGCCGGAGCTGCCGTTACGCTATCGCGTCGACATCCCGCTGATTGCCGACGGCAAGTTCCACAACTATTCCATCAATGCCCGCAACGCACTGCGGCGCGGACTGGACGAAGGCAAGCAGCTGCATTTCATCGCACTGCAGCCGTCCGACGTGCCAGGCGACCGGGTCGAAGTCGACTTCATTCGCTTCCTGTCGACGCACAGCAAGTACCTGCGCAAGCCGCGCGATGTGTCGTACGAAACGATCGCCGGCGAAATGCGCCCAGTGCTGTCGATGCTGCCGCGTCAGACGCTGGAGTTCAGCGCACACATCCCGGCGCAGGATCCGCGCATGAGCTTCGGCACCGCCGTCATCGGCAAGGACTCGCGCATCCGCTTTTCGGTGCAGCTCGTCAGCGACGCGAAAACGACCGAGCTGCACCACGAGACGATCGGCGCGCCCGGCGCATGGCATGACGCGAGCTACGATCTGCGTCAGTGGGCTGGAAAGGACGTCGCGCTACGACTGACGGTCGATGGCGAGCCGGGCAGTGTAGGTCTGTGGAGTAGTCCGACCGTCTACGGCCGTCCGCCGCAACCGCTGCGCGTGATGATCATTCTCGAAGACGCACTGCGCGCCGATCGACTGTCGTTGTACGGGTACGAAAAGAAGACCTCGCCGTTCAAGGAAGAGCTGCTGCAATCCCACGGCGCGGTGTTCCTGCGCGCGCGCTCACAGGACAACGTGACGCGAACTTCGTTGCCGTCGATGATGACCTCGCTCCTGCCGAGCGTCACCGGCGTCTGGGGCTTCGCCGACATGCTGCGTCCCGAGTTCCTCACGATGGCTGAAGTGATGCGCCAGCAGGGTTACGCGACGGGCTCGTTCATCCAGAACAGCAATGCCGGTCCCGCATCCGGCCTGCAGCAAGGGTTCGACTCGACGTTCGACGAGGAGACGCATGGAGCGACCGATGAGCTGCTCCAGGGCGACGAACTGTGGAACTGGCTCCGCAGCCACAAGGACCGCAACACTTTCGTTTATCTGCACATCGTCGATCCGCATGGGCCGTATGAGCCGCCGGCCCCGTACGACGAGGCCTATCGCAAGCTGGAACCAGGCAGCGGACCGCCGCTGCCTCGCATCGACTCGCTCGACGCCGACTACGTCAAAGCGCCGAGCGCCGCGACTCGCACCGCGCTGTACGAAGGCGAGATCCGCAACAACGACCAGCAATTACGCAGCTTCTTCGATCGCATGAAGGCAGAAGGTCTGTTCGACGATACGTTGTTCATCTTCACGGCCGACCACGGCGAATACCTGGGAGAGCACGGCTACTTCGCCCACAACCCGCCGGGCCTCGTGCAGAACACCGGCGTGCCGCTGATCCTGTATCACAGCAAGAAGATTCCGCGGCAGCTGCGGGTAGACGAACCGGTGCAGTTGCTCGACATCATGCCGACAGTGCTCGACTTCGCGAACGTCGATACCAGCGGCATGGCTATGCAGGGCGACTCGCTGGTCGGACTGATCGAGGGCCGCGACCCCGGCTATTGGAAGTCCCGCGTCATCGCCTCCGAGGAAGTCACCACTCGCGATCGCATCAAAGCGTGGCGCAACACCGGTCTGCGCGTTTCCGGCTCGCTGTTCTACGGCGACTGGCATTTCATTTCATCGCGCTATTTCTGGCCCGGGCGCGGCTACGTGCCCGAGTCGCTGCGCCTCAAGGTCTTCAACCAGGCGCAGGATCCCCAGGAAACGCGTGCGTTGCCGCGCTTCTTCGCCGACGCCTACCTCCGCTACCGCTTCACCTCCGGCCTCGACGAGCTGCAAGCGCTCGGCGAGGACGCGCAACACCGATTCCGCAGCACCGAAGAGACGAACTACGAGTTCGATCCCGACACACTGGAGCACCTCAAGGCGCTCGGATACGTCGAATGAGCACTCTGTTCTCGAACTTTCGCCGCCGGTTGCAGTTCGGAGCTCCGATCATCGTCGTGACCGGCCTGCCCCGCTCCGGGACTTCGATGGTGATGCACATGCTGCAGGCGGGCGGCGTCGCGGTGACGACCGACGGCGAGCGCCAGGCCGACGAGGACAATCCGCTGGGCTACTTCGAGGTGGAGCGGGTCAAGCGCCTCCAGCAGGAACGCGACAAATCGTGGCTCAGCCAGTCGCGCGGCAAGGCGATCAAGGTGATCTCCCACCTGTTGCAATCGCTGCCGCACGAGAACTACTACAAGGTGATTCTTTGCGAGCGCGACCTCGGCGAGGTGCTGTCGTCCCAGAACGTGATGCTGAAGCGGCGCGAGCAGGTCAACCCCATCGACGACAGCGAGGCGCGTGCGCATTACGAGCGTCACCTCGCCAATGTCAGGCTCTTCATGAAGGTCAAACGGAACATGGAATTTCTCCCGGTCCGCTACGACGAGGCGATCAGCGATCCGCGCCGGTTCGCGCAGCGCCTCAATGACTTCCTCGGCGGACAGTTGAACGTCGATCGCATGGTCGAAGTCGTGGACAGCAAGCTGTATCGGAATCGGAGCGAGCGAGCACCGGCAGCGCAGGTCTCGATGTCGCTCGTCATGCTCGTGGCCGCACTCGGCGCCGCACTCTTCGTCGCGCCCGACACAGCGAATGCGTATGTCGGGCCGGGCGCGGGCTTTGCACTCGTCGGGTCGTTCCTCGCACTGCTTGCGGCAATCGCGTCCAGCATCGTGTCGATGCTGTTGTGGCCGATCCGCTCGCTGCTGCGCTGGCGACGCCGGCGCAAAGCGATGAGTCGCGCGAGCGCTCGACGTGTCGTCGTCCTCGGCCTGGACGGCCTCGACCCGACGCTCGCCGAGCGATGGATGGCTGAAGGTCACTTGCCGAATCTCTCCGCTCTCGCGAAGGACGGCACGTTCACCCGGCTCGGCACGACGTATCCGGCGATCTCACCGGTCGCGTGGTCGTCGTTCATGACGGGAGTCGATCCCGCGCGCCACAACATCTTCGATTTTCTCGACCGCGACGTCCGCACCTACAAGCCACGGTTGTCGAGCTCGGACATTCGCCCCGCCTCGCGCACCATAAGAGTCGGCGAATGGCTGATCCCGGTCGGCCGGCCGACGATCAACAACATGCGCAAGAGCAAGGCGTTCTGGCGCATTCTCGGCGAGCATGGGATTCCGTCGAACGTCCTGCGGGTGCCGCTGACGTTTCCGCCGGAGAAGTTCGCCGGCGCATTGCTGAGCGCGATGTGCGTGCCGGATTTGCGGGGGACGCAGGGATCGTTCACGTACTACACGACGAGCGCCTCGACGCCGTGCGAAGCCGATGCCGCGCCCGAACAGACCGGCGGCGAACGGCGCCCGATCAAGATCGAGCAGGGCGTCATTCGCGCCAGCCTCGCCGGCCCCGACAACCCATTGCGCGCCGAAGCGAAGCCGCTGGAAATCCCATTCGAGGTCAGCGCGATCGACACGGTCAAGAAAACCTGCCTGCTGACGATCGGGCGCAAGAAGATCGAACTACGCGAGCGCGAGTACAGCCCGTGGATTCAGCTCGACTTCAAGGCAGGGTTCGGCGTCGCCGTGCGTGGCATCGCGCGCTTCTACGTCACCGAGATTACGCCGGACTTCAAGCTGTACGTTACGCCGATCAACATCGATCCCGGCAAGCCCGCGCTGCCGATCTCCTGGCCGAAGATCTACTCCATCTATCTGTCGAAGCTGCTCGGCGAGTTCGCGACGCTCGGCCTCGCCGAGGATACCTGGGCGCTGAACGAAGGCGTGATCGACGAGCAGGCGTTCCTGCAGCAGGCGCT
>DATENH010000094.1:0-11759 GCA_035275145.1 Steroidobacteraceae bacterium | reverse complement strand
GCTGCATACCGATCCGCAAATGCATCGAGCAGCGTCGTCTTGCCAATGCCCGGCTCGCCAACTACGAACACGATCTGACTGTATCCGCCGAGCGCGCGCGTCAGGCGGGATCCGAGCTCGTCGAGTTCTGTTGTGCGCCCGACCATGCCGCCCGGCGCAGTAGTTGCGGGAATTTCCAGAGCCGGCGCGAGCGGAACGAGCGGCACGAGCAGCCGGTAGCCGCGCCGGTACAACGTTTCGATGTATCGTGGCTGCCGCGCCTCGTCCTGAAACGCATCGCGCAACTCCTGGATGCAGGTGGTCAGTGCCGCATCGCTGACCGCGCGACCCTTCCATACGGTATCGAACAAATGCTGCTTGGTGACGAGCTCACCCGGCCGTTCCGCCAGCGCAAGGAGCACCCCGGTGGTCTTCGGGGTGAGCTTGCAGGCTCCTCCGGCGTGCGTCAGCTCGCCCGTCTCGACGTTGAGTCGATAGGGACCGACGCTGACTCGTTTCGCAGTGGGCACGCGGAAGCCCCCGGTTCCGTCGTCAGCCTACTCCCGGCCACAGTCCGTAGCGACTCCATTCTTGTGTTCAGTGATAGTGCCCTGCAGGACGTAGACGGTAGTGAAGAAGCGACACTCCGCGCCATGAAGGACAAGGAAATCACGTTCACTGCGGAGCATCCCGAGTTGGACGTGCAGCGCGCTGATTATCAAACACGAATCAACTCGGTGTTGCGCGCGTTCAGGAATGCTTCGCTCTAACGAGTAGAACCCCGGGAATTCCAGCCGGCACCCACTCCACGCACTCCCCCTTGTACGGATTGCGCCGTCTGACCATGGCGGCTAAGTACGAGGCTCGGTGCATGGAGCGAACGGTATGCCGTCCCGGTCCTCGCTGTCGCGCCTCGGTGTGCTGGTCATCACGATCGTCAGCCCGGCCTTGCTGGGCTTCGTGAAGTGCGTGTTCGTCAGCAATCCGACGGTGGCCACGGCCCGCATCGAGCGGATCGAGCCGATCGATCCGATCGTGGGCGAGATCGTGCGAGTTTCGGGTATAGGCACCGGCACACCGCCGCTGCTGTTCACCTGGGATTTTGGCGATGGCACCGTAGTCGCCGATGGCATGCAGGCCGCTCACGTCTATCAGGCGCCCATCCGCTACCGCATCACATTCACCGTTCGCGATGCCAACGGCAATGCTGCCCGCGACGAGGCACAGGTCTCCATCGGTCCCGGAATTCCGACACCCAAGGTTGTGACTTCAACGGTAGGCGTCGTTCTGATCTCGAAAGCGGTTGCAGGACAGCCGATGCAGTTCGCAATCATGCCGCTGGAACAGGCTGCTGGCGCTGTGAGCTATCTATGGACGTTCAGCGATGGGCAGTCCGCGGCCGGAGCGGAGGTCGCAGCGACATTCCCCATGGCTGGGATGTACGCTGCGTCCATCGCCAAGACCAACGATCTTGGCGAGGTCGCAGTCGCGCAGATTTCCTTCCGCGTCGATCAGCGCTGAGCGCTCTGGGCAGGGTAGGGCTCTGCCAGCGCGATAGACCCCGTCTCGAGCAGCGACTTGAGATTGGAGATGATCTTCGGCCAGCCGCCCGACACCGCTTCGATGAACTGCGAAGGCTCGCGCTCGATGGTGTGAACGATCGAGAGCTTGACCGCTGAGCCGACAGGCTCCAGTTCCAGCGTGCAGCGCGAGTCGCCTTCGGCTTTCAGCTCGGGCTTGTTCTGGTGTTGCCAGCGGATCACCAGGCGCCGCGGCGGCTCGGCCTCCAGGATCTCGCCGGAGTCGGAAATGGTGCCGTCGGAGTACACCATCTTCCATTTGGCTCCCGGCACCCACTCGCTTTGACAGTGAACGCCGAACCAGTACTGCTTCATGAACTCCGCGTCGGTGGTGAGTGCCGACCACAGCTTCTGCTGCGTGGTGCGGATGTACGTGACGTAGACAAAAGTCGATCTAGCCATTGCTCTTCTCCAATCGTCGTTTGAGGTCGCCGAGCGCCTTGAGGCGCGGCTTTTCGAACTTGGCAATCCAGCGCTCGTAGATTTCCTGCAGCGGCACCGGATTGAGGAAATGCAGCTTCTCGCGGCCGCGCCACACGGTGGCCACGAGGTTCGCGGCCTCCAGCACTGCCAGATGCTGTGTCACGCCCTGCCGCGACATGTCCAGGTGCTCGCACAACTCGTTGAGCGTGCGGCCGTCGCTCGCGTGCAGCAGATCGAGCAGCTTGCGCCGGCTCGGGTCTGCCAGGGCTTTGAAAAGGGAGTCGTGATCCTGGCGCTCTGCCATGAGGAATAAAGGCAAGTGATTACTTGCCTGAATGATAGGCAAGCAAATGCTTGCATGTCAAGTAGCACGAATGTAGCGACAATTGATCACAATCTTTCGAGGACGCCGGCGTAGCATCTCGTGGGCCGAGTGATTACAGTCGCGGGAACCGTGAACTGAACCTCCGAGCGTGTCGCCATGAAAGCCCCAGCAATCCTCGCCGCTTTCTTTCTCGCCCTCGTACTCAGCGGCTGCTCTCCTTCAACCGCCGAGACTGCGCTGCCGCTCGTCAAGGTCACGAAGAATCCTTCCTGCGGCTGCTGCAAGCTCTGGGTCGAACACCTGCGGAAGGCCGGCTTTCAGGTCGAAGTGAACGACGTGGACAATCTGAACTCGGTCAAACAGCGGGTCGGGCTGCCGTATGGAATGGGCTCGTGTCACACAGCGGAAGTCGACGGCTACTTCGTGGAAGGGCACGTGCCGGTCGATGACATCAAGCGGCTGCTGCGCGAGCGCCCGCAAGCACGCGGTCTCGCGGTTCCGGGAATGCCGGCGGGTTCTCCAGGTATGGAGGTTCCATCCGGCCAGGTGCAACCGTACGACGTCATGCTCGTTGGACGCGACGGCACTGCCTCCGTTTATTCGCATCACGGCGCGGCGAAATAGATCAGCCCATGAATCGCGCGTGGCTCCTTGGCATTGCGGGTCTACTCTCTTCGGTCAACGCCGCCGGCGCTGCCATCGACTGCGAGAACTGCGCAGCTTGGAACACGGAGCAAGCGCCGTTTCGAATCTTCGGCAACACGTACTACGTCGGCGTGCGCGGCTTGAGCGCGGTCCTCATCACTTCTCGTGACGGTCATGTGTTGATCGACGGCGACTTGCCGCAGTCGGCGCCGCTGATCGCCCAGCATGTGCAGCAGCTCGGATTCAAGATCGAGGACGTAAAGCTGATCCTCAATTCGCATGTGCATTACGATCACGCCGGCGGCATCGCCGAGCTTCAGGAGCTCACTGGCGCGAAAGTCATTGCGAGCGATATCGCCGCGAAGGTCCTGCGGACCGGCAAGGTCGATCGCAACGATCCGCAGTTCGAAATCCTGAGGGCGTATCCACCGGTGCGCGACGTCGAGGCGCTCGGCGCTCGCAGTTTGGTCAACATCGGCAAGTTGCAGCTGACCGTGATTCACACACCGGGGCACACGCCCGGCGGCACGTCCTGGTCCTGGCAGTCGTGCGAGGGCAAGCGCTGCTTGAACATGATCTACGGCGACAGCTTGAATGCCGTGTCGGACGACTCGTTCAAGTACAGCGGTGACGAGCGGTATCCCAATGCGGCGAGCGACATGAACTCGAGCATCGCGGCGCTTGCCAGCGCGCCGTGTGACATCCTCGTCGCCGCGCATCCGAACCTCACTAATTTGTGGTCGGTCATCGACGAGCACGGCAAGGGCGATCGTGCCAGGCTCATCGATTCATCATCCTGCAAACGTTACGCGGCAGCAGGCAAAGAGAGGCTCGACAAACGTCTGGCAGACGAGCGTTCGACGCAATAGGTGCTCCGGCCGTCGCAATCCGCATTGACGGATGGCGGCGCGCTCACGATGCTGATCCCGCCATGATTTCAAGAAGCCGCCTGTTCTGGATCCTGCTGTTGCCGCTGTACACGGCGTGCTCCACCACGTACATCGGCCACTCGGGACAACTGGGTGGATCGGACTGGCGCAGCGCCAGTCGCGAGCCGGTCGGGCTGGCGCCGGATCCTGCATTGACGCCCGAAGCCGTCGTGCAGGTGTACGCAGCACGGACGGTAGGTTGGCGCGGCTACCTCGGCGTGCATACCTGGATCGCGGTGAAACCGAGCCACGTCGATCAGTTCACGATTCACGAAGTCATCGGTTATCGCCTGCGACGCACGGGCACGGTCGTAGTTTCGGGCGTTCGCGCGCCCGATGCACGCTGGTTCGGCGCGTATCCGCAGCTGCTGCGAGATGTGCGCGGTCCCGGCGTCGATGCACTGATCGCTCGCATCGAATCGGCGACGCAGCGCTATCCTTACGCGAAGAGCTATCACGTCTGGCCCGGTCCGAACTCGAACACGTTCACTGCGTTCGTATTGCGCGAGGTGCCCGAGCTGCGCGTCGATCTGCCGCCGACGGCGATCGGCAAGGACTATCTTGGCATCACTCCGGTGGCAAGGACACCGAGCGGTACCGGCTGCCAGGTGAGCGTGCTCGGCGTCGCCGGCATCACGGCAGGATGGGAAGAGGGCGTCGAGGTCAATGTGCTCGGCCTGACGTTCGGCCTCGATCCTCGGAGTCTGTCGATAAAACTGCCGCTGCTGGGGCGCATCGGTCCGTCGGAGTCGCATCCCGTGCTCATCGACTGAAGGTGGCCTAGCAGGGCCATCGTATATGGCCCTTCCGCCTCTGCGGTCGCGCACGCATCCTTTCTCGATGAAGGTCGTGCTCGTTGTTCTGGGCATCGCTCTGGCGTCTGCAACCGCAAGCGCCGACGATGCGAGCGCTACGGCCTTGGGCACAATGGATGTGCAGCACTACGGGTTGGACCTGCGCGTCGATCCCGCATCGAAGTCACTGCGTGGCGTCGTCGAAATCCGAGCGCAGCTTGTTTCGAGCGCGCCGACCACGCTGTCACTCGATCTTGCGCGCGCTCTCACCGTCGACGCTGTGGCTGTCGACGGCAAGTCAGCGGATTTTCAGCGCAGCGACGATCGGATCCTCATACCGGTAACCCAGGGTAAGTCGCTCTCGATCGCCGTGACTTACCACGGCACGCCGCAAGGCAACGGCTTCACGTTCGCCGAGCGCAACGGGCAGCCGGCGATTTCGAGCTTCGGGATGCCGTTCACCGCGCGACAGTGGTGGCCGAGCAAGGACGATCCGGCGGACAAAGCCGACACCGCTGATATCGCCATCACCGTTCCGATGCCGCTGACGGCCGCCTCCAATGGCAAGCTCGTCACGACCGAAACGAACGTCGATGGCACGCGCACGTTCCGCTGGCACCTCGAGTATCCCATCTATCCGGACACGCTCAGCGTCGCGATCGCCGAGTACACGGTGTTTCAGGATCGCTATCGCGCGGCGAACGGCATAGTCATGCCGCTCGTCTTCTATGTGTTTCCTCCGGATGAGGCCAAGGCGCGGCGCGACTTCAGCGTCATCCCGGACATCATGCGCGCCCACGTGCAGCGCTTCGGCGAGTATCCGTTCCTGCGCGAGAAGTATGGCGTCGCGGAGTTCGCCACCTACAGCTTCCGTGAGCATCAGACGCTGCCGAGCTACGCGGAGAAGTTGATCACCGGCGATCACGCCAACGACGCCATCCTCGCGCACGAGCTCGCGCATCAGTGGTTCGGCAACAGTCTGTCGGTCCGCGATTGGCGCAACGTGTGGTTGAACGAAGGGTTCTCGACCTACGCCGCCATGCTCTGGATCGAATGTCGCAAGGGCGCCGCCGCGTATCGCGCCGAGATGAGCAAGCTGGCGCAGCAGGATCTGCACGGGCCGATCTTCATGGCGGACGTCACGGACAACAAGAAGCTGTTCGGCGCGGCGACTTTCGACAAAGGTGCGTGGGTGCTGCATATGTTGAGGCACGTCATGGGTGACGAAAAGTTCTTCGAGGCACTGCGCACGTACGTCAAGGAGTACAGCTACCGCAACGTCGGCACCGAAGATTTCCGCGCCGTTTGCGAGCGCGCGTATGGCAAGAGCCTGGAGTGGTTCTTCGCGCAGTGGGTGGATGGCGTGTCGCGTCCGATGTATCGCCTGAGCTGGACTGCGACCGACGATCGCGTGGCGCTCACCATCCGCCAGGCTCAGACGGATGCTCCCGCGTTCACGATGCCAATCGACGTCACGCTGACGACGGCATCCGGCACCACGCGCCAGACGGTTTGGAACGATCGAACTGAGCAGACCTTCGAGATTCCCATGAGCGGCAAACCTTCCGACATCAAGAACGTCAGCATCGATCCGGACGGCTGGATCCTGAAACGCGTGATCGACCAGACCGCCGATACGGTCTTCGAGCTGCGCCAGTACACGCTGCATCCAGGTCAGCGCGACGTTCTCGCGGATGTCTTCGACGACAACTTCGTCGAAGGGCAGGAGGCCGTCGGCATGCGCATCGTCGGCCAGAATCGCGACCTGGACGACCCCGACCGTCTGGTCTGGGTGCGCGGCTTTCGCGACATGGAGGCGCGCAAGGAACAATTGACGACGTTCTACTCCGGGCAGGTCTGGAAGGCACACGGCCGCGTCGCGGCCGGCACGATGGTGGATTCGGACAACGTACTGTTACTGCGTCCGTTAAGGCCGGAAACGGTGTTCGCGCCCTCGACGATCAAGCTGCCGCCGCCGGGCACACGCGGCCCGGGGAAAGGCGTGCTCGTCGCGAGCATCGTTTACGTCGAGCGCAACACGCCGAGCGAGTTCGGCGAGTTCTTCCAGGCGCAGCTGCAGCCGCGCTGGGAACAAGCCGGCAGCAAGGTGATCGCGCAAATGGTGAGCGAGCACAGCCCGAATACCTATCCGGGCCTGCCGGTGCGCGAGAAGGAGAACGTGTTCGTCTGGTTCTCGCTGTTCCCCGATCAGGCAGCGATGGACAAGCAGCAGCGCGCGCTCGCGCAGTCGATGGAGTGGCGAGAGGCTGTCGGCCAGCTGAGCGCGTGGACGCATCGCAGAGTCGAGACGCTGCGTCTCGAGCCGACGGCACGGTCGCGACTCCAGAGCGGCTAGCGCGCGTTGACTTCTAAGTCTGTATATGTAGACTTAGTGCCATGGAACGCGAACGTCGCAGCTCGGCTCAAACGCTGAGCATCCTGCAAGTCCTGTCGGCGCAGCCGAGTGCCTGGCGTCACGGCTATGACCTCTCGACGCAGACGGAGCTGAAGTCCGGGACGCTGTATCCCGTCCTCATGCGTCTCGCCGATCGGGGCTTTCTCGATTCGAGATGGGAGGAATCGGAGTTGCCGGGTCGTCCGCCGCGGCGGATGTATCGATTGACGGCGAAAGGCCGTGCGTATGCGAAAGTGGAGATGGCCGCGCATCGAGCTGCGCGCACGACTGCCAAGCTGGCGCGAGGTACGCCGTGACTGCCCGGCTATCTCCGACACGACGTGCAGCCGTGCTCCTCATGACTGCTGCCTCGCGCCTTCTTCCGGCCGCACGCCGCGATTGGGGCGAGGCGATGCGCGCCGAGATCGACTATGCGAAGTCGGACGCAGCAGCGCTCGGCTGGGCATTTGGCTGCGTGCTGGCAAGCATGAAAGAGAGAGCGCATGCCATGATCATCTCGAACGGCCGGATCTCGCGATGGGTACTCATGGTCGAGTGGCTCGTCTGTTTCGGGCCGCTGACGTGGCTGTGGTGTGTCGCCGTGGCCCACATCTCCGGTCCCGACGCGCCATTCGTGCTGCTCATAGCCACGACTATCGGGTCGCTCGGTCCGCTCGCGTTGGTGACCTCGATGCTGGCTACGCTCGCCGGCATTCAGCGCGGCTTGTGGCCGATCGCCGTTTGGCTTGCAGTCGGATACTCAATCGCCGCAGTGCTGCAGCTCGTGGATGCCATTGTCAACGGTGGACTCCGCCTGCAGTGGTTCGAGTCCAATGGGTCCACGTTGGTGCTGCTCACGATCTTGCCGCTCGCCGGCTCATTGCACTTGCTGCACATCCTCGGGTCCGGAAGGAAGAACGCTCCCGCCGTCTAATTCAACCTCGGATACTCCAGCTGCATCGCGACGATGTAACGCGTGCGCGCGCCGTAGCGCGTCTCGATGTTGGATAACGTCTGGTCCAACGCCTGCGCCGGCGGACGATTCCCGTATGCCTCGACGACGTTGTCCCTCGATACCTCGGCGCTCAGATGATCCGGAAGGATGCGGATCCCGCTGCGTGTCGCGACCGGCCCGGAAGACGCTGCGAACGTGACAGCACGCGAGCGATAGGTTCGCGACCAGGCATCCGCTGCCAGAGCGAGCGACACTTCATCGATACCCGGTGACACTTCGACACCGAGTTGCTCCCGATTCCAGAGCGCGGCTCGATTGCCCATGACCGTCAGCGCGAACGGCAGCGTCAATCTGAACGCATCGCTCGCGTGGCGCGCATCCCAATTGTCCAGTCCGACCTCTTTGGCGACAGTTTCGGCCTTCTCGCGACCCGCGATGGCTTCGATCAGCGTGAGCGACATCGGTATCGACGCGGTGATGCCTGTGGTCGTCACCACGCCCTGGTTGGCAACGATGCGCCTGTTCGGCACGTACTCCATGGATGGATGTTTCTTGCGCAGTTCCTTCAGAGCGTACCAGTGCGTCGTGCCACGCCTGTGGTCCAGCAAGCCGGCCTCGGCGACTACCTTGACTCCGTAGCAAACGCCGATGATCGTTGCGCCCTTCGCCGATTGGTCCTTGATCCAACGCACTGCTGCAGGATCGTCGTCGCGGATCATCGCGGGCACGATCACAAAGTCGGCGCCCTCCGGATGACGCGAGTCGAAGTCGGCAACAGTCGTGTCGGGCTCGACGGTCAACGCCGGATAGAGTTTCACCGGTCCCGGGCCCGTCGCGACCAGCATCACATCCGCTACGTCTGCACGCCGGAGAATGCCGGTCGGCATCAGGTAATCCGTGGTCTCCGTCGCGTCGTTGATGCCGATCACTGCGATCACCGGTCGGTGACGCTTCGGCGGTTTGAGCGCTGCGAGTGTCGCGGCGAGCTCGTCCTGACCGATCTCGGGCGCCACAACGGCGGAATGAGGTGGCTTCGACAACAGGCGCAAGCCAACGGCTGCGGCGATGACCACGACGAGACTTGTCCCGATCCAGACCCCGTGACGCTTGTTCATGACCGAAGTATAGAGATGCGAGACCGCAGGACAAGAAGCCGATCATGCTCGGCCGATTCAAACGGCTACAATGAAGAATGAACAGCAAGTCTCTCGCCGTTGCAGTCACTCTGCTCTTCGCTGGCCTCGCATCGGCACAGTCGCCGGTGCAGTCTTGCAACACGAACCCGCCGGCGCCGTTCTGCAGCGCTGTCTCGGGCGATCGCTCGCAGGGCTGGTTGATTCAGCATCGCTCCGAAGTGATGGCGCGCAACGGCATCGTCGCGACCAGTCAGCCGCTCGCGGCGCAGGCGGGTCTCGACATCTTGAAGCGCGGCGGCAATGCAATCGACGCAGCCGTGGCGACGGCTGCGATGCTCAGCGTCGTCGAGCCGATGAACGTCGGTCCCGCGGGCGACATGTTCGCGATCGTCTACATCGCGAACGAGAACAAGCTGTACGCCTTGAACGCCAGCGGCAAAGCGCCGAGCGGTGCGACAGTCGCGCGCATGAAGAAGCTCGGCTACGTGTGGGATGCCGCCAATTGGGGGCCGGGTTCGGGCATGCCCGACGGCGGTATTCTCACAGTGACTGTACCTGGTGCCGTGTGGGGTTGGGACGAAGTGCAGCGCCGCTTCGGCACGCTGACGTTCAAGGACACGCTGCAACCGGCGATCGACTACGCCGAGCAGGGTTTTCCGATCTCCGAGCGCATCGCGCACGACTGGGAGCTGCCCAAGGGACTCGGCTCGGTGCCGAGCGATCCGCGCGAGTGCTGCACACAGCTCGATCCCGATTCGATCGCGACGTGGTACATCGACGGCCGCCAGCCCGTCGCCGGCCAGATTCATCGCAACCCCGGACTGGCGCGGACGTTTCGCATCCTGCAGCAGCAGGGTCGCGACGGTTTTTACAAAGGAGAGATCGCGCAGGCAATCGTCGCCAAGTCGAACCGCCACGGCGGCACGATGACGCTCGAAGATCTCGCTTCCTATAGCGGCGAGTGGACGACGCCGGCCAGGACCAGCTATCACGGCTACGATGTGTTCACGTTGCCGCCGCCGGCGCAGACCTGGGCTACCGACGAGATCCTCAACATTCTCGAGGTGTGCGTGCCGAAGTGGGTGCCGGGGCAGACGCTGGCCTCGCTCGGTCCTGCCAGTCCGAAGTACTGGCATCTGTTCGTCGAAGCGAAGAAGCTCGCATTCAACGATCTGTACGCGTACAACGCCGATCCGAGTTTTTCCAAGGTGCCGCTGGAGCGGCTGCTCTCCAAAGCGCACGCCGAGTCGCTGTGCGGCAAGGTCGATCCGAATCGAGCTTCGATCCCGAAAGCGGGCGGCAACGCGAAGAGCGACGGCGACACGATCGTGCTGTCGACTGCAGATCGCTTCGGCAACATGGTGGCGTGGGTCAATAGTCTCTACGACAGCTTCGGCTCGGGCCTCACCGTTCCCGGCTACGGAATCACGCTGCACGACCGCGGCGGGCTGTTCACGCTCGACCCGAAGAGCCCTAACGCAATTCAGCCGGGCAAGCGTCCGTACAACACGCTGTCCGCAGGCTTCGTCATGCGCAAGGACAAACCGCTGATGACGGTGACGTTGATGGGCGGCGACGTGCAGGCGCAAGGCATCGCGCAGGTGCTCGTGAGCATTCTCGATCTCGGTGCGAACCTGCAGGCTGCATCGGACATGGCACGCTTCCGCCACACGCAGGTGCCGAACACGCTGATGATGGAGTCGCAGCTCGTCGAGCTCGTCGGCGCGCAATTGAAGGCGATGGGACACAACGTCGAGTCGAGGAACGGCGCGCCGATGGGCGGTTTTCAGGCCATCATGGTGGCGCCGGACACGGGTGCTTATCGTGCAGGTTCGGATCACCGCAAAGATGGGCAGGCGGTGGGCTACTAGCGTTACCCCGAGCGCAGCACTTGTGCGCCGGTGATGTTCGCGATCGATGCAGTCCCGGCCTGGCGCATGATCGTCGTGAGCTCGCGATTCAGGATGTCGATGACTGCCTCGACGCCGGCTTGACCGAAGGCCGCGAGGCCCCACACCTGTGGCCTGCCGATGCCGACAGCAGTTGCTCCCAGCGCAAGTGCTTTGAAGATATCCGTGCCGCGGCGAATGCCGCCGTCGATGAACACGGGCGCCCGGCCACGCACGGCAGCGACTACCTCAGGCAAGCAGTCCACCGTCGCGCGCAGCGTCTCTTCGTTGCGCCCGCCGTGGTTCGAGATGACCACCGCGTCGGCACCGTGCTCGACAGCAAGTGCGGCATCCGCGCCTTCCATCAACCCCTTGATGATGAGCTTGCCTTTCACCAGCGCACGCAGTCGATCCAGAAACTCGGGCGTGATGCCCGCGGGCGCCAGGGCATTGACCTTCGACACGTCGAGCCCTTTGAACATCGGGCCGGGCCGATGCCACATGTCGTGCGAGTTGTCGAGGTGGCAGCTGCTGCAGGGCCGATTGTCAACGCGAACCGCGCGCGTCAGAGTCTCGTTGTTGCGATCACCCGGTAGATCCACCGTGAGTGCGATTGCGGGGCAGCCGGCGCTCTCGGCGCGCCGTACGATTGCAGTCGTGACCTTCCAGTCGTTCGTCGGATAGAGCTACTGCCAGATCGGCGCGCCGC
>DATENH010000093.1:0-12305 GCA_035275145.1 Steroidobacteraceae bacterium | reverse complement strand
CATCGACAACATCTCGGTGCACAAGGCGCGGCTGCGCATGGGCGACCTGCTCGCGGAGAAGATCCGCCGCATCTGGCCCGACCACGACATCGACGTCGTGATCCCGATTCCCGATACCAGCCGCACTGCCGCCGTGCAGGTCGCGCAGCTGCTCGGCATCAAGTATCGCGAAGGCTTCGTCAAGAACCGCTACATCGGCCGCACCTTCATCATGCCGGGGCAGGAGCAGCGCGCGAAGTCGGTGCGCTCGAAGCTCAACGTGATCGATCTCGAGTTCCGCGGCAAGAACGTGCTGCTGATCGACGATTCGATCGTGCGCGGCACGACCTCGGCGCAGATCATCGATCTCGCCCGCGAAGCCGGCGCCCGCCGCGTGTACTTCGCGTCTGCCGCGCCGGCAGTGCGCTTCCCGAACGTCTACGGCATCGACATGCCGGCAACGTCCGAGCTGGTTGCCGCCGACCGCACCGAGGACGAGGTGGCGAAGCTGATCGGCGCCGACCGCCTCATCTATCAGGATCTCGACGACCTGGTGCGCGCGTGCCTGCACCACGACTCGAACATCCAGGAATTCGACGATTCGTGCTTCTCCGGCCGCTACGTCACCGGCGACGTCACGCCGAGCTACCTCGCGCGCCTGCAGGAAGAGCGCTCCGACGAGGCGAAGGCACGCCGCAAGATGCACCGCGGCTCGCTCAAGGCGATCCGCGCCGTGTGAGAGAGTGGTGGCGAGCACGAGCACTGGCTCTTCGCCGATCACACAATCGTCCGGCGCGCCGCGCCTGCTGATCGTCACCGATCACACCGAGCTCGGCCGCGCGCTCGAACAGCATGTCTCGATCATCTGGCCGGATGCGGAATGCCGCGTCCACGCGCCGTCGCAATCGGGCCGCCTGCATTCCGGTTTCAACGCGGTCGGCTACGACGTCGTGCTGCTCGATGACCGCATCGAACGCGGGCAGGGCGAGAAGTGGCTCGATAACCTGCTCCATCGCAACGCTTTCCCGCCGATTGTGTATCTGGCGCGCGGCGACGATCCGGCGCTCGCGCAGCGCGTCGTCAAGCGCGGCGCGATCGACTGCCTGACGCGTGAGCGCATCGATCACCGGCGCATGGCCGACGTGTTGCGCAAAGCCATGGTGCAGCGACGTGAGCAGCTCGCGCTGTGGCGAACCGGGCCGGAAGCGGAGCGACTCTCGCAGTTCGGGCCGGTGACGATTCGCGGCCATCGTTTCGTGCGCGAGCTGGCGGTGGGCGGTACGTCGGCGGTGTACCTGGCGGAGAGCGAGCGCGCCGGCGACATGGTCGTTCTCAAGGTGCTGCGCAATTCGCCGACGGCGGGCGACGAGCACACGCAGTTCACACGCTTCCTGCAGGAATACGAGCTGATCTCCAAGGTTCGCCATCCGAACGTGGTGCGCATCTTCGATCTCGGCATCGCCGACGATCACGCGTATCTCGCGATGGAATACTTTCAGCGCGGCGACCTGCGATCGTCGATCGCCAGCGGTCTCGACGGCAGCGAGGCGCTGTCGTGCCTGGCGCAGATGGCCGCGGCGCTGGAAGTCGTGCATGCGGTCGGCGTGCTGCACAGGGACCTCAAGCCTGGAAACATCATGCTGCGCGCCGACGGTTCGGTCGCGCTGATCGACTTCGGTCTCGCCAAGCATGTGCAGGTCGATGCGGAGATCACGGCCACGGGCGAGATCTTCGGCACGCCGTACTACATGAGTCCGGAGCAAGGGCATGGTCAGCCGCTCGATGTGCGCAGCGACCTGTACAGTCTCGGCGTGATCTTCTACGAGATGCTGATGCGCCAGAAGCCGTACCTCGCTCAGTCGCCCATGGGCGTGATCTACATGCACGCGAACGCGCCGATCCCGTTGCTGCCCGAGTCGCTGCGCCACTACCAGCAATTGCTCAACAAGTTGCTCGCGAAGGATCCGATTCACCGCTTCGCTTCGGCGAGCGCGCTGCTGGCGAAGATCGAGGAGCTGCGTTGAACGACGTCCTGCTCGCGCCGACTCCGCAACGGTGGTTCGAGGTTGCCTGCGAGCGCTGGCGCGAGTTGCTGGTCGATCACGCGAACTGCGAGAAGAAGGCGGCCTCGACCGCGCTCAGCCTGATCTTCGCGTACGCAGACGATTTGCAGCTGACCGATCGGTTGTCACGTCTCGCGCGCGAAGAGCTGCGGCATTTCGAGCAAGTGCAGAAGATGATGCAGGAGCTCGGCGTGCCGTTCGTGCGGCTGAAGCCGGCGCGGTATGCCGACGGCCTGCGCGCCGCGACGCGTCGCTCGGATCCGGGGCGGCTGATCGATCTGCTCCTGTGCGGAGCGCTGATCGAGGCGCGGTCTCATGAGCGCTTCGTGGGATTGGCGCCGCGGCTGAAGGCGCCGCTGCGTGATTTCTATAACGGTCTGGCGGCTGCGGAAGCGCGGCACTACGGGGTGTACCGCAAACTAGCCGAGCATCGCGCCGGTCAACAGGATTGGCGCGCGCGTCTGAAACATCTGGCCGAAATCGAAGCAGAGCTGGCGACCTCACCGGATCCGCAACTGCGGTTTCACTCGGGGATGCCGACTGTTAGCGGGCTGTAGGTCGGGCTTTAGCCCGACAGCTGCGCTAACTCGAAACCACTCGTGGTCCACCGCAGCACGCTGCCCTGTTCGTACCAATCTCCGAGCACGATCCTCACCGCCGGCTTCCCACCGATCTGCATCTCATGCACCGCCGGCCGATGCGTGTGCCCGTGAATGATGCAATCGACGCCGTAACGCTCCATCGTGCGACGGACCTCGTCACGGTTCACATCCATGATCTCCGGCGCCGCCATGTCCATCGACTTGATGTGCTCCCTGCTCCCCGCGCGCATGCGTTCCGCGAGCTTCTGCCGCTGGCGCAAGCTGAGCGAGCGCATCACGAACTGCACGATCGGGTTGCGCACGATGCGCCGCAGGCGCTGATACGAATGATCGTCGATGCACAGCAGGTCGCCATGCATCAACAGCACGCGTCGTCCGTACAGATCGATCACCGTGCCGTCCTTGAGCAGCTCGATGCCGGTTTCGCGGCAGAAGGCCTTGCCGATGAGAAAGTCACGGTTGCCGTGGATGAAGAACGTCTTCACGCCTGCGCTCGTGACCGCGCGCAGGCCCTGGATCACGCGGCGCTTGTCCGGATCCGGGTCGTCGTCGCCGATCCACGCTTCGAACAGGTCGCCGAGGATGTACAGCGCCTCGGCGCGCCGCGCCTCGCGCTCCAGGAATTCGAGGAACTGCGCGCTGATGTCGGGCCGCGTGCCGTCCAGGTGCAGGTCGGAGATGAAGAGGGTCGTCACGAGCGTAGCGGTGACCCGATCACTTCACTTCCACGATCCGGATGATGATCACCGCCTTCAACGGCGCATCCTTCTCGAACGGCCCGACCTCGCCGGTCGCGACCGCGCCGATGTCGTCGACCACGTCCATGCCCTGGACGATCCGGCCGAAGACTGCGTAGCCCCAGCGGCTCGGCTGCGGATCGAGCGCGCTGTTGTCCGCGATGTTGAGATAGAACTGCGCGTTGCCGCTGTGGGGGTCGGTGGTCCGCGCGAGCCCGACCGTGCCGCGGCGGTTCGACAGGCCGTTGCCGGACTCGTTGGGGACGCCCGCCCGGACCGCCTTCTCCTGGTACTTCTCGTCGAAGCCGCCGCCCTGCGCGACGAAGCCGGCCATCACGCGGTGGAAGACCGTGCCGTTGTAGAAGCCGGCGCGCACGTACTCGAGAAAGTTCGCGACGGTGAGCGGCGCACGGCCGGTATCCAGCTCGATGACGAACTTGCCCATGTTCGTTTCCACCTGCACTTTCGGGTTGTCCTGGGCGTGTGCGCTCAGACCCGCGGCGAGCAGGAGTGCGGCAATCAACAGACGTGCGCTGCGCATAACGGTCCTCGGCGAAGTTCGCGTGATCTTACCAAACGCCGCTAGAATGACCGCGTCATGCAGATCTTCAACTCGTACACGGGTCGCAAGGAAGAATTCAAACCGCTCCAGCCCGGCGTGGTGCGCATGTACCTGTGCGGCGATACCGTCTACGACTATTGCCACATGGGCCATGCACGGTCCAAGACCGCGTTCGACATCGTCCGCCGCTATTTCCAGTATCGCGGCTACCAGGTGACCTTCGTCCGCAACATCACCGACATCGACGACAACATCATCAATCGCGCGCACCAGAACGGCGAGAGCGTGCAGTCGCTGACCAGCCGCTTCACCAAGGCGATGCACGAGGACTACGACCGTCTCGGGCTGCTTCGGCCGGATTTCGAGCCGAAGGCTACCGAGCACGTGCCCGGCATCATCGCGATGATCGAGAAGCTGATCGCGAAGGGCTACGCGTACGTCGCTAGTAACGGCGACGTTATGTACTCGGTGTCCAAGTTCGACGGCTACGGCAAGTTGTCCGGCCGCCAGCTCAGCGACCTGCGCGCCGGCGCACGGGTCGCCGTCGACGAAGCGAAGCGCGATCCGCTCGACTTCGTCCTGTGGAAGCGAATGAAGCCCGGCGAGCCGCACTGGTCATCGCCGTGGGGCGAGGGCAGGCCGGGTTGGCACATCGAGTGCTCGGCAATGACGTACGAGCTGCTCGGCGCGCGCTTCGACATTCATGCCGGCGGCATGGATTTGAAGTTCCCGCATCACGAGAACGAGATCGCGCAATCGTGCGCCGCGACCGGCGAAGGCTTCGCGAACCTGTGGATGCACAACGGCTTCCTGACCGTCGACGACGAGAAGATGTCGAAGTCGCTGAACAACTTCTTCCGTATCCGCGACGTGCTCGATTCGGGTCACGTGCGCGATCCGGAGGTGCTGCGGTTCTTCCTCGCGTCGAGCCAGTATCGCGGGCCGATCAACTATTCGATCGCGATGATCGAGCAAGCGGACGCGGCACTGACGCGGCTCTACACCGCGCTGCGCGACATCGAGCCGGCGGAGGGTTATCAGCCGAGCGAGGCGACGCGGAAGTTCGAAGCCGCAATGGACGACGACTTCAACACGCCGGAAGCGATCGCCGCGTTGCAGGGCCTGGCGACCGAGATCAACAAGGCGAAAGGCGCAAATGAGTGGGGTAGGGCGAGCGCGCTGGCTGCTGAGCTGAAGAAGCTCGGCGGCGTACTGGGCGTGCTCTACCTGCAGCCGGAGGAAATTCTACGCAAGGGCAAGCCGTCGAGCCTGACGGACGCCGACGTCGAGCGGCTGATCGCCGAACGTCGCGCGGCGCGCGTTGCGAAGAACTTCAAGGAGTCCGACCGCATCCGTGACGAGCTCACGAAGGCGGGCATCATCCTCGAGGATAAGCCTGACGGCACAACGACTTGGCGCAGGGCGTGAACCCGGAGCGACCCTTGCCGGGAATTACTGGCGACGGTTGCGGTCTTTCCGTATCATTCGCGCCCCCGGCCAAGCCGGAAAGCGAGTCGGGGCATGGCGCAGTCTGGTAGCGCATCTGCTTTGGGAGCAGAGGGTCGGGGGTTCGAATCCCTCTGCCCCGACCACTTCGACGGCAGGTTTGGAATTTGGATAGAGACGATCACGGAGCTTGCGCCCGTAGCTCAGCTGGATAGAGCACCGGCCTTCTAAGCCGGGGGTCGCAGGTTCGAGTCCTGCCGGGCGCGCCAGATCGCGCAACGGCGGGAACGAGTGGACGATGGTGGACGTAGCTCAGTTGGTAGAGCCCCGGATTGTGATTCCGGCCGTCGTGGGTTCGAGTCCCATCGTCCACCCCATCTCTTCGATGGACACAGGGAATACGTGGGCTGTTAGCTCAATTGGTAGAGCAGCTGACTCTTAATCAGTTGGTTATAGGTTCGAGTCCTATACGGCCCACCAACTCTCGCAGCGAATAATCTACTTCTGCGACGACGTCGCGCCGGCAGGCGCCTCTGCCGGCGGAAATGCGTCGCCGGCTCTCGGCATGCTTGCTTCGAGCACGCGCGCGAGATCGCTGCGGCTCAGCGGCTTCGTGATGTAGTCGTTCATGCCCGCCGCGAGACACCGCTCACGATCGCCCTGCATCGCGTTCGCGGTGAGTGCGACGATCGGCAGTTGCGTGCTGGGTGACTCGCCGACGCGCGAGTTGTTTTCCCAATCGCGGATCGCACGAGTTGCCTCGAAGCCATCCATCTCCGGCATCTGGCAATCCATGAACACGAGATCGAACGGGATGCTCTGAACCATCTTCAGCGCTTCGTGGCCGTTACTGGCGACGTCGACACGGCAACCCAGACGTTCGAGCAGGCGCACTGCAAGCTTGGCATTGACGACGTTGTCTTCCGCGAGCAGCACGCGACGCGGCGCCATCTTCGTGGTTTCCACGAACGGCCCTGCATGCGCAGGCGTCGTGTGACCGACGGCAGGTGCGGCGGCAGAGCCTTCGCCAATCGTACGAGGCGCCGCGTTCATCGCCGCCTGCAGCACATTCAGGAGCTGCCGCGCGCGCACCACCGGCTTGACCATCACCGCGAAGAATCCCGCCTCGTGGAAGCGCTTCGCGTTCTGCTGACCGGCGGAGGAGAGCATCACCATCGCGGTGTGCTGCAGCTCGCGGTCGTCGGTGATCTGGCGGCCCAGGGTCAAGCCGTCGACGTCCGGCATCATGTGATCGATCAGCGCGAGCCGATAAGGAGCGCCTTTCGCGAGCGCACCGCGCAGCGCTGCGATCGCCGCTGTCGCGCCGTTCACGCATGCATGCTCGATGCGCCAGCTCGTGAGCTGTCGCGACAACACGCGACGATTGATTTCGAGATCGTCGACGACGAGCACGCGGCCAGGCGTCGCGAACGTCGGCGGCAGCATCAGCGTCGCAGAGGGTGCGACGCGCAGTGGCAGGCGGAACCAGAACGTCGAGCCACCGCCTTCGCGACCGCGCATGCCGATCTCACCGCCCATCAGCTCGACCAGGCTCTTGCAGATCGCGAGGCCGAGGCCGGTGCCGCCGTAGCGGCGCGTAGTCGACGAATCGGCCTGGCTGAAGCGCTTGAACAGCACGTGCTGGCGCTCGGCAGGCACTCCGATGCCCGTGTCGCTGATGCTGAACAGCAAGTGCTGAGCTCCGGGCGAGTCATCGCTCGATTGCTGCTCGTCGAGCCGCACGGCGACGTGTACGTAACCCTGATCCGTGAACTTCACGCCGTTGCCGACCAGGTTCAGCAGCACCTGGCGCACCCGGCCGACGTCGCCGATGAGTCCGCGCGGCACGTTGTCGGCGACCTCGAGCGCGAGCTCGATGTTCTTTTCCGTGGCGCGCGCGGTGAGCAGGTCGAGGACTTCTTCGATCGCCTGGTCGAGATCGTAGGCGACGTCTTCCAGCTCGATGCGGCCCGCCTCGACTTTCGAGAAGTCGAGGATGTCGTTGATGATGACCAGCAGGCCCTCGGCCGAGCCGCGGATGGTGCGCGCGAAATCCGTCTGCTCCATATCGAGCCTGGTATCGAGCAGCAGGTTGCTGAAGCCGATCACGCCGTTCATCGGCGTGCGGATCTCGTGGCTCATCGCCGCGAGGAATTCGCTCTTGGCGCGGTTGGCGGCTTCGGCCTCGTCGCGCGCTGCTGCAAGTTGCTGGCCGTGAGCATCGATACGTACGAGGGCTTCGTCGAGCGTGCGCGCGAGCTCGCCCAGCTCGTCGTTCGGCGCGACGCGCTGGAGTGCGGCCAGATCTCCTGAGCGGCGCTTGTCGACCGCCGCCCCGATGCGATGCACGGGACGCAGCACGTGTTGGCGGAGCTGACGCCAGGCCGCCAGCGACAACAGCACGACTACCAGGAACAGGCCGGCCGCAACCTGCATGGCGTCGTGGATCAGATCCTGACGAATCGCGCGGATGTCCATTCGGACCAGCACCGCGCCGCGCTGTTCGCGATCGGAGTGGACCAGCGCGCCGTTGATCGCGATCGGCGCAATGAAATCGAAGTCCGCGCCGTCGATGTGTTCCAGAAAGCGCTCGCGCGTCGTGATGACCCGGCCGAGATTGTCGTCACCGTGCAGGAGCGGCGTTTCCTGCGCGTGACGATCGATGAGATTCGAGCGGCTTGCGGCAATGATGTGCTGATCCTGGTCGACGACGATGATGAGCGAGGTGTCGGGCGATACGCTCATGGCGAGCACCGAGTGCTGCAGCTCCTTGATCTCGTCCAGACCCTCGCTGCCCACGCTGACCGTGTCGATGATCTGCACCGCGCGGTAGCGCAGCTGACGCATCAGCTGCGCCTCGATGCTCAAATAAGCCATGACCCCGATCGCGACTGCCGACAGGATGCCGATCGCAAGCAGCGGCAGCATCACCTTCTGGCGCAACGCACGCGGGGCAGGATTGCTCATGGCTCGACCGCCAGCGCGGCGGGACGATCACTCAACAGATCGCGGTCGGCATGCACACCGGAGAGCAATCCCTTGTCCTTGAGTACCTGCGATACGCGTGCAGCGACGCCGGTCAGGCTCGAATTCTTGCCGAGAAACTTCTGCTGATCGGCGAGCGGCACCAGCGTGATGCCAGTTTGCAGCGCCGCACGAAATTCTTCCGGGGTCACGCGCTCGCGCGCCGCCATGATCTCCCAGGCCTCTTCGGGATGTTCCTGCGCGAAGCGCACCGCGCGATAGAACGCGCGGATGAGTGCCGCCACGTCGTCGGGACGCTTGCGGACGACGGCTTCGTCGAGCGCGAGCACGTCGACGATCTCGCCGGGAATGCGGCTGCTGGTGAAGATGGTCCGCGCGGCACCGGCGTGCTCGATTTCAGTGCTGTTGGGCGGATAGGCGGTGACGGCGTCGACTTTGCCCTCGCGCAGCGCGTCTGCCATATCGGCCGTGCGCACGTAAACGAGGGAGACGTCCTGCAGTGTCATGCCGTGCAGCTCCAGTGCACGCGTCAGGAAGAAGATGTCGAGCGGGCCGAGTCCCACGCCGACGCGGTGGCCCCGCAGACTGCGCACGTCCGCGATCTTCGGATTGGCCATCAGCAGGTCGGCGCCGTCGGAGAAATCGATCACCAGCGGGATCTGCATCTTGCGCGTGAGCTGGTCGCGGTTCTGCAGCACCTGGAAGATCGAGAACGTGCCGCCGTCGATCTTGTCGTGCTCGAACGCGCGCTGCGTGTCGTTCACCGCGACGAATTCGATCAGGCGCACTTCCACGCCTTCCTCGGCGAAATAGCCCTTCTCCTGCGCGAGGTGCAGGAACTCGAACGGCGGCCAGCGGATGAGTGCGATGCGCAGCGGCGGCTCGTAGGACATGCAGCTCGCAAGTCCCAGAATCGCCGTCGCGAGCAGCAGCGCGCGGGCCAGTAATGAGGGCGGTTTCACACGGAAGGTATCGGCCCGCTCCGGCGAGTCTTGATGCCGCGCGTCGGGTATACTCCGCGCCCCCGCGAAAGTGGCGGAACTGGTAGACGCGCTGGATTTAGGTTCCAGTGGGTAACCCCGTGAGGGTTCGAGTCCCTCCTTTCGCACCAGCCGCTACCGGGGCGTTAAGTCACGGATACATAAAGTAAAGTTAGCGCCAAGAGGTCTTGGTCCATGCAGGTTTCGGTAGAGTCGACCGGCACGCTGGAGCGCCGGATGGAAATCCAGGTGCCCGCTGAGCAGATCGATAAGGCAGTCGATGAAAGGCTGCAGCGGCTGAGCCGCACGGTGCGCCTGAAGGGCTTCCGGCCCGGCAAGGTGCCGGTCAAAGTCGTGCGCCAGCAGTTCGGTCAGCAGGTGCGGCAGGAAGTGCTCGGCGACGTCATGCAGTCGAGCTTCGCCGAGGCGGTCGAGCAGGAAAAGCTGACGCCGGCCGGCGGGCCGCGCATCGAGCCGATCAATGTCGGCGAAGGTGACCTCAAGTACCGCGCTGTTTTCGAAATCGTGCCGCCGATCGAGCTCAAGGGTCTCGACACGCTGCCGGTCGAGCGGCCGGTCGCGGATGTTGCGGCCGCCGACATCGACGCGATGATCCAGAACCTGCGCGAGCAGAAGCCGACGTTCACGAGCGTCGAGCGCGAAGCCTGGGACACCGATCGGGTCACCATCGATTTCAACGGCACCATCGACGGCCAGCCCTTCGAAGGCGGCAGCGGTGAAAACATTCCGATCGTGCTCGGCGCGGGCCGCATGCTCGCGGATTTCGAGACCGGTCTGGTCGGCGCGAAGGCCGGCGAGCAGCGCACGATCAAGCTGACGTTTCCGCAGAACTACGGTGCCCCGGCGCTGGCCGGCAAGCAGGCCGAATTCGCGGTGAACGTGAAGTCGGTCGAGGAGCGCCAGCTGCCCGAGCTCGACGAGGAGTTCTGCAAGACGTATGGCGTGGAGCAGGGCGGCATCGAGCAGCTGCGTCGCGAAGTGGAAGAGAACATGCGCCGCGAGCTCAGCGATGCGGTCCGTGCGCGAGTGAAGAAGCAGGTGCTGGATGGCCTGGCGGCGGCGAATCCGCTCGAGCTGCCGAAGTCGATGGTCGATGCACAGGTGCGCGATCTGCAGATCGACGCCGGGCGCCGCATGGGCGCGCGCGACGTTTCGCAGCTTCCGCCGCCCGATGCATTCCAGGAAGCGGCGCGCCGCCGCGTGCAGCTGAGTCTGCTGGTCGGCGAAGTGATCAAGACCGCGAACATCCAGGTCAATCAGGCGCAGGTCCAGGCGCGCTTTCAGGAGCTCGCGCAGCAGTACCCGGATGCGGTGCAGGCCGTGGAGCAGTACCGCACGAATCCGCAAATGCGCCGCCAGATGGAAGCAGCAGTGCTGGAAGATCAAGTCGTCGACTGGCTGCTGGAACGCGCTCGCGTGACGGACAAAGAGTCCTCGTTCAAGGAGCTCATGAATTTCGGCGCGTAACGTGAGCCGCCGGATGACCGGGTGGTTCGCAGCCCTGCGTGTGACGTAATCTCTTCAACCGTTTTTCATAAACCGCATGTCAACCATGATGAATCTCGTCCCAATGGTCGTCGAGCAAACCGCTCGCGGCGAACGTGCGTACGACATCTACTCGCGGCTCCTCAAGGAACGCGTGATCTTCATCGTCGGCCAGGTCGAAGATCACATGGCGAACCTGGTGGTCGCGCAGCTGCTGTTCCTGGAGTCGGAAAATCCGGACAAGGACATCGCGCTGTACATCAACTCGCCGGGCGGCTCGGTCAGCGCCGGCCTGTCGATCTACGACACGATGCAGTTCATCAAGCCGGACGTGAGTACGATGTGCGTGGGCCAGGCCGCGAGCATGGGCGCGATCCTGCTGGCAGGCGGTACGAAAGGTAAGCGCCTGGCGCTCCCGCACTCGCGCATGATGATTCACCAGCCGCTCGCTGGTTTTCAGGGCCAGGCGTCGGATATCGACATCCACGCCCGCGAAGTGCTCGAAACCCGCGACCGCCTGAACCGGATTCTGTCGAAACACACCGGCCAGACGGTCGAGAAGATCGCGCGCGACACCGAGCGGGACAACTTCATGGGCGGCGACGCAGCGGTCACTTACGGTCTCATCGACCGTGTGATGGAGCGGCGTGGCGAGGCGTCGGCGATTCCTGCTAAGTAACTCGCACGGCTCAGGTTTTCCCGTAACCGTCGGCCTGCGTTACAGGCTACGGCCCGCTTCTTTGCAGCCTGATGGCGGCGCATGCTATATACCCCCGCAACGCTGCCAATCACCTCGCAAATGACTGGCTTGCGCTGACTGTTGAGGATCATCCATGTCAGACGATTCCCGCGGCAAACACGACGACGGCAAGCTGCTCTACTGCTCCTTCTGCGGCAAGAGCCAGCATGAAGTGCGCAAGCTCATCGCCGGTCCGTCGGTGTTCGTCTGCGACGAGTGTGTAGAGCTCTGCAACGACATCATTCGCGAAGAGCTCGAAGAGCGTGCCGAGCGCACCCGCGACAAACTGCCGCGGCCGCACGAGATCAAGAAGGTGCTCGATGAGTACGTGATCGGCCAGCAGCGTGCCAAGAAGGTGCTGTCGGTTGCCGTGTACAACCACTACAAGCGCCTGCAGACGAAGACCAGCGAACAGCGTTCGAAGGACGACGTCGAGCTCGCCAAGAGCAACATCCTGCTGATCGGTCCGACCGGCTGCGGCAAGACGCTGCTCGCCGAAACGCTGGCGCGGCTGTTGAACGTCCCGTTCACGATTGCCGATGCGACGACGCTCACCGAAGCCGGCTACGTCGGCGAGGACGTCGAGAACATCATTCAGAAGCTGCTGCAGAAGTGCGACTACGACGTCGAGAAGGCGCAGACGGGCATCGTCTACATCGACGAGATCGACAAGATCTCGCGCAAGTCGGACAACCCGTCGATCACG